>NZ_JBMDJJ010000001.1:0-367184 GCF_057809135.1 Chryseobacterium sp. FG46 | reverse complement strand
CAATCACCTCAAATGGAAATGTAGGAGTAGCAACCAATACACCCGATACGAAACTAACCGTACAGACACCGGATAATAGTTTTGGAATCAACCACACCAATGGTTCGATTAATCTGAAAACCTATATTGGGGGAGGAGCTGCCTATATGGGAACCGTTACTCCCAATGATTTTAATTTGACGACCAATAATACATCTAAAGTTACAATCACCTCAAATGGAAATGTAGGAGTAGCAACCAATACACCCGATACGAAACTGACTGTCCAGACACCGGATAATAGTTTTGGAATCAACCACACCAATGGTTCGATTAATCTGAAAACCTATATTGGGGGAGGAGCTGCCTATATGGGAACCGTTACTCCCAATGATTTTAATTTGACGACCAATAATACATCTAAAGTTACAATCACCTCAAATGGAAATGTAGGAGTAGCAACCAATACACCCGATACGAAACTGACTGTCCAGACACCGGATAATAGTTTTGGAATCAACCACACCAATGGTTCGATTAATCTGAAAACCTATATCGGGGGAGGAGCTGCTTATGTAGGAACTACTACTGCTAATGCTCTAAATCTTAACACTAATAATACGCCTAGAGTAACAATCACCTCAAATGGAAATGTAGGCGTTGGCCTGAACAATCCAAATCGGACGCTGGATGTAAATGGTAATGCAAGAATCCGAAAGATAGATTATGTCAATACTGCTCTTAATTCAGGAATTGTACTGGCAGACAGTGGCGGTGCTATTTCGCAAATCAGCACCAGCAACTTTATCAATTCCCTGAAAATACCTAATAATATTTTCAATGCCCAACAAACATCATCTATCCCGACTTATATGCCAGGAAATGGGGCGATGAACACTGTAAAATTCGGATCAGTCAACATTAATTCATCAGGCTCAGGTACCTGGAATGCATCAGGCAGCACATACACAGTGGCAAAGACAGGAGTGTATCAGATTGTAGCAGGAGTAAAGCTTGAGAATATAGATCCAAATGCTGCGGTTAGTTTATATATTAACGCAGGCCAGGATAGCTGGGCATTTTCCGGCACCAAACTAGTAGGAAGTAAAAGGTCTTTTGGGGGAACCTTTGTAAAATTACTGAATGCGGGAGAAGTAATAAGCTGTGTAACAAGTTCAGGAGGAACAGCCAGCTATACTCAGGGTGTTTCTTTTTTACACATTATTTATACACCGCTATAGAGCTTGTAATCAAACAAATGATAATAACTTAATTAAAGTACACAATTATAATTAAGATAACAATAAAATAGGCTGCCCCTCAGGCAGCCTATTTTATTGTTATTTCACTTTTACAAGCTCAACATCGAAAACTAACCAGGAATTTGGCGGGATCACTCCTCCTGCTCCTCTTTCTCCGTAAGCCATTGCTGGCGGGATCAATAATGTAGCAGTTTCACCTTCTTTCAATAACAGGATACCTTCATCCCATCCTTTGATTACTCTTCCCATTCCGATTGGAATTTCGATGGGTTCGTTTCTCTTGAACGAAGAATCAAATTCAGTTCCGTCTACCAATTTACCTGCATAGTGTACAGATACGTTATCACCCGCTTTAGGAGCTTTACCGTCAGCTGTTTTTGTGATTTTATAGTAAAGACCTGATTCAGTTTTTTGCATACCAGCTTTTAGGTTTTCCACCAATTTCTCCTGGTTAGCTTTAAATTCTTCTTCTCTTTTCTTCTTTTCAGCTTCTTCTTTAGCGATGAAAGCTTTATTGTTTTCTGCAATTTTAGCTTTTCCTTCATTGAAAGTTTTAGCCGCATCGTAGTGCTTGTACTCGTCACCTTTGCTGAAAACAGAAACTTTTTCTAAAACGATATCAGTTTTAGGTTTATCCTGAGCTCCTTTCTCAACGTTGGCAATCGCATCAATCACATCATTTCCTTTTACCACTTTTCCGAAGATCGTGTGTCTTCCGTCTAACCAAGGTGTAGCTACTTCAGTAATGAAGAATTGAGAGCCGTTGGTATTGGGTCCAGAGTTCGCCATAGAAAGAATACCTTTTCCTGTATGCTTAAGATCGTTTTTCTCATCCTCGAATTTATATCCGGGATCTCCCATTCCAGTTCCCTGAGGATCACCTCCCTGGATCATGAAATCTTTGATTACTCTGTGGAAAATAGTTCCGTCATAGTAAGGAACTCCTTTAGCCTTAGCTTTGTTGTCGATTTTCCCTTCTGCAAGACCGATAAAGTTGGCTACAGTTACTGGTGCTTTCTTGTCCTCAAACTTTACAATTAAGTTACCTTTTGTAGTTTGAAGATTGGCATAAAGTCCGTCATTAAGACCTTCGTAAGTTTCTTTGTCTACGTTCATTTTTTTATAAATTGGGGTACAACTCATCAGCGAAATACTTGCCGCTGCCAGAATTATATTCTTGTTAAACAATTTCATATTTTTATAAAGCTTTTAATTTTATGATTAATGGAATGTCGTTGTCTATTTTTTTTTCGTCTCCGTAAGTTCCGTAGGCCAAAGAAGACGGTACCAAAAGTGTTACTTCCTCTCCATCATGTATAAAACGCAAAGCGTTCTCCACTGCTCTCAGTTCATCAAAGTGCCCGAATTTGGCATCTCTTCTTTCAAAAGGCTGATCATAGATTTTAGTCTGATCAAAATCATACAGATCATAAGAATAGGAAATTGTAGTTTCATCTTTCCTTCTTTCCCTTTGATCATAACCTTCTACCGTTACCCAATAATTAAGCTGTGTTGGATAATACTTTACAGACTGGCCGCTGATCCAATCCTGAATCTGCCCACGTTCTATAATATTAAGATTTTTCATCCTGTTCTTAGAAACATCCAGATCTTTCTGGCTCAAAACACCACCTACAGGAGGATGGGCCGTCTGTGCATTTCTGTTGCAACTCAACAGGCTTATGGCTGATATGAAGATTATTTTTTTCATAAACTTTTGCGAAAATACACATTTCGCGAATCAATTACAAAACTTGACACACAAATATGTAAATGTTGTAACGTATTGATCTCCGCTAAAACGCTTCGTATATTTTACGTGAATACTTCAATACGAAAAAGCCGGGAAAACCCGGCTTTCATATCGTTATATCAATAGTATTACACTGTTTCCAATACGTGATCTACCATCACTCTCCATCCGAACGGATCTTCAGATAAGTTGGTTTGTAAGTCTACCAAATCTTTCTTAAGAAGAGCCGCATAGCTTTCTTCATCAGATAATCTTGGAAGTTCAAGTTTTTCTCCCTGATATCCTAATGCCTGGAACTGAGTGGTTACTACTGCTGTACCTACTCCCCATACTTCTTTAAGCTCCCCTTTCTTTAAAGCTTCGATTACTGTTTTCACAGGAATTGGTTCTATTTTTACTTCGATACCTCTTTTCTTAGCTAATTGAATGAAGCTGTCTCTTGTTACTCCGTCAAGGATTTTCTCAGATGTTGGAGGGGTGTAGATTGTATCATTAATTCTAACAAACACATTCATTGTACCACTCTCTTCGAAATATTCGTGAGTAGCATCATCAGTCCAGATGATTTGCTCATAACCTTCTTCAATAGCCAACTGTGTTGGATAGAAAGAAGCCGCATAGTTACCTGCAGCTTTTGCAGAACCTACACCTCCGTTTGCCGCTCTTGAATAGTGATCAGAAATTTTCACAGATACCGGCTCAGAATAATAGCTCTTTGCAGGTGTTGCAACAATGGCAAACATATATTTATTTGATACTCTTGCTTTCAAAGCTTCCTCTGTGGCAAAAATCAAAGGTCTGATATAAAGTGACATTCCTTCCCCCTGTGGAATCCACTCTCTGTCAATATCTACCAAAGCTTTCAATCCGTCTAAAAACATTTCTTCAGTCACTTCCGGCATAGCAAGACGCTTCGCTGACTTATTGATACGTTCAAAATTCTTTTCAGGCCTGAAAAGGAAAACCTGCCCGTCTTTGTCTTTATAGGCTTTCATACCTTCAAAACAAGCTTGTCCATAATTTACTCCCATCATGGCAGGTGTAAATGGAATCGGACCGTAAGGAACTAATTTTACATCACCCCATTTTCCGTTTTCATACTCACAAATGATCATATGATCAATGAAAGTACCACCAAATGAAAAATTGTTAGGGTCAAATGTAGAAATTCTGGAGTTTTCAGTTTTTTGAATTATCATTTTTTAAAATTTTTACGATGTTCTACAAATTTAACATAATTTTCTAAATATAAAAATTTTAGAGTAAATTTGACAAAAAAATAGCTTGAAAAGAGAAATAAAGACCACCAACGACGGCAGTAAAACATTGTTTATCAATGATTTAAATGAAAACTATCATTCTCATCACGGAGCCTTGCAGGAAGCCGAACATGTGTTTATCAAAAATGGACTTAATTTAGTAAATGATTGCGAAATTAATATTTTAGAACTCGGTTTTGGAACAGGTTTGAATGTTTTGGTAACAATTAATGAATATTTAAAAACTGACAAAAATCATGTCATCAATTATTTTTCGCTGGAAAAATACCCCATAAATGAATCCGAAGTTAAGGATTTGGCTTACTTTGAACTTTTCGATAACCCAGAGTTTAAAAATATTTATCAGAAAATTCATCTGGCAGATTGGGAAAAGTCAGTAGAAATCATTAGTGGATTCAATTTAAAAAAGATAGAATGTGATTTTTTCGACCTGAAAGACATTGATCTGCCAAAAATAAACCTTGTTTACTTTGACTGTTTTGGAGCCAGAGTACAGCCAGATCTTTGGGAAAAGCCATTATTTGAACTGGTTTCTGACAAAATGGCCATTAATGGATTATTAACCACCTACTCTTCTAAAGGCAGTGTGAGAAGAATCCTTCATGAACTGAATTTCCAGGTTGAGAAAAAGCAAGGACCTCCTGGAAAGAGAGAGATGATTAATGCTATCAAATTATAGGATGGAAGATGGAAGCTTGAAGTTGGATGTTGGATGTTTACAGCCCGCTGCTTAATTAATTTGATTTTTTATTTAAAAATAACAATCAATATATATAAGATATGCTACTTCAACATTATTAAGAATAAATAGTGTTAAAACTCCCAGCTTCGCACTTCCAACTTCCAGCTTTTTCTCAACAAAATTTCTTACATTAGCTATACAAATATTATACATTATATATATGATAGATAAGATCAACATTAGAGTGTATGCGTGTGCAGTAAAAAACAAACAAGTTCTGACTTTATTTGAGGAATATGCCGGCGAACCTTTAATGAAATTTCCGGGTGGCGGATTAGAATTCGGTGAAGGCGTACTGGAATGCCTGCATCGTGAGTTTGATGAAGAACTTAACGTGAAGATCAATGTTCTGGAACATCTTTATACTCAGGAAAACTTTCTTGTATCCCGTTTCAGAGAGAATGAGCAGCTTCTTACCATATATTATGTAGTAGATATTGTTAACGAGGAAGATTTTATTATTTTGGATCCCTGCATCGAAAAAACAGAATGGATTGATATAGACAGACCAGACAATCCCTTCCCTCTTCCAATAGATAAAATTGTATTCGATAAATTAAAAGAAAAATTCCTGTAAGTATTCTTACAGGAATTTATATTATTTTTTTACTTTAAAATCATTGGCTCCGGGATAAGGCTGCAGATAACCTGAGTTCCAGTTGGATTGCAGTAACGACTCTATAAATTCATCACTTCTGTTAGCGTGAGGATCATAGCGTTCTTTCAGATCAATATCAGCCATTCTTCCTTTTACATTCCACCAGAAAGCACTCCATCCACCTCTTAATTCCTTGATAATTTCAAATACATTTTTATCGGTTGCCCTGTTCATCAGCTTTGCAAAAACCTGCCCTTCGGTAGTCGTAAGATCTCTTAATTGTTTTTCATATTGGTCAGCAAGCATATTTTGTCTTTCTCTTACAAATTTTCTTTTGGCTTTACTGTCCATGTCATTCATATCTTTCTGGATATCTCTGTACTGCTGGAGTGCAGTAACAAACAAAGGATAAACTCTGTACAGCTTTTTATTCAGGAAGTAATAGTAATTCTTATCCAGCTGGTTATTAAATCGTGGTTTATTTACTAAAACCAACTCATCTAAAACGACTACAGGCTCACCATTGATTTCATACACCTTAATCTTCTGCTGCTCGTCATAATAATATTTATTACCAAGCTCATCCACTTTCAGGGATTCAGGCGGATACTGATTAAGCGGTTTTGCGACAATACCATCCTTCTGGCCAAAAACATTGACTCCAAAAAAGAGAATAAAAAGGCAGATAGTCTTACTAAAATTCATTATTTTTACACTTATAACAACGAAAATTAAACGCAAAAATCATTCCTTTTTATGAAATTTGAAAAGAAATCTTTGAAATTTTTAGAGAAATATTTAAACACTTCATCACCAACCGGTTACGAACATAAAGGACAGGAAGTCTGGATGGACTACATCAGACCTTACGTTGACAAAGTAGAAGTAGATCATTATGGAACCTGCTATGGGATCATCAATCCTGAAGCTGAATTTAAAGTAGTAATTGAAGCACATGCTGATGAAATCTCATGGTACGTCAATTATATTACGGATGACGGATTGATCTACGTGATCAGAAACGGAGGTTCTGACCAGACGATTGCTCCTTCAAAAGTTGTTCATATTCACGGTGAAAACGGAATTGTAAAAGGAGTATTCGGATGGCCGGCTATTCACACAAGGACCAATCAAAATGAACCTACTCCAAAAATCGAAAATATCTTTATCGACTGTGGTGCTACTTCTAAAAAGGAAGTAGAAGAAATGGGAATCTTTGTAGGATGTATGATCACTTACCCGGATGAATTCTTTGAAATGAACGACAGATATTTTGTCTGCAGAGCTCTGGACAACAGAATCGGTGGTTTCATGATTGCTGAAGTTGCCAGACTTTTAAAGGAAAATAAGAAATCTATCCCATTCGGACTTTATATTACAAACTCTGTGCAGGAAGAAGTAGGTTTATACGGTGCGGATATGATTGCTGACACCATCAAACCGAATATTGCTATCGTAACTGACGTTACCCATGATACTACCACTCCGATGATTGAAAAGAAAAAAGAAGGAGATCAGAAATGTGGTGTCGGACCGGTCGTATTTTTTGCACCAAGTGTTCATCATACCATCAGAGAACTGATTATTGATACTGCAAAGACCAAGAAAATACCTTTCCAAAGAGCTGCCGCCAGCCGAGCTACCGGAACTGACACAGATGCTTTTGCCCATTCTAACGGCGGAGTACCAAGTGCTTTAATTTCCTTACCTTTGCGTTATATGCATACTACAGTAGAAATGGTATCTAAAGAAGATGTAGGTAATGTGATTAAACTTATCTATGAAACGGTTCTTAAGATCAAGCCAGAAATGAAACTGAAGTATCATTAATAAAAATGAAAAACGTCTTTTATCATCTAATCCGAAAACCAACTTTTATATCAGTTTTAACTGTTGTCTTTTTTAGCTATATCATCTTTTTAGCTGTATATAAAATATTTTATCCTCCCAAAATAGGGTCAGCATATAACATGATCCTTGAGATGTTGATAATTGTCAGTTTTGTACCTTTAGGATTATTTATAATTGACAGATTATTAGTTATTAAAATTAATCATATCAGATTAACAATCGTAGAAGCTATTATATTCGGATGTATTTCCCTGTATTATTTTTTGGTTGTTAATCCATTTTAAAGAAAGAAAGAAAGAAAGAAAGAAATCTAAGTAAAAGTATAAAAAGTAAAAATGAAAACGAAGCTTATTGCTCCATCCCTTTTATCGGCAGACTTTGGGAATCTGCAAAGAGACATTGAAATGCTGAATAATTCCCAGGCTGACTGGTTTCACATTGATGTAATGGACGGAAGATTTGTGCCTAACATTTCTTTTGGGTTTCCGGTAATGAAAACCGTTCAGCAGCATGCTAAAAAATTCGTAGATGTTCATCTGATGATCGTAGAACCTGAAAAATATGTTGATGAATTCATCAATCATGGTGCTGATCTTGTTTCTGTACATTATGAGGCATGTACTCACCTTCACAGAACCATCCACCACATTCAGAGTAAGGGAGCAAAAGCAGGTGTTGTTTTAAATCCTTCTACTCCGGTATTAATGCTTGAAGACATTATTGCTGATGTGGATCTTGTATTATTAATGAGCGTAAATCCAGGTTTTGGAGGCCAGAAATTTATTGAGAATACTTATAAAAAGATAGCCGAAACCAAAGATCTGATCTTAAGCAACAACTCTACGGCGCTTATCGAGGTAGACGGAGGAGTAAATCTTGACAACGCTTCCAAATTATTTGAAGCCGGAGCTGATGTTCTTGTTGCAGGAAATGCTGTTTTCTCAGCCGAAAGTCCGGAAAGAACAATTGAACTTTTAAAGATATAAAAGAATCAAAACAATAAACAAAAGGCAGCCATTGGCTGCCTTTTCTCTTGTTTGGAAATTTAAGTCGTCTTGGTTATAATCTTTTTTTCAACTTATTTGAAAATGTTTAAAACTATCTTGCTAACAACACAAAGATCTGAATAAAGCCAGACGTACACATGCGTAGAAACACCTAATTTAACAGTAAGTATTTTTACTTAATCCATTATATTTTTCATACTTTTTTGTTCCAGACACAGGCACAGACCACAAAAATGATCAAAATCACGGAAAAAACGGTTCTGATATTATTCAGAAAATTCCATCTGTTTTCAAAACTCTCCCGCATCTGCCTGAAAACTCTCCTATCAGAGCAGTGAGAACAGCAGCAGTAATGATCAATACTAATATTGTCATTTTCATATCATTTGATTTTGTTCGCCAGAGAATGGAATTAATAGGGATTCCATTTTTTAATGATATTCTGGGCAGTAAGAATCATTTCAGCATCCCATTTTTCAGTTTTAAAATAATAAAAATCCAGATCTTTAATGGTTTCAACATCTGCATTATCATAAAGAAGTTGGGTAAGCCTTGATTGTTCTTCATATAAAACCAGGTCTTCCAAAGGTTTTTCCGAAAGTTCCACTTCCATCTTGCTCCAGTTACTTTTTTCTTTCCCATTCAACTCTGAAGCTTCAATGATCATTTTAACTTTACTAAAATCATCCAGGAAGTGATCTCTTTCTTCGTCTGTCTTTAAAGTATGGCCGAGTCTTTCAATGATCATATATTCAAGATTTTCGCATTGTGTAAGTACAGATGGCAGTACAGAAAGAATATCCTGAGGAATAATATCATCATGAGTATCTCTTCTCACCTGTTTTTTTCCATATACACTATCCTGCCAGCTTCCTCCCGAAAGATGAATTTCTTTGACTTTATCCAGCGGGTACAAATCAATGATCTCCTGCATCTCTAATTCAAAATTACAGGATTGACAGTAAATATTATGAAGATCAAGAATTAGAAATCCATTGGTATCTTCCGTGAGCTTGTCAAGAAAAACGCCTTGTTCTTTCACATCTTCAATGGAAAATGAAAATGCCAGATTTTCTATCCCCACAGGAATATTTACGGCTTCCTGCAGCCTGTATAATCTGTCTTTTCCTATTTGTAAAGTTTTGGAGTGTAAAGATACCGGCAACGGTACTCCCTGATGAAAATTTTCGGTATTCATGAAACCAAAATGTTCCGTAATATGATTGTATTTCCGCAGATTAACTTCTTCTTTTAGTTTTTTCAGCCATTCTTCCTGTCTTTCCGTCCACCTGGCATCAAATAAAGAGTAATAAACCCCATGTCCTATCAAGCGGTTATTTTCAGCATAAAAATTCAACAGATCCCTGAGCCAATCCGATTCATTGGCATGATAAAGGGTGTCAAAAGACCACTCCATCACGTCGATGGAATTATTCTGCAACAATGGCAAAACAGCAGAAACAAAATCCGCTTCTGCCATCATTGACACTCCTAACATTGGTTTTTTCATCTTCTACCCCATTCCGCAAGCCGGGCAGCCATGTCCACGGAGCACAAGTGTATCTTTTTTAACAACCGGCTTGGGCGTTCCTGGTTTTTTCTTTTCAACCGTATCTGTAGAAGTGGCTTTCTTTACTTTTTTAACGGACTTTTTTGTTTTACCTTCCGGTTTAGTAGTCTGCGCAGATACACTCACCGCTAATAAACTTGCCATTAATATTGCTGGAATTTTCATAATTTCTTTTCAAATCAATTTTACAATAAACGTTCTATTTATAAAAATACAATAATAAGAAACGTTTTGATAACAATTATCAGAAACTATTTTATACTATAATAATTTCTTTATCTATATTTAATGCTAAAATAAATCTGGATATGAAAAGTAGTCTGATTAAAGCTGTTTTCCTTGGATTGATGTTATCTGCACACAGTATCGATGCACAGGTTCAGACAGTGGACAACAGCAAAAAAATGGAATGGTTCAACAATGCAAAACTGGGTATTTTTATTCATTGGGGAATCTACTCCGTCAATGGAATATCCGAATCATGGTCCTTCTTCAATAATTATATTAATCACGAAAATTACATGAAACAGCTGAATGGTTTTTCAGCTTCAAAATACCAACCCGAACAATGGGTAAATCTTATTAAGGAATCCGGAGCAAAATATGCTGTCATTACAACAAAACATCATGATGGAGTATCACTATGGAACTCAAAAGCAGAAAAAGCGACAAGCATTCCTCAAAACTCTCTGGCAAAAAAGGATGTTTTAACCCCTTTTGTTTCAGCTCTGAAAAAATCAGGATTAAAAACAGGACTTTATTTTTCGTTGCCGGATTGGACTCATCCGTATTATGATATCAATACCCGGACAAAAAAGCGTTACGAACTTAAAAGTGATCCGGCACGCTGGCAGAATTTTTTAAGCTATTATCAAGGTCAGCTTAATGAGCTTTCTAGCCAATATTCTCCGGATCTTCTTTGGTTCGATGGAGACTGGGAACATACTTCCGAAGAATGGAAAGCTTCTCAAACCCTGGATTTACTCAAGAAATACAATTCCAATATCATCATTAATTCGAGGCTTAACAATCACGGAGATTACGATACTCCTGAACAGGGTATTCCTGTTGTTGCACCACAAAATCCATACTGGGAGCTTTGTTACACCATGAATGATTCCTGGGGATATCAGCCTTTTGACAAAAATTATAAGACACCCAACATGATTGTAAGAACACTTGCAGATGTGATCAGCATGGGAGGGAATCTTCTGCTTGATATAGGACCCAGGTCGGACGGAACCATTCCGGAAGAGCAAATTGAAATTCTTAAAAATCTGGGGCGATGGACTTCCAAAAATCAGCATGCCATTTATGAAACCACCCGAGGTATTCCTTTTGACAATTATAAAGGAAAATCTTCTTTATCAATCTCCAAAAAATCTTTATTCCTTTATCTGGAAGAAGTCAAAAACTTTACAAAAATCTATGGAGTGACAACAAAACCTATTTCCGCAAAAATCCTGGGAGATCCATCTGCTGTTATCACAATGGCTTATAATGCTGAAAAAACACTGACACTGAATTTCTCCAATGTAAAATTTGACAAAGATGTCACCGTGGCAGAAATTACTTTTGACACACCTCCTGCGTTTCTGAAAGATTTTAAGAAAGAAGATCATCCTCTTTCCGAAATACTGGAAAACAAAAATACCCGGGAAGCAGCCTATGATATCGCCAATGCTCTGAACTATAATCAAAATTTACTGACACAAAAAGGTCTTACCAATGATGGTCTCGACATGAAAATAAAAAAAACACCTAAAACAAATCCAGAAACCACAGAATGGATAAGCAAACATGCTGAAACTTTATTTGAGACAGGAAAAGGGCTTCCTGCTGGTCATTACTCAGGAATGAGCGCTCTGTCAAAAGACAAACAGACTCTTTATCTTTTTGTGGAAGGAGTGCCTACCGGCCCTATTGCTCTGAAAGGAATAAAAAATGAGATTGCCAGAATAAGAGTGGTTGGTGAAGGCACTATGCTGCCTCATACCATCTACAATAAACTGTACTGGAGCGACAGACCGGGAATTATTTATATTGATGTTCCAAAGGAAAAACTTGATAAACAAATGACTGTCATTGCTGTTTTACTGAATAAACCTCTGGAACTCTACAGAGAAAATGTGGGAGCTATTGAAAACAACCTTTAATATATATGGAACACCCATTTATATCAAAACAAAATCCGGAGAAAACTCCGGATTTTTTATTTTGTAAGATGATTTTCTTAGAAAATCTCTCTTCCTGAAAAATGAAACTGAGCTTCGATTAATGCATTCTCATCAGAATCTGAACCATGAACTGCATTTTCTCCGATGCTTCTTGCAAACATTTTTCTGATAGTACCTTCTGCAGCTTCTGCAGGGTTAGTAGCACCGATTAATGTTCTGAAGTCTTCAACTGCATTGTCTTTTTCTAAAACTGCTGCAACGATAGGACCAGAGCTCATGAATTCTACTAATTCTCCATAAAATGGTCTTTCAGCGTGTACTTCATAGAATTTTTTTGCATCAGCAACTGTAAGCTGAGTTAATTTTAAAGCTTTGATTTTAAAACCTCCTTCAGCAATCTTACCCAATATAGCACCGATATGTCCGTCTGCAACAGCATCAGGCTTAATCATAGTGAATGTAATGTTAGACATAAATGTATATTTTTTTAATGGCGCAAAATTACAAAAAATATCTTTGATTTTTATTTTAATTTTTTTTTAACATAAAAATAACTTTTATTAAGAAATCGTAACACAAACTTTGGCACAGTAATTGTTTATTATTTTCCGATTCTCATGTTTAATTTGAGTTTTCATGGTTATTAGTTTTTACCCAGCTTCGGCTGGGTTTTTTATTTTCAAAAAACAGTGGTTTTTTTTATTAATTATATAATTTTATACTTGATATTGGATTATATTTAATGATTTTCTACATTTTATTTAAATTAGCAAAATAATTTCATTTTTTGAAAATACAATTTCAGGATTGACAAAAATATGACAAAAGTGGAGTTATCTGCCAAAATTGTAAACCTAAAAAGTAGAGTTATTTAAAAACGAATATTTTTTTGATCTTAAATAAAAAAATATTCGCAGTAAATATTATCATTTAACAGCAAGAAGGTTTGAAATCTTGGCAAGGGTTTATTTCAGTAAAATAATTTTTAAAACAAAAAAAGAGACCATACAATGAGAGTCTCTGTATATTTTATTTCTAACGAATACATCAAAATCATTTATATTCTACAGCCACAGGAAGTTCGTCATTTATCTAATCAATCTGTAACGGTTAAAATAAAAGATTTTATTGATTATTTTTGAGAAGCTTCTTCTGCCTCATCCATCAGTTTAATGTAAGTAGCGTAGCGCGAATGCTGAATCTCTCCTGTCTCAAGAGCATCGATAACGGCACATTTCGGTTCATTGATGTGAAGACAGTTGTGAAACTTGCACTCTTCTCTCTTCTTGAAAATCTCGGGAAAGTAATGCTGTACTTCTTCTTTTTCAATATCAATCATTGCAAATTCACGAACGCCGGGAGTATCGATAACGTTTCCGCCAAAATGCCAAAAGTGCATCTGTGCAAAAGTTGTTGTGTGCTTTCCTTTCAAGTGAGTGTCTGAAATTTCAGATGTTTTTAAATTCAGTCCTGGCTGCAGAGCATTCACTAAAGTAGATTTCCCGCAACCTGAGTGACCAAAGAATACTGACGTTTTGTCTTTAAGAATTTCCTGAAGCTGATCCAGATTCAATTTTGAATAGGATGAAATTTCCAGGGTATCATATCCTATTTCCTGATATAAGAATTCAATATCTTTTACCATTTCAATCTCCTCTTCATGCAATACATCAATCTTATTGAAAAGAATCAGCGGTGTAATGTTATAGGCTTCACAGCATGCCAGAAACCTGTCCAGAAATCCTAATGACGTTTCAGGATGTTTCAGGGTAAAGATAAAGCAAGCCAAATCAATATTGGACGCAATAATATGGGCTTCTTTTGAAAGGTTTACTGATTTTCTGATCAGATAATTGGAGCGCGGTTCAATTTTTGTGATCCATGCGATATCATCCTGTTCCAGTTGAAACTCAACAAAATCTCCTACAGCAAGTGGATTGGTAAGCCTTGTTTTTATTAATTTGAATTTCCCCCTGATTCTGGCCTCGAAAATTTTATTTGTTTCCAATTCCAAAACCTGGTACCAACTGCCTGTAGATTTAATGATTTTTCCTTTCATAGATAATGCTGGTGCAAATATACGCAATTAGGGCTTAGCATTCAGGAAATAGGTTTAAAAACACATGTTTCAATTGCCCTAAATACCAATGCATAAGCCCTAATTTGTATTTTTTCTAAAATTTTGGTTTTAATTTTCAGGAATTAAATCAAAATCCCAATCTTTAAAACGCGCTGCAATTTATCTTTTGTCGATCATAATATTATTCTGAACTTCAATAGACTCTTCGTGAATAGCTTTGAATACTTTTTCAATGAATTCCTGAGACATTCCTGTTTCTTTTGCTTTTTGAGTAGCATATTCTGTGATTACTTTCCAACGTTCAGGCTGGAAGATCGCAATGTCATTTTCTTTTTTAAGCTTACCGATCTTTTCAGAAATTTTCATTCTTTGAGAAAGAAGTTCAATTAACTGGAAATCAAGATCAGAGATCAAAGTTCTGTGTCTTCCCATCTCTCCTTCAAAACCTGCAAGATTAGAGCTTCTCACTTTCAGATTTCCGATAAGCTCTGCAAGAACTTCAGGAGTAATCTGCTGTGAAGCATCGCTCCACGCTTCATCAGGATTACAGTGTGATTCAATGATTGCTCCCTGGTATCCTACGTTAAGTGCTTCCTGAGTGATATCCGCAAGACCTGTTCTATTTCCGCAGATGTGAGAAGGGTCGATTAACATTGGAATATTGGGAAACTGGCTCTTGAAATCAAGGGCAATCTGCCAGTTCGGGTTATTTCTGTATTTTGTTTTCTGGTATGTTGAAAATCCTCTGTGGATTACACCCAGGTTTTTTATATCCTGTCCTAAAAGTCTTTCCAAAGCTCCGATCCATAATGCAAGATCCGGATTCACAGGGTTTTTCACAAACACAGGCTTATCTGTTCCTCTTAAAGCCATTGCTATTTCCTGTACTGTAAAAGGGTTCACTGTAGAACGTGCTCCAATCCAAAGAACATCTACATCTGCTTCCAGAGCTGCAAACACATGGTGTGCGTTGGCTACTTCAGTTGCTGTTTTAAAACCATACTCTTCTTTTACTTTTTTCAGCCAGTTTAAACCAATCACTCCTACTCCTTCAAAACCGTTTGGTTTGGTACGGGGCTTCCAGATTCCTGCACGGAAAACCGATACATTAGCATTGGATTCCTTAATTCTCCTGGCCGTTTCAAGCATTTGAGCTTCACTTTCCGCACTACATGGTCCTGCAATCATTAGAGGCTGTGTAAGCCCATCGATCCACTCATTTTTTAAATCATTTAAATTCATTATTCTAAATTTTTGTTGTTTTTTTTATATTATTTATTCATTGACAGCAATAGCCCTTTGGATTATAAAATTTAATTTATAATTCTTTTCAAAAAATGCCGTTCAAAACTGTTTAAAGGAATCAGGAAAATAATAGGGCTCTACTTCTCCTGTATTTTTTGGAAAGAAATTCAGTTAACAGTACCAATAAAATCGGTAATACGTTCTGAAATTTCTATAATAAGAAGCAGAAAAACTAAAATAACCGCTAAAAAAGTAATTAGCGGGTGCAAAAAAAGACTGATATGTGTTAATCAATTTTTCCATTCTATTCTGGAAATGTCTTGTTTTAGCTTTTCTGGTTGTAATTTGTTTTTGTCAAAAACTTATTTCTGACAGAAATATTTGACAAATATATAAAAATTATGTCAAATCAAACTTCATTAAATCATCAAGATCTTTTAAAAGTGGATTTTTTTCTATAAATTTTTCAAACATTTTTCTCTTCGTCACCACCTCAATCTTCAGATTTTCAACGTCTCTGACGTATTCTACATCAATAATATGGTTCTGAATTTTTCTTTTAAAATGATTAAAAAATTCTCCACTTATTTTATCAAATTCTACTTTTGCAGAATCTGAAGGGAATAAAACTTTGATTTTATGCTCTCCCGCTTTTTCCAGCTTGAAGGTTTTTACCGCATTAAATACAAAGTTATTTTTTACCTGAAGCTGTTTAAGCATAATTTTCCATTCCATCTGCAGATCTGTATCTGTAAAATGGTTTTGGGGAAGGTTTTCAGTTTTCACCACAACATTCTCTGTTGTTTCAACTTTATCCTCCTTATTCAGGAAAGAGTTGATGCTAAAACCAGAAGAAATTCCTTGTCTTGATAATGGTTTGGTTGTTTTTGTTACTGAAACTGCCTGAACTTCCTGAGAAGCTACAGATTGTTGTTCTTCTTTAACGTCTTTCTTCTCCGGAGTTTTTTCCGGCATCTTCACCTCCTGTTTCTCACTGAGAAACGGAGCCAGTATCAGGAATTTTTTTTTTTAGTATCGCCTAAATTAGCTGTCAGTGAAGCCAGCTGCATTAATGCAATTTCAACCGTAAGTCTAGGGTTTTTGGAATTTTTATAATTAATATCTGCATGATTGCAGATTTCAATACCATCAATAAGCTGCTGGGCGGCCCATTTCTGTCCCTGCTCTACAAACCTGGCCTTGGTTTTCTCTCCTACTTCTATGAGTTCCATTGTGGAAGCATTCTGTGCCATCATCAGATCTCTGAAATGATTTCCTAATCCGGCAATAAAGATATGGGGATCAAAACCTTTTTTTACAATCTCATTAAACGCGAAAAGCACTTCAGGAATTTTATTTTCCCTGGCGAGATCCACGATGTTGAGATATTGATCATAATCCAGAATATTCAATACCTCGGCGGCTTTGGCCAGTGTAATATTTTTCTGGGAGAAAGTAGAAAGTCTGTCGAAGATGGAGAGTGCATCTCTTAATGCGCCGTCAGCTTTCTGAGCAATCAGATACAATGCATCATCTTCATACCGGATATTTTCTTTTTGGGCTATGTTTCTCAGATGATTCTGAATGTCTTCAATGACGATTCTTTTGAAGTCATAGATCTGACAGCGGGATAAAATTGTTGGTATAATTTTATGTTTCTCCGTGGTAGCCAAAATAAAAATAGCATGAGCAGGCGGCTCTTCCAGCGTTTTAAGGAAAGCATTGAAAGCGGCAGAAGACAGCATATGAACCTCATCTATGATATATACTTTGTATTTACCCACCTGAGGTGCAAAACGTACCTGATCTATAAGTTCTCTGATATCATCTACAGAGTTATTGGATGCAGCATCCAGCTCATAGATATTATAAGCAAAGCCATCTTCTGAAACCGAGCCATCTTTCTCATTGATCTTTCTTGCCAGAATTCTGGCGCAAGTAGTTTTACCCACACCACGAGGACCGCAAAAAAGCAATGCCTGAGCTAATTGGCTTTCTTCAATTGCATGTTCTAAAGTATCCGTAATATGGGATTGCCCTACAACCGTATCAAACTCCTGAGGACGATATTTTCTTGCAGATACTATAAAATTTTCCATTGTCCAAAAGTAAGAAATATAGTTTTAATTTGAAAATTAAAAGTTTTCAAATATCAACAAAAACGTATTTTTGCTCAAATCGGAAAACTTTCAATTTCTACTTTTTTTTGCTGTATGCAAAGTCGATCAACTCAACAATAGCGCCTTCTATCTCTTTTCTTCCTTCTTCGGTCTTCAGATCAATACCGCAGAACTTATTGGCGTTGTATCCTGTATAAAGATTAAGATAGTAAGCACCAGAAACGATTAAAGCCATAATTGCCCTATGCCTTGTTGCTACCCCTTCTCCGAAATAAGGATCTGAGATGTTTCCAAATAAGACTTCTCCTACTTCTTCACGCTGCTCAACCAGTTTCTTAAGAATAGGCTTACTTTCTGAAAGCTCCCAAAGGATAATTTTCTGAAGTTCTTTATTTTTCTTCAGGTTTTCGAACTGATTAAGTACCACCATTTTGGTAAGTTCATGCCCGCCATCAGAGAAATCCATATCAACATCCTGGTTGACCTGGCTCCAGTAATCCTGTGATTTGATATACTCATCGATCAGCTTATCAGTACTTCCAAAGTACTCATAGATCAATTTTTTATCAAATCCGGCAACGGCAGCTATTTTGCTTACTTTTAATCCGGAATACCCTTTTACTCTTAAAATTTTACCAACTGCAGCAAGCAGTTTCTGTTTTGTTTTTTCTTTGTCCCTAATGGGACCCTGCACTACTTTTCTAGGCATAATTATTATTTTTTCGCAATATGCAATTTTTTATTAATATCATCAAACGCATTAAGCGTTTTGTTGAGATGTTCTTTTTCGTGTCTTGCCGTTACGCTCATCCTGATACGCGCATCTTTTCTTGGTACAGCCGGATAAAGAATCGGATTGGTGTAGATTCCTTTTTCTATTAGTAGTTTTCCGGCTTCTCCTGTTACATAGGGATCTCCAATTTTTACGGGGATAATGGCAGAGCAGGTAACACCGGTATCTAATCCTAAATCGTCAAGTCCTTTTTTGAAATAATTGATGTTATCCCAGAGTTTTTCTCTCCAGATAGGTTCTTCGTCAATTAAATCAATGGCCTTAACAATTCCTGCGGATGATGGTGGAGCTGTAGCTGAGAAGATCTGCTGGCGTGAATGGAATCTGATGAATGCAGCTATTTTTTTATCTGCAATAACATATCCTCCAAGGTTTCCAAATGTTTTGCTGAATGTACCTGTGATGATGTCTACTTTATCCAATAACCCAGCCTGTTCCAAAGTACCTCTTCCGGTTTCTCCAAGGATGCCGACCCCATGTACGTCGTCTACCATAAGAAAGGCATTATACTTTTTCACAAGGTCATAGATCTCATTAATACGGGAGGTATCACCATCCTGGGAATACACTCCATCCACAATAACGAGTTTCGTACGGTACAGATTTTCAGATACCTTCAAAATGTGTTCCAAAGATTCCAAATTATTGTGCGGAAATGTTTTTTTATTAGTAAAAGCACATCCTTCGTGCACGCTGGCATGTACTGCCATATCTAAAATAGCCAGATCTTCCTTCTGCATTAAACATTGTAAACTCGCACTATTAGCAGTATAACCTGTTGTAAATACTACGGCTTCATCTTCTGTTCTTTTAAAGAAACCTGAAATTTTCTTTTCTAACGCATTGTGGTAATCAAAATACCCGCCGATAAGAGGAGTTGCTCCGGTACCGGTACCATATTTTTCTATTCCCTCAATGGCAGCTTGTTTTACTTTCGGGTGCTGTGTAAATCCCAAATAATCACTTGATACAAAACTAACAAATTCTCTGTTATGGTTTGCAATATTTACATTCAGTATTGCATTGGTTCCTGAAGTATTCTTCAGTCGGTAATTCATGTGTCCATTAGACTTTACATAGTCTAAATATTCATAAAAAATTTCAGCCCTTTGAGCCATATTATTGTCTGGTATATTCTCAAAGTCTTTGATAGTTGCTGTTGTGAAATTGATGCTCATCCTTAATCTTGTTTGTTGTGGTTTTAAAAAACAAATATATAACTATTTAGAGGGGTTAAGCTCCTTTATTAAGATTAAATATTATTAAAGACACAATAATTTATTCTTATACTCTGGAAACCAAACTCAATTGTATATACATGTTTCTTTTTAACATTTATCTTTTTTGAATTAATTAGTTTTTTCTTACCTAAATTTAATAAAAAAAGTAAACAATAAAGAAATATTAATAAATAAATAATAAAAAAAGTCAATTATTTTTTACAACCACCTCATTTATAAAAGATTATTTTCCGGTAATTTTAACATTATAATTCACTAAATCGCCTTTTACAGCAGGAATTCAGAATGATTAAAACCCTACCCAGAGACGAAAAGGGCATCGAAACTCCTGTGGCAGGAATTTTAAAGAATAAAAACAGTCAGTTCAGACAGTGTGGGAATCTCTGAATTTTCCAGGAGTAAAACCGGTCATTTTTTTGAAAAATTTTGAAAAATTGGAAGGATCGTAAGTAAAAATACGGGCAATTTCTGCTACAGATTTATCCGTAACAATAAGCATATGTTTGGCTTCCCCGATAATTTTTTCATCATAAAAAAAACAGGGATGCTGTCCGGTTTCTTTTTTAATGGTATCGGTAAGATGTTTGTGAGAGACGGCAAGTTTTCCGGCAATTTCATTCAGTTCCAGAAATTCAGGAGCTGTTCCTGAAATAACCTCATGGATATGTTGGTCTAAAAAGGTAAAATACTGATGGGTAATTTCTTCACTTCTTTTCATCATGTATGGTTCTTGCTAATGTGTATTCAAGATATAAAATTAAATATAAGATACAAAATAACATGGTGAACTTTTCGGATGTTTCAAGCTGAATATTTAAGAAAAACTGTCTTTAAAAGCCTGGGTAGAATTTTTTACTTTCAACTTTTCCAGTATATTCTGACGGTGTCTGTTTACCGTATTGATGCTTATAGAAAGAAGACCTGCAATTTCTTTACTGGCATATCCCTCTCCTATAAATTTTAAAACTTCCAGTTCTCTTGGGCTTAAAATATTCTTATAGTCAAGTTTATCTTTCACCACCACTTTCCCTTTTATTATATTAACAATCATGAAATCAGGAACATTAGATGAAGTAAGAGCCATATGATAAAGACAGAGAGCAAACCTCAATCGTCCGTTATCAGGTGAATAAATATAAAACATACGATGTTTTACCCATCTGTATGCATCATTTTTATCTTTCATTCTGATTTTTGAAACGACACTAAATTCCGTACGTTCCTGCGTTTCCATTGTATCCAGTAATTTGAAAAAACGAAGCTCATGAATGTATTTTTTCAAACGGTCATCAGGATGTATCTTTCTCAGCAGCTCTTCTTCCCAGATAGAGTCTATTTCTACCGGATTTTCATCCATCTTTAACCCAAGTTCATCTGCCGCTGCAGACTTATAAATAAAACTCTTATTCTTCTGCATATCGCTCAGCACAGCTATGGCACCTTCCATCTGAGCATATGCTAACGCTCTCTGTTGATAGATCTCTATATCAAGCTGGCATTTTTTCGAAGTGTTATCCAGTAATTTATCACTGAGCTGTTCACGGATTTCCATAATGGTTATTTATCAGTATTGACGCAAATAAAGTTTAACAATACTTTTGCTAAAATAATAATTTACCCTTAGAACACATCCCAAAGAACATGAAGAAATTGATTTTAGGCTTTTGTGCCTTATTCCTTATTCAAAAGTTTTCTGCCCAGAGTCTTGAGAAAATGACCTGGTTTAATGAACCCGCAAAATGGGAAATCAAAAACAACAGCCTCTCTATGTTTGTAACCCCACAGAGTGATTACTGGAGGGTTTCACATTATGGATTCACGGTAGATGACGCTCCTTTCTATTACACTACATATGGTGGAGAATTTGAGGCAAAAGTAAAAATAACCGGCAGTTATAAAGCAAGGTTTGATCAGATGGGTCTTATGCTGAGAACAGATCAGGAACATTATATCAAAGCCGGAGTAGAATTTGTTGATGGCAAATACAATCTCAGCACCGTGGTAACTCACCATAAAAGCGACTGGAGTGTCATTACATTAGAAAAAACACCTCCTGCCATCTGGATAAAAGCAGTGAGAAGACTGGATGCTGTGGAGATATTTTATTCTTTTGATGATAAAAATTATATTATGATGCGAAATGCTCCTCTTCAGGACAACACGCCTGTAATGGTTGGCTTAATGGCAGCCTGTCCTGACGGAGAGGGATTCAATGCTGTTTTTGAAAACTTTAAAGTAAAACACTTACCGGATCAGCGGAGACTAAAGTGGCTTGAAACCCATTAATAACGATTGAATTACACTTCAATATACAGTTAATTTTATTCACCTCCCATCATTTCCGGGAGGTTTTTTTTGATTAAAAAAGATATTCTGAGTGTTTAATAACAAAAAAGAGACTGTTTACTCTTGTACAGTCTCTTTTGTTTTTGAGATAAAAACCGTTTGTGTTCTTAGAATCATTATTTTGACAATAAAGCTTCTTACTTGTTGCGAGAATATTTTTGCAAAAATATGAATATCCATAAGCCCTGACAAAGCTATCATGTAGAATAAACCGTCTTTTTTTTGTCGAATTTTTACTACAAAATCATTTAAACAAAACTTCAACTATTAATCAAAAATTAATAAAATTATTCAAGCACAACAATAACTTTAGTTTATAAAATTCTAAAACAAACCACAAATCCAGTACAATACCAAGATCTTTAGACGAAAATTTACAATGAATATGGCATAAATTTATCACATATTATTGAAATACGACAAGATTGAGAAAAATTTTGAATCTCTTATTGTCTGCAATACATGATAAAACTTACAGAAAACAGGACACGCAATACTAATTTATCTCCATAATTTCACTATTTTTACACGATCAAAAAATATAAAACACAAAAGACCAGAAAACTTCAATGATAAAAATTTATTCTCAATCGTTCCTACCCTTTAAAAAAACATTGACTTGTACAAATACTATTATTAACCGTCTCCTGCATTAGCAGCAGATATAGATCAGTTTTGCACATATATGAGAGTTTGGGTATTTATTTTTGCTTGTATTTATCTAAATATTTCCGGGCAGCACTACACCTCTATGTGGTACAACATAGACAACGGACTGCCGCAAAGCAGTGCAAAGGCCATTGTAAAAGACAAATATGGCTTCATTTGGATTTCTACTGAAAACGGACTCGTACGATATGACGGAAGTTCATTCATTACCTTTAATAACTTCAAGGTAAATAATCTACATTTTGGTGAATTTATAGGAGATCCGTGTCTTGACAGCATAACAGTTCTTAATAATTTCCAGAAAAATAAAATTATTATTAAAAACAGGTTTCCCAAACTGGCAGATCTTACTGCCGGTGATAAAATGACCTACTGCAACGGCAATGATATTCTGCACCGCATTGCCAATAATATCATTACCTCGGATTTCTATAATGACATCCAATATTTTATTCAGCTTAAAAATTCTGTTTATCATTTCACAGAAAAGAATGCCATCATCTATAAGGAAGGAAAAAAGGAAATAAAAATTATCCTTCCTTTTACCAATGAAGATCTGAATTACATTTTTGTACTGAATAATCACCTGTTCATCAATGATCTGAAAAAAAGAAAAACCTACTCCATCTACAAGGGACATCTTTCTGTTTCTGATCAACCTACCCTTTTTAATCACCCAGACACTAAAATCTTTTGGCAACAGATTACCAATCAGACATTTATTATCAACCATGATAATATTTACCTTTTGGAAGGAAATGAAAAGGATCTCCGTTTGAAATTTCTTGTCAATTTTGAAGAAATCGGTAATCACTCTTATTGCTCTATGTATTATGATGAGAGTTTCAACAAATTGTATCTGGGAACTCTCAATAACGGACTGAACGTACTTCAGCTTTCCAATTTCTATGTTTCAAGGAAAAAAGCTGATTTCTCCAGTAATGTATATTTTGCATCTCTCCCTTTCAGTCAAAATACAATTATTGCTGAGGATGGTACAGAATTCGGAAGAAATGGGATTGTAAACAACCATCTTTTCGGAAACAATGACAACTATCTGATGATGTATGATAATTCCGGAAACATTCTGATCAGAAAACGAAACCGTATTATCAGGTTTTATAAAAATTCTGGATATAAAAAAAAGGATTCGTCTTTTGTAAAAAAAGGACTCGAAACGTTTATGAAAAGCGGAACCCTTTATGGAACAACCTTTACAGATCTTACAGGAACGAAGCTTCATCTTTACAGAAAAGATATATTTAGCCAACCGGATTTCACCTATACTTTTAAAAGTTTTATCAATACTTTTTATCAATACAATGAGAATGAAATTCTGACAGGAAACAGTGATGGACTTTATTCCATAACATTGGGAAGCAATACTATAACTCCTTTAATTAAAAACGTCAATGTCAAAAGTATTATCAGAACAAAGGATAATCTGATATGGATTACTACCAATAAAGAAGGATTTTATCTTTTCAGGAATCACCAACTTATCAAGATGCCGAACGACGTTAATGATTATCTCCAGTCAGCTCATTATATTCTTGAAGACCAAAAGGGATATTATTGGATTTCTTCAAATAATGGGATGTTTAAGGTCTCTAAAAAACAATTGCTACAGTATGCAGAAAACAAAAAAACTCCGGTTTTTTATTATCGCTTTACTAAAAAAGACGGCTTTCTGACCAATGAGTTTAATGGAAGTTCAGAACCCAATGCCTATGCTCTTGAGAATGGGGATTTTGTATTTCCTTCAATGGACGGTTTTGTGTTTTTTAATCCGGAAAGTATTCAGACTTATTATCCGGGAAGAAACAAGATTTACATTGAACGGGTAAAAATAGGAAATTCTGAGCCTCGGTATTTTCACCAGATTCTTAATTTGAAAAATAATTACAAAACGGCAGATATCTTTATTGATATTCCTTATTTTTCCAATCCTGAAAATCTTTATATTGAAGCAAAGATATCAGGAAAAGAAAATACTGAATGGGAAAAGATTGCAACAGGAAAAGAATTAAAATACACCATCAGCAACCTTTCTCCCGGTGATTATACTCTGAGTGTAAGGGTATTGATTTCTGCAGATGGAAGATATGAAGAAAAGACAGTACGCTTCAAAATTCAGCCACTTTTTTATCAGACCTTGTTATTCAGAGTCTCTGCTTCCATTGTTATTCTTATTTTGATTATCATTATCGTTCAGTTAACCACCAACTTTCTAAGAATAAAAAATAAAGCTTTAAAACAGATTGTTCATAATAAAAATTCTGAACTGAGAGAAACCTCTCTTCACCTGGAGGTTGTTAAAAACAACCTGCAAAAAGAAACCGAATATCAGAAAAAACTGGTGGAAACCATCAGCCATGATATCACCACTCCAATCAGATTTATTGCCATGCTTTCTCAGAAACTTCATGAATCTGATGATGTGGAGCTTCAGAAAAAATACTTTGACAGTATTTATAAATCTTCCGAACAGCTGTATCAGTTTACCCTGAATTTAAAAGAATATACTGAACTTTATAAAGCTGAAAATATTTTTGAAGAAAAGGAATATCCAATCAACAGAATTCTGGAAATCAAGAATAAATTATTCTGTGAAATTGCAAAAGAAAAAGGGACTATAATTACCAATCTTACTGAAGGAATCGTATATTCTAAAGTAAATGAAAGTATTTTAACAGCCATTATTCATAACATTCTTGATAATGCTGTGAAAAATACCTTTGAAGGAAATATAACCCTTACGGTTACAGAAAATCTACAAAAAACCACCATAATAATTACTGATACAGGAACAGGGATGTCCGAAGAACAGATTTCTGTTTATATGAACCTGTTCAGAAATCCTACATTGGAAACACCTAGTTTTAAAGGAAAAGGATTGGGTCTGCATATGGTTATCCATCTGGTAAAAAAGATCAATGCTGAAATGAACTTCAGACAAAACCAGCCTAAAGGAACAGTTGTGGAAATAACACTCAATAAAAACTAATATTTATGAATGAAAGAATTCTAATCGCTGATGATCATTATGTGGTAAGGGCGGGAACCTCTTTGGTTCTTGAAACAGCTTATCCGTTACTGAATATAGATTTTGCGGAAAATTATGAACAGGTGAAAAAGAAGCTGGAAGATCAACGGTATGACCTTATTATTTTAGATATTGATATGCCGGGAACTCAGTATAAGAAAATGGTTCCGGAGCTTAAAGATATACAGAATGACCTTAAAATTCTCATATTCTCAGGATATGACAAAGATGTTGCGATTCAATATATCAGAGAAGGCGCTGAAGGCTATCTGAATAAACAAAGTAGTGAAGAAGAAATTAAGAACGCCGTGAAAACAGTAATTGAGAAGGGATATTTTTACCCTGCAGAACTGATTGGCCTTATTATTCAAAACAAAAGAGATAATCCCGTAGAAAAGTTATCATCCAGGGAATACGAAATTTTCAAACTTCTGGCGGACGGCAACGGTAATCTGGAAATTGCCAACAGGCTTAATATTCAGATGTCTACGGTAAGCACTTATAAAAAAAGAATTTTTCAAAAGCTTAATGTCGGAAATATTGCAGAGCTGATTAAAGTCTATGAAATGATGCATTAAGAAAATGGGGCTGAATTTCTTATTATTCCAGCCCCAGAAAAAACACAAATCTCATTAGATTTTTAAACAGCTAACCCATTGATTTTGTATAGTTTTATATAATCACTGTATTTTTAGAATCTTCGGACAACCTATTAGTACAGCCTCTGTACAGAGAGAAACAGCTCTCTTGTGTTATCAGAAGTATTGGAATCTGTGGTCGTAGCATCACTGCTTCCCGTTACAGATTTATTATCTACACGAAATGCATAATACACTCTGTACCATCTTGGTTCCGGCTCTTGTATTGTAATATCAAATGTTACGGTCTCATTGTGAGTCTGAGTAAGATAAACTCCATCATCAAACTGTCTGTAAGCTCCCGGTGATAATTTAATATTTCCGTTGTCAGAATCACCGGTATGGGTAGACATTTCCGAAACCCAGATTTTCACATCTGAAGTTCCTACATTATAAAGTCTGGGATTAAAAGTGGTAGCCGCTCCTGTTCCTGCTGAACTGCTGTTAAATTGGGCATCAAGTCTCAGGAAACCTCCCAAAACAGGAAGGTCTGTAAGATAGGTACTGGCTAATGTGCCAGCTCCGGAAGTACCTGCAGGAATACTTCCATGATAGTAGATCAGGTCTCCAATGGTAATATCATCATCTTTTCCTCCGAAAGCAAATTTCCAGGTGGTCCCGTTGAACATATAATAACCGGCTTTATCTACTTTTGCTGTTTTTACAGAAGGAGCGGTTACGGCCTGCGTTACGTAGACCAAAGCTCCGGTCTGAGCTGCTAAATAGACATCATCTTTCGCTCTTAACTGATCTCCTGTCATTCTTGGAGCCATCACTCCGTCTGCCGCAGTAGCCACATCTGGTTTTCCTTCTACATGTAACGTTACTTTAGGAGAATCTGTATTAATCCCTACCTGGGAAAATGTAGCTACTGAAAAACACATCATTATGCTGGCAAAAGGTAATTTTATTTTTTTCATTTTAGTATATTTGTTTAAAAATTATTTGATTTATTTAAGAATTGAATAAATCATGCAGGACCAATTAACCTATCATCAATCAGCCTTTGTTGAGCTAGCTGGTGCAAAGTTATCCACGTTGACAAATCAAATTCATTAATAATCAATGAAAAACCGGAAACGGCTCATGAAAACACAAATAACTAACAATCAATATTTTAACCTAGTCATTTTTTAATATTTGACTGTTATAGAAACGTATTGAAATGATTTAAAATTATTTATTACCGCAAATGAGCATCGAAAAAGAAATAAAAATTGAACAGTACAAAAGACAACTGGTGTATTATTATAATATTCTGATGTCTGTTATTCTTGCCCTATTTGGTTTAATATTTACTTTTATTATTCCCGATAAAATAATGGCCTGGTATCTTTTCGGAGGACTTTTTTTAATGGTTTATACTTATCTGATTGTTCGTAAAACCTATTCGGTTAATGCAATGGTGCATTCCTACATTATTATTGCAACACTTTATAATTTTTACATCATGCTGGCTTTCTGGAACAATTCTATAGCGAGTTTTGTATGGCTTATTCCCATTCCTCTGGCAGCCTATGTCTTTTTTTCAAGAAAGTATATATTTATTTACAGCATATTTGTTTTGCTGAATATTATTATAGGATATCTTATTTCCAAAACCTTCAGCTTTAAATTTCCGATACATCGGCCTGAAGATGTGAGAATTACCGACACCATCCTTATGATTTCCAATGTAGCTGTCATATCACTCCTGCTCTATTTTAAGGATAAAATAAAACGAGTTGAAATGTACCATGAAATTGAAGAAAAGAATGCAAGTGCTGTAATTCAACCGGTCTCTGTGGCAGAGAAAGTTCCTTTTGCAGATGAACTGTTTGAAAAAATTGAATCTGTGATGAGAGAAAAACAGCTTTATAAAGACGTTAATTTTAATATTTCCAAGCTTTCCGCGGAAATAGAAATCAACAGTAGTTATATCTCAAAATCAATTCGTGCTAAAGGATATCCCAACTTCAATAATTATCTGAATATGCACAGGATTGAATGTGTAAAAAGACTTCTCAAGGAAAATGATCTTGAAAAAGTAACCCTCATGTATATTTATACTGATGCAGGATTCTCCAATCAGTCTACCTTCAACCGGGTATTCAAGCAGATGGAAAATATTACTCCTTCAGAATACATCAGCAGTTTGCAGCTTTAATGATTTATTTCACCAATCAATATCATTGCGATAATGATTTTTAAATTCCGAAAATAATCAGGAAATTTACAGAACTTAATTTTCTTTCAAACCACTGCATTTTAATTGCAAAAAATCATGAATTCATCTGAAAAAGCTCTTAAGGGAAGCTCACGTTTCCAATCTATAAAACTTTGTATTTTCTTTTCAGGACTCTCGGTTTTTGCACAGCTTTATCTTTTCCAGCCGATACTGCCTATGGCTGCAGAACAGTTTGGGGTATCTGTAGGTGATACTTCCCTGCTGGTATCATCATCCACAATAGGTATGGCATTGGGATTACTGTTTTTTGCTTTTAAAGCCGACAGTTATTCCAGAAAAAATCTCATGGTTTTCTCGTTGATTTCATCTGCAAGTTTAACTATTATTTCTACCTGGATTCCAGACTTAAGCCTCCTTATTGCTGTCGGAGTACTGAAAGGCTTCGTTGTTTCCGGGGTTTCTGCAGTTGCTCTCGCTTATCTTACAGAAGAAGTGGATGCGTTGGTAGTACCTGCCGCCATCAGCATGTATCTCAGTGGCAATACAATTGGAGGAATGAGCGGAAGGATAATGGCTACCTTGTTTGCAGGGGAATTCGGCTGGCGGAATGCCGTTCTTCTGATTGGGATAGAAAGTTTCATTCTCGGTCTTGTATTCTGGAAACTGTTTCCGGAGTCAAAATTTTTCAATCCACAGAAAACGGATTATCATCTTAAGGTAAAACAGATGAAGTTTTTCCTTACCAATCCTTATATGCTTCGCTTATATTGTACCGCAGCATTACTGATGGGAGTTTTTGTAAGCGCTTATAATTACCTTACATTCAGACTGGAAGCAAGCCCTTTTTCATTAAGCCACTTTATTATTGCTTTTATCTTTCTGATGTATATTTTTGGAGTTTTCGGAACGATGATTGTAGGCCGTCTTTCAAGAAAATTTCCTATGAATAGCATTCTGAGGGCTTCTATTCTGTCCATGCTTACCGGAACCACTCTACTATTATCTGAAAATATTTATATCCTTATTTTCGGACTTGGGCTTTTTACCCTTTCATTTTTCGCTGCACACACGATGGCCAGCCAGATGACAGCTTTGTATGCCAAACGTGGAAAATCCTCAGCCACATCTATTTACTGGCTGTTTTATTATTTTGGCTCAAGCATCCTGGGAAGTGGTACCGGTTATCTGCTTCATGCCTATTCCTGGAACGTTTTCATAGCAGTTCTTATGATATCTGTTATAGCCGCCCTTCTTCTGACCACTTTTAATACAGCTCCAAAAGCAGGAATAAAAAATTAGTACCACATACATACCACATTCTATATTTCATATTCATGTGATAATTCGCTAATAAACGTACTATTTTAACGTATTATTAAATTTTTATATCAAAAATTTAACCTAACTTTTCCAAAACACGGCATAACAATACAATGCCGGGCATGCTATTTGCTATTTTACCGGAGACCATATCACCATTTAAAATCAAAATATTATGAACGTAGCAGATCTAAAAATCAAGAACTTAGTTGAGTATAAAAATCAGATTTATACCATTACTGAGATCTTTCAAAATGTCGAACAGGCTTATTTTGTTAAAATTGAAAATGATATTCAAAGTATTTCAGTCCCGGCAGCAGCAATTAAACCGATTAAAATAACGGAAGAATGGCTTGAAAAGCTAGGATTTTCAAGGACAGACAGTTCAGATCAGAGTATACGGTATGAAAGACCGGAAGCTTTTATAAAATATGATATAGACTTGAGTTCCAGAAAAATAATGGAAGGACTTAAAATATATGGAAATGCTATAAAATGTAAATATATTCATGAGTTTCAGAATATTTTCTCAAGTTTATTCGGAAAAGAAACAGCTTTGCATTATGGTTATTTGAAAACAGAATTGTAGTTAAATAGTCCTTAGTTGTTGAAGACCACAATTTATATTGTAAATTGTGGTCTTCTTATATACAATCCCTTAATTTAATATTTACGTAAATTTGTACCTGCCGCTATACGTACAAAATCTAATGATAAATACAGATCCAATCCTTTTACAGCTGATAGAACATTTTAAAGAAATAGTTACCTTAGAAGATAAAGATATTGACTGTATTACTTCCAAATTGGAAATCATACAGCTTAAAAAGAAAGATTTTCTGCTTCGTGAAGGGCAGGTTTCAAGGCATATGAGATTCATTGCAAAGGGAAGCCTGTCTGCTTATCATATTGATGAAAAGGGAAAAGAAAATACCACTCAGCTGGGGATTGAAAACTGGTGGGTAAATGATCTTTACAGCTATCTGAGCGGGCTGCCTTCAAGAATGTTTATTCAGGCTAATGAGGATAGCATCATCATACAGATCAGTAAAAATAATCTGGAATTATTATACAAAGAAGTTCCTGCTGTCTCAGAATTCTGGCGTCTGAAAATGCAGTCGGCCTATGTTACTTTGCAGGAAAGAACCTTTGAACATTCCCGTGTTGATGCTTACACCAAATACCGAACATTCGTCACAACCTACCGCAATATAGAACAGCGTTTCCCTCAATATATGATCGCTTCCTACCTTGGAATAACTGTAGAATATCTGAGCTATCTGAGAAAAAAACACTTGTCTGACGTTTCTTAAGATTTCTTAAGTTTATTCCGTTCCGGCCTGAATAATTTTGCTCACAGAATTTTAATGAGTGAAATATGAAGGCAAAATTCATCGCCATAACAGCCCTTGCATCAGCATTCCTGAATCTGAATGCACAGAAACTTTCCTATACTCCGGATCTGGTTTTAGGACACCGCTCCTACACTTACATGCACAATGTCAATTATCAGCTGAATGAGCGGTTGAAATTAAACAATCTTACCCTGTTTGATACAGAATATACCAAGGATAAAGAAAACATATTCTTCATCAGAAATACCCTTGCATATAATCTTACCAAAAGACTGAGTGCCAATGCTGCATTTGGAATGAAAAATCCCAGAGCATTTTTCAGTGTTCATCTACAGTACAAAATTATCCGCCCTTCCTATTATGTGTCCTACTCTATAGGCACTACGTATCAGAAAGGGTTTTCTCTGGAACAGTCTGTATCTTTTGAGTACACACCTTATCTGACAGAAAATCTTAAGGGATATCTCAGCGTGCTTGCTATTGGAAACCTCGATGACAGCGGATATCCCAGAGGCCTTCAGTTTATAAGACTGGGAGTAAAACAAGATAAAATGATGTACGGACTTGCTTCCAATTTTGATCAGTTTAATAACGGAAAAAAGACCCTGGAAAATATCGGGGCATTCGTAAAATATAACTTTTAAAAATGAACACGTTCCAACTTTTATTTTTTGAACTATTAAGATGTTAAGATTATGAAGACAGTTCGCTTAAATTTTAAGTCAGAATGGTTCTTAACTATACTTTAATTATTCAAAATAACAGATCGTGCTATGAAAATCATAACACAATCTGAATTATTGAATCTAATTATTTTAAGAGTTTTCTAAAGTGCATATTCTACTGAAGCTTCTTTAGCGGCGGCAACCATTGCTATTAAAGCTTTTTCAGTTTCGTCCCAGTGTCTTGTCTTCAGTCCGCAGTCCGGATTTACCCAAAGCTGATTGGCAGGAATTACATTCTGAGCTTTTCTCAGCAGTTCAATCATTTCTTCTTTCGATGGTACTCTTGGTGAATGGATGTCATATACTCCCGGACCAATTTCATTCGGATATTTAAAGTCTGCAAAAGCGTTCAGCAGTTCCATTTGAGAGCGGGAACATTCTATCGTAATCACGTCGGCATCCATATCGGCAATATTTTCAATAATATCATTGAATTCTGAATAGCACATATGCGTATGGATCTGGGTAGCATCTTCCACTCCGCTTGCTGAAATTCTGAAAGCTTCTACAGCCCATTTCAGATAGTACTGCCAGTCGGTTTTTCTTAATGGAAGACCTTCTCTTATGGCAGGCTCATCAATCTGAATAATTCTGATTCCTGCTTTTTCCAGATCTACCACCTCGTCACGAATAGCCAAAGCAATCTGCTTACATGTTTCTGAGCGGGGCTGGTCATCACGGACAAAAGACCACTGCAAAATGGTAACCGGGCCTGTCAACATTCCTTTCACCCATTTTTCAGTCTGGGATTGGGCATATTGGGACCAATAAACCGTCATAGGAGCCGGGCGGGAAACGTCACCGAAGATCACCGGAGGTTTTACACAGCGGCTTCCGTAGCTTTGTACCCATCCGTTTTTGGTGAATACAAATCCTTCCAACTGTTCTCCGAAGTATTCTACCATGTCGTTACGCTCAAATTCTCCGTGAACCAGTACATCGATACCAATTTCTTCCTGCCAGCCGATTGTTCTCTGAGTTTCCTCTTTCAGTAAAGTATCATACTGTTCTGCGGTCAGTTCCCCTTTTTTGAATTTCGCTCTCCAGCTTCTTACCTCTGTGGTTTGCGGGAATGACCCTATTGTAGTGGTTGGGAATAAAGGAAGCTGCAATACTTCCTGCTGCTTTTTTTTACGGATTTTGAAAGGGTTTATTCTCTGAGCATCTTTTTCAGAAACAGCATTTGCTCTTTGCTTTACCTGGTGATTATGAATAAGAGAAGAAGTTCTTCTGCTTTCAATTGCTTTTTTATTTTCTTCAAATGCTTTAAGAATCTGTTCATTTTCTGTTCCGGAAGCAAGTTCTTTAAGTGTTACGACTTCTTTTACTTTTTGTTTAGCAAAAGCCAGCCAGCTTTTAATTTCCGGGTTAAGATGGGTTTCAAAATCCAGATCACAAGGTGAATGAAGCAATGAACATGATGGAGCGATCAAAATCCTTTCAGATCCTAATTTTTCAACAGCTTTTGTAATGAAAGACAGCGACTTTTCATAATCATTTTTCCAGATATTCCGGCCATCAATTACCCCTAATGAAAGGCATAAATTTTCCGGAATACTATTCAGAATATCATCCAGTTGTTCAGGATTTCTCACCAGATCAACATGCAATGTATTCACAGGAAGTGAAACGGCAAGTGATGCATTATCTTTTAATCCGTCGAAATAAGTGGCTACAATAAATTTCAGTTTTGGGAATCGTTTTCTGATTTCGGCATACACAAAAAGGTAAGTTTCTTTGGCTTTTTCTGTTAAATCCAAGGCTAAAAAAGGTTCATCAAACTGAATCCATTCCGCACCCTGATCCTGAAGTTTGGTTAAAATCTCCGTATAGACCGGAAGAAGATTTTTCGCCAGATCCAGTTTATCAAATCCTTCTTCTTTTTCTTTTCCCAATAACAGATAAGAAACCAGTCCGATAATCACCGGTTTTGCATTGATTCCCGCTTGTTTTGCTCCTGCAAATTCATTGAAAATTTTATCTGAACTCAGCTTAAACTGTTGGTTATTATAAAATTCCGGAACGATATAGTGATAATTGGTATCGAACCACTTGGTCATTTCCATTGCGGTGATGTCCAGTCCGTCTTTCTGATATCCTCTTGCCATTGCAAAATAAAGATCAAGCTCAGTATTGTTTTTTTTAAGCACTACTTCATGATACCGTGTTGGAATTGCTCCTACTACAAGGCTCATATCCAATACCTGATCATAGTATGAAAAATCATTACACGGGATAAGGTCTATTCCGGCTTCTTTCTGGATATTCCAGTTTTGGGTACAGATAGTTCTTCCGGTGTTCAGAAGCTCTTCCAGAAGGATTTTACCTGACCAATACTGCTCGCAGGCTTTTTTGAGTTCTCTTTTGCTACCAATACGCGGATAGCCAAGGATGTGAGTTTGCATTTTTTTAAACTTTTTAGTTAAACTTATTGTGAAAGTCCCTTAAAATGCTTCGTTATGTTTTTGCGGAGAAAATTTCAGGAAATAATGACATAGCAGGCAATGCATTTCCAATTGAGAGAAAATACATATCTGATATACCATCTGTATGACCCAAAAGCTTCAGCCCGCGAAAGCATTGTCAATTCAGTAAAGGCAGGTCTCCTGACTTGTAACAGTTTCCGTCATCCTTCCCGTTTTTGGCAGTGGATATGCAAGGACAGAAACTTTTGGCATGTTACTTACAGTTGCGCGACAGCTCGTGATTTGCACACGATTCCCTATTAATCTACCTTAAGTAAAACCTTTCCTGTTTGATGAAGTATCTGCAAAGAACTGTACTTTTACCTTTAACAAAGATTATCAGTAAAAGTTTTTAATTTTGTGTAAAATTAGCAATACCGAATAAAAATACAATTCATAATAAATAATTAAGCAAATTAAACTTTTAAAAATAAAAATAGAAGCATATAATTCTTTACATTTGACTGTTTTAATCATTTAAAAGAATAATATTCTGTGGAACAACTCGATGATAAGGATTTACAGCTGCTCAGGCTGCTCCAGAAAAATGCTAAACTGACTGTTAAGGAACTTGCGAAAGAAGTGAACCTCTCTACCTCTCCGGTTTTTGAAAGGGTAAAAAGGCTTGAACAGGAAGGTTTTGTTAAAAGGTATGCAGCCATTCTTGATGCTGAAAAACTGAACCGCGGTTTTACGGTTTTCTGCCAGATCAAGCTCAAAATTCATGACCGGTCTGTAGGTTATGATTTTGTAAAAGAGATTTTAGAAATTGAAGAAGTTGCCGAATGTTACAATATTTCCGGAGATTTTGATTTCCTTCTGAAAGTTCAGGTAAGAGATATGAAACATTATCAGGATTTTGTATTTAACAAGCTGGGATCTGTAGATTCTATAGGCAGCACTCACAGTACTTTTGTGATGGCTGAGGTAAAAAACAACTATGGATTAACAATATAATTAAATTTATAACTAGGGCTTCATTATAAGAATAAAAAAACCGCCAGATAATGACGGATCTTATGTTGTTTTGAAGCCTCTCATCGGTTAATTAGCTGCCGGATCAATCATTTCTTCTGTAAGTCCTAATGATTTTAAAAGGTTTTTGCTGTCGAAAAATAATGTTGCATAATGTTTTCCTTTTTTAAAAACCAGTTTTGATCCATCTGGAAATTCATTGTCTGCTGCTAATTTTTGTGTTTTGGCATTGTACTTCCTGAACTTCGTTTTACTGTCCTGTAATGTACTTTTATTCAGAACAAGACCAAAAGGAAGTCCCTCAACAATTACAGGTTTATTATCTGAAGCAACAAAAAACATCTCATTCACAGTATTGTTTTTTCCCAAGCTGCAATAAAGTTCCAGCCCTGTTTTAATGGGCCATTTGGCATATTTCTCTTCATTGGCATCTTCATAAAAGATGGCTTTTACATTCAACTCTTTTGAGATTTTATCAGGAGCTTGCGGGAATATAAATTCTGAATTTCTATCCAATAAAGAACCCAAAGCGGCTGTTTTTTGTGAAAATACAGTCACACTTACTACCAGAAAAAATACGGTTACAATAAAATTGAATGGTTTTGTCTGCATGAGAATATTTTAAAATTTTAAGGATTTGATGGTTAAAGGTATTAAAATTTTGGATACAGCCCCATTTTAAGCAATTTTTATACATCGTATTTCTGTTTTTCACTATTTTCTTTCCTGTAAATTGAATACGGTACCGGCAGGATCGGTAATCCAGTGCATATTTTCAGGAAGTTCTTCAATTTCGTCACAGGTTTCCCTACCGTTTGACAGCAGATATTGTGTAGCGGCTTCTACATCGGGTACGGTGAGCTGAAGCCATGTTTCAGAATGGGTGTAATTGTCTACACAATCCAGCCATATAATATTATGTCCAAATTTTACTTCATGCGTTCTGGAAACAGTGGGATTTTGTATTGGTTTTTCCTCAACCTCCAATTTTAAAATATCCCGGTAAAAAGCAACTGTTTTTACGTATTTATTTTTGGGAATTTTTATAGCAATATTAATTCCTGCTTCAAATTTTGTATTCATTTTGTAGATTTTGAACGTTATAAATAGATTTCAATCCTCTAATGGCATTAATTATTTCAAAAAAGCATTCAGATAGTTTAGAATCATTGCCGTCTGCATCATTAGGCTCACGTGGGTTTGCCCCGGAGCAATAGCCAACTGAGATTTTGGCATTGCGCCCATGTCTGCAAAAACGTCACCACCCAATAATTTATAGGTTTTTGTAAGTTCTGTTTTATCCAGGCCATCATTATCACCAGCTATGATTAAAACCGGTACAGGAATTTTAGAAATATTACCATCACCAAGGTCAAAAGGCTGTCCGGCAGAAGCTATCATCTGCTCCAGAAATTTTGTCCATTTTGTTTTATCAGGTGCTACAGCATTGTAGGCGGTATGCATAGGGCTGTTTGTAAAGAGTTCAGGCTTCATTCCTTCAAGGGCTTTATTCACTTCAGGCAGCCAGCCTTGGGTTTTGTAGGTTGATGAAATAATAACCAGTTTGCTCAGTTTTTCCGGACTTTGTATAGCCATCTGATAGGCCACTTCTCCTCCAAAACTGTAGCCTGCAACATCTGCTTTATCAATTTTCAGATAGTCCATTACCTTTGTTACATCACTGGCCAAAGTAGCATGTGATAATTTCCTTTCGGAAAAAGGAGTATGTCCATGTCCCTGTAATTCAAGTGCAATTACTTTTCTGTTTTTAGACAATTCCGGAATCAGCTCCCCCCAATTCATATCGATTGTCATGAAGGCACCATGTAACAATACAAGAGGTTTTCCTTTGCCATAGACTTCATAGTAGACTTTGATGCCATTAACAGGTGCATAACCGCTTTCAGCAGGTTTTATTTTTTGCCCATATACCTGAGAGTTAGCAAGAATAATAATAAAGAACAATACTGCTGAGAATTTGAATAAACTTTTCATAATATCAGATTTAGTGGATGAATGTTAAGTCAAAGTTACCAACCCAATCGGAAAAAGGACTTGTCACAGGACAAGATTTTATGGAAATGAGAAAACTCTTTGGGAAGCCGTTTCAAAGCTTACACAAAAAAAAATAATTTTACTTAACTCTATAAAACAAACATAAAATATACTACAATTAAAAAAATAAAATAAATATTTTTACAATAATTCTACAATAGTTGATAAAATTTTATTAATTTCGAATTAAGCTAAACGTAAAAATTATTATGAAAAATTTAAAGAAAATCGAAAGACAGGAATTGAAAACAATTAAGGGAGGAATTGACTGCAGAGGCGGTCAGCTATGTTTAATTGGTGGTAAGTGGCAATGTATGCCTTACGACGGATGTGGTGGTGGAAACCAGCCTTAATTTTAAGTTTAACACATTTACTTGACTATGAAAAATTCTAAAAAAATTTCAAGAGACCAATTGAAAAGTATTAACGGCGGAGCAGCAACCTGCTCTGAAGCGTGTTGTCCACCCCCGGAAATCAAAAGATGCCCTTGGGTGTATTGTGTAGCGCCATGTGAGATTTTAAGCTAAGAGAAGAGTCTATTCTCAATACTAAGTCCTGTAATTTTGCAAATTGCAGGGCTTTTTATTGCTAGTTACTGCTGTAAAAATAAAAACCCTTAAATCAATTGATTTAAGGGTTTCTTTGCGGAGAGTGAGGGATTCGAACCCCCGGACCTGTTACAGTCAACAGTTTTCAAGACTGCCGCAATCGACCACTCTGCCAACTCTCCTTTAACTCCGGTAATACCGTTGTTTTCAGTGGTGCAAATATAGAAAGTTTTTTATTACTGACAAAATATTTCTTCAATAAAATTCGGATTTCCGGAGTTTTAAAGAGACAGTTCTGTTCTCAACAAAAGAAAACATGAATATTAAGAACTCAACATCAAACATTTAGATTCACGCATGAAACATTTCTAGTTCATTATTTTTTTTAAAATAATTTTATATAGCATCAGTTACGAAGGTCAAAAACATCTTCCTCCCTATTCGGATCATTTACATTAGCATATAATCTCATATTATTACCCGCTAAACCAATTGGATCTCTACTAATAAAAGGCCACTATTGCTATCATAATATCTGAAATGGTTATAATTAAGACCATCCGTTTCTATATCTTCATATTGCCTCAGCTGTCTGAAGGGAATAAATATTTATTTTTAAGTTTTTCAGATTCCCCTAAGTATCATAACCTGTGCTCCAAATCAGCTTCCCTTCTTCATTATAAGCCTATACTGCCCTTCCGATATAACCAGAAATAATACTATAACTCTCTCCTTTTACAATTTTGTCACATGAAACATACGAATTTCGCTCATAGATCCATGTAACTATATTTTTAACAGGTTGTTTACCTAAAAGGATATTTTTTAATTGATTGGGTCTCAGATTTTCTTAAGCCTGAAACTGATCTATTAAAACCATTCAGAATGGATTAAGAAATAAAATATAGTTAAGATTAATCATATTGATTTTTAAGCTTAAAGCGAAGTAACATTACTACTTTCGCATCTTAATACGGCCTGAATGTTTCAAAAAATAAACGTTCAAACAAATTCATTTATTGTTTTCTAAGTTCTGCTACTTTTTTCAGATAAACATCGGTCTGGTCAAGAAATTCCTGATCGGTCTGCTGTATTGTAATGTGAGGAATAATTCCTTGTCCTCTTTTCTGATCAGGAAGATTTTGTGCATCCTGAATAACGTGAACAATAGAAAATCCCGTCTGGATTCCGGTATTGGGAAGCTCATACACCAATGGAAGATGACCATTATGTTCATAGTAGCCTCCTACCGTTTCTTTTCCGATCACAACAGCGTTGGTATAGGATTTAATAAGGGAAGCAAGGTGTGACGCAGCAGAAGCTACTCTTTGATCTACAAGCAGATAAAGCTGCCCTTTAAAAGTTCTTTCATTAGGCATAACGGAAGGATTCTTATCATCTGCCCAATAATATTTCCCCTGAACACTTTTAGGGTAAAGCTGTTTCAGATAGGCATTCAGCCCATGTTTATCCTGAACTCCATTAGAGAGAAAAAGTGGTGTTATAATCAGCTTTTCCTCCAAAGGAACTTCATTGAATCGGGTATAAGCATAGTGACTATCACGGAAAGGTCTTTGTGTAAGATAGGAAAACACTTTTTCATAAAGAGCTCCTGTGCCTCCCGTATTTCCTCTGAGATCAATGATCAGATTCTGTATTTTTTCCTGTTCCAGAGTATCCATCATCTGATCAAGAAAAACACTGAATTTTTTATAGGCAGGGTCTTCTTTTCCGGTGGCAAAATCAAATCCTCTCAAAGATAATCTGTAAATTCCTTCTTCTTTACTGAAACTATATTTTTCAGACATCAGCTTTTTGTCAAAGACAAGCGAATATCTTGATTCCTGAAGTTTCTTAAAATTTTCCAAGGGTATTCCCGCCAGAGAAACTTCTTTTACGGCTTCATTCCATTTATATTGGATCACATAATTTTTATGGTTACCGAATTCCATGTAAAACTTGTCCAGCATTCCTCTTTCAAAACCTGTTGTTTCCTTGTATGGCATGGAATATCCGTCAGAAAAATAGTATTGTGAGAAACGGCTGATCATTTCTTTTGCACGAACTCCGTTGATGGATAGAATTTCGGCCCCAAGAGGTATTGCTGCATCTTTTGAATCCTGAAGCAGACGTCCATCAATATTCTTCAGAGTGATGGGCAAATATTCAGGCTTCTGGGTAAGATAATAGGAAGCATGATTGGGTAAATCTGTGTAATTATGACAGCTTCCTTCAAATCCGGTAAGTTTGGCAATAACTTTATAGAAATCAAAAATATTTTTACTGTTTCTGGCTTCTGCTTCCGCCTGCTGGTAGATGCTGTCTATCTGTTTTTTACTTCTATACACATACAATCCGGAATTTGCTTTTTCCCGGATCAGGCGGAATGTCCTGAGATCTTCCACAAACTGATCGGAACTGAACTTACCATTCAGAACAGGTACATTTTTGGATTCAGCAATAGATATTTTTGCGGTTTTACTTTTTTCAAGATAAGATTTAGCCCAGATCTTCACTTCATATTTTTTTCCTTTTTCAGGAGTAAAATATAAGCGCTCCACACTTTTTATTCCTCTGGAATCATCCTGCTCTTTAAGTTTTTTTCCATTCATGAATAAAGCAATTCCCAGGTTAGCTTCAGACGACTGTACTGATATCCATGATGGTTTGAGAGATTGTGGTGAATATTTCAGGGTATCTCCCGGTTTAAGCTCCAGATGAGTCTGTGCATATGCACTGTTTAAGAACAGCAAAAGAAGGATGATAAGAGGTCTGGTCATTATTATTTTTTTAAATTGGCTAATATACAAATTAACCTTAACCGACTGAACATTCTTTAGCCATTCCCTTTCAGCACTATAGTTTCAGGCCTATTTCCTGTACTTATTTTGCAGAATGTCCATAAATCTGAGGTGTTTTTACATCCGGAAGGTTCAGACAGATATATAATTCTGCTCTGTGATGGATTTCATATTTTATTATGGCTAAAGTCTCATCTGATCATCAATGGTTTCAGTAAATATGGTTATCCCTTCTCTTATTTCCCCATAATAATCAAGGAATGACCGGACAATTTTTATTTCCATATCTCTCGTTTTAGCTTTTTCTGTAAAGTGAATGTAAGAAATCTAATGATATCCGATTTAAGGTTACCCCCCAATATGTGAGTCCATAATTTGGAAGCTTAGTAAATAAGCAATATTTTAGTTAAAAAATAACCATGATGAAAATAGGAATCTGTTTTTGTATTATTATGTCAGCATTTAACAATATCACGGCTCAATCTGCAAAAATTGATACTGAAAAGCTTCTTGAATATTATGAAACACAACGTTATGCTGATGCTGCCCAATATCTTCAGACCATATATTCCGGAGATACACAGGATATAAAGGCTCTTTCACAAATAGCTTATTGTAATATGATGGCCGGAAAACTTCCGGAAGCTGAGAAAAGTTATCTGAAAATAAATACCCTTCAACCCAATAATCTCCCTACTTTATTCAGTTTGGCCAGTATCAATTCCAGACGGGGAAATGCTTCTAATGCCAGGAATTATCTTCAGCAGATCATTCAAATTGACAGTCTTAATTTCAGTGCTTATAAACAGCTTGCTATCTATGCAGAAACGCCTGAATCTAAACTTAATTATCTCAAAAAAGCCAATGCCCTTAATTCTACCGACCCTGATGTGGCTTATGATCTGTCCATTACCTACAGCGGACTCAAACAATATCTGCCTGCTTATGAGGTATTGAAAACAGCCATTGCTGCCGATACTGAAAATTTCACTTTACAGCAGGCTCTGCTACCAGTTGCCAATCAGTTAACCAAATATCCGGAAGTAATTGAAATCGGTGAAAAGCTCCTGAAAAATCATGCTGATGTTAATGTAATGAACGATATGGGACAGGCTTATTTTTACGTAAAAAATTATCAGAAATGTATTATGCTTTACAAAATGCTGGAAGATACGGGAGTACAAAATGAAGGCACATTATATTTTATGGCACTGAGCTATCGTGAACTGAAAGATTATAACAATGCTGCAATCTATGCGCAAAAGACTATTGATGAAGCTATTTCAGACCATACCAATCTTTACTATGCTGCGCTGGCAGGTATTTATGAAGCTAAAAACCAGTATAATGATGCTTTAACCGCTTATAAAAAAGGATTGACTTTTGGGGTCAGCAATATTATTTATTACCGTTTAGGACTTCTGTATGATCTCAACCTGAAACAGCCTAAGAATGCAGCAATATACTATCAGATGTACCTCAAAAATAATCCTGACCAGGAAAAGGAAAAAGACCAGATCGCCTATGCAAAAGGAAGAATGCTTGTCCTAAAATAATACAAAAAAAATGGAGGAGGTATTTTTGTGACGGGAAGTCATCTTATACCCATGGCCTGGGAATTGATTCACTCCGGTGGATCCCTGATCAGTAATGTGAATATAGCTTCAGATTCTTCAGAATTCATCAACAAAAGCAAAATGCACTAAAATCTATTGATAATGAATTATTTTCTGAATTCACCCATCCATTTCAACCACCTTTTCCTCCTTGTTTTTTGAGGTTATAATGGTATAAAAGTAAGTATACAAAAGCTAAATTATCATATAAAAATATAAATAACCCCAGAAAAACGAAAACCCTTGCCGTTTGGTAAGGGTATATCATTGTTAAATCGTTGCAAAGTTTCTATATTACTCCTGCATAATCTTTTGAACTTCATTAAACTCTTTTTCAATCACAGCATCTGGCTTATAAGTGAATAAAGAAACGATCACATTGGTTAATAAAGAAAGTGTAAACCCGGGAATGATTTCGTACCAGTCTTTCAGTGGATGCTGAAGATAGACCCAGGCTAATACGGTAATTCCTCCTACCATCATTCCGGCAAAGCCTCCCTGCCATGTCGCTTTTTTCCATAAAAGAGACAGCAGAATCAGCGGTCCGAATGCAGAACCAAAGCCAGCCCATGCATTTCCCACGAGATTAAGAATACTATCCTTAGGGTTGAGGGATAAAAGTACCGCAATAACCGCTACAAGTAAAACAGAAAGCCTGCTTGCCATTAATAATTGCCCGGAAGTTGCTTTTTTATTAAGAAAAGCTTTGTAAATATCTTCTGTTAATGAGCTTGAGGTCACCAATAACTGAGAAGAAATAGTACTCATTACCGCTGCAAGAATTGCCGTAAGTAAAAATCCTGCAATAAACGGATGGAATAATATACGGGAGAAATAAATGAAAATAGTTTCTGCTTCCGTCTTTGATCCGTCAAATTTCAACATCATATTCATGTCGAACTTTTGCAGATAAGCGATTCCTACCAATCCTATGGCCAAGGCTCCGGCAACAGTAAAGATCATCCATGTAATTCCTATACGTCTTGCTTTGATCAGATCTTTTGGTTTATCAATGGCCATAAAACGTACCAGAATATGGGGCTGACCACAGTATCCTAATCCCCATGCCAATAAAGAAACAATACTTACGGTTGTTGTTCCTCTGAACAAATCCAGATATTTTGTATTTTTTGCTTCAATCAGAGAGAATGTCTCTCCCACGCTTCCGATTTGGGTAATCGCTACAATCGGAACAATCACCAATGCCAGTACCATGATGGTGCCTTGTACAAAATCAGTAAGACTTACTGCCAGAAATCCGCCTAGAAATGTATACAGTACTACGACCAGACTTGTCAGGAGTAGGCCTGCCGTATAATCCATTCCGAAAGCGGATTCGAATAGTTTTCCTCCGGATACCATTCCTGCAGAAGTGTACAGGGTAAAAAATACCAGAATGAAAACAGACGACGTGATCTTCAGAAGCTGATTTTTATTTTTAAATCTGTTTTCAAAAAATACAGGTAACGTAATGGCATTCTGTGCCACCTCCGTATAAATTCTGAGCCTTGGTGCTACAATAATATAATTGAGATAAGCACCAATAGTTAACCCTATCGCAATCCAGGAGCTTGAAATTCCGGACAGATACATTGCTCCCGGAACTCCCATTAAAAGCCAGCCGCTCATATCAGCCGCTCCCGCAGACAATGCTGTTACGGCAGCTCCCATTTTTCGGCCGCCAATTAAAAATTCTTCTGAATTACTTGTTGATTTTCTATAAGAATATATGCCTATACCTATCATTAGTAACAGATACAACCCCACAGAAATCCCTTCATATACTTGCATATCATTATTTTTACGAAGCCGAATATACTTTTTTTTTGAAAAAGAGCGAATTTTCTTCTATCACTAAAATCTCATGAAAAGTCTAAAAAAATCAGAAAATCAATAAAACTTTAAGACATTAAAAACAATAAAACCAAGGATAAACGGAATTCATTCTCACATCCCAATTGTTAAATATCCACTTGCGAAAAAACTACTTATTGCCGGTTTTAAACTTGATAAGAAGGTTCTCATCTTTCAGAAGATACCCTTCTTTAGAAATAAAGCCTTTATTGGTAAGTATAAACTCATACCCTTTATTGGGTTTAAGATCTACTAATACCAGCAAAGTTTTATTATTGTTTTCCATCCCTGCTATTCATAAGATCCAGCTTTCCGGAGTAATCATTTGTTTTTTGAATGCTGTCATAAGCCACCCAAAAGTTATCAATATCTGAAGTAAAAATCCTGGTTGAATTCTGTGAAAAAGCAATGCCAAATACAAGTGAAAAAATAATAGTAGTAAAACGTTTCATGGTTATTTTTAATACAATAATTATACATACAATTATTGTATTTCACAACTATCCTTTACCGTATAAACACTATAGATTTTAAAAGAACAGAAGGCAAAATCATATCATAATAACTCCAAAAAAAGCAAAGTCAAAACAGGTGTTTTATTATTTATTTATATTAATTCCAAATAATTTTAATTCTTTCCATTTTATTGTCGCAAATATTTAATACTTTAGCTTAATAATTTGAACGAATGGGAATAATCCTTAAACCAATTGATATTGTAGATGACATTTCACAAGAAGATTTCCGTGAAAAATATCTAAAGCCATGTAAGCCAGTGGTAATCAGAAATATGGCAAGAAAGTGGCCCGCCTATCAAAAATGGACGATGGATTACATGAAGGAAGTAGTAGGCGACGTTGAAGTTCCCCTTTATGACAGTGCCAAAGCAGATCCTGCCGCTCCTATCAATACTCCGACTACGAAAATGCCCTTCCGTGATTATGTGGACCTTATTCAGAGAGAGCCTACTGATCTGAGAATTTTCTTCTTTGATCCTATAAAATTTGCTCCCAAACTGTTGGACGACTATGTTCCGCCAAAGAACCTTATGGGCGGATTTTTAGATAAATATCCAAGTATGTTTTTCGGAGGTAAAGGTTCTGTGACTTTCCTTCATTACGATATCGACATGCCGCATATTTTCCACACTCACTTCAATGGAAGAAAACATGTCCTTCTGTTTGAATACAAATGGAAAACACGTCTGTATAAGCTTCCTTATGCCACCTATGCACTGGAAGATTATGATATTTCCAATCCTGATTTTGAAAAATTTCCGGCATTGGATGGTATAGAAGGAATTGAGTGTTTCCTGGAGCACGGAGATACATTATTCATGCCTACAGGTTGGTGGCACTGGATGAAATATCTGGATGGATCTTTTTCTATTTCACTGCGTGCATGGGATAAAAGCTGGGCTGTAAAAGCACATTCTCTTTGGAATCTTGCCGTTCAGCGTAATTTTGATAATTTTATGAAAGGCCGATACAAAAAAAGGTATATGGACTGGAAGGAAAGAAAGGCCGTAGAAAAGGCCCATATTGCTTTAAAAAAAGGGCTTCCGAAATAGTGATACGCTTTTAAGATAATAAATGAGTGGATGATTTAACGTGAGTCATCCACTTTTTTATTATCTTTTAAAATGCAATTCAAAAAATAATTAAATTGCAAAACGTTCCCTTAATGCAAATACACATATATGTTTGAAAAATTAATCGATAGCTTTGAGAAGTTGTGCCTGCAGATTATTATTGAAATATTGCTGGTTCCCGTAACCATCATCAAATTGTTTCAGGATCCCCGTCGCTGCTATGATTTGTCTGTTCACGAGATGGAAAAAGAAGAGACTGAACGTTTTCACGACTTCCTCTCTCCTATCAAACTTTCTGTTTATACCTCTGTGATTGTTTCCGTACTTTTAATGGATTATGGTGGTCAGCACAATATTATTTCCAAAATCAAAGGGCTAAGCATGGTAGAAAAAGCGCTCTTTATATTTTTGATGAATAATATTACTGCGGTAGTATTCACTGTTGCTATATTATGGTATAAAAAAGAGAAAGTGAATACAGTCACCTTCAGAACGTTATTATTTTCTTTTATTTATACAACGGTGTATACATCTACCCCTCTTTTTATATTAATCAGCTCGGCTATGTTTCTGGGACAAACTATGAATGTAGATGCTTATGTGGAAAACCTGGGTAAGATAAAAAACCATGGAACAAGAGATAATATATTTTTTACGGCTTTTCTGGTTTTTATCATCATTTCAATTATTGGGATTTTCAAGCTTTTCAAAGCTTTACACTATATCCTCAAGAATAATTTCAGCTACCATCCTTATATTCTATGGTTTTTTACAGTACTTTTCTTCATTATTCAGCTTTATTATACCATGGTATTTATTTAAAATTAATGTTTTTTTTCAAACATACCAGTCTGTTTATTTCTACATTTGTAAAAAGTTTATATCATGCCCAAACCTCGCGAAAGAATAGTAAGCACTGCTATGGTGCTCTTCCATAGACAAGGTTACAACAATACGGGGATTAATCAAATTATTGACGAAGCTGATGTATCCAAGGCCAGTTTCTACCAGTATTTTAAATCTAAAGATGAACTTTGCATTGAATTTCTTAATAAGAGATATGATTACTGGGTGTCTGAACTTGAAAAATTTACATCGGAAGCAGAAACACTGCAGGAAAAATTCCAAAAGTCCTTTGATTTCCTGATTTACATGAATGAAAGAGAAGATTTCAGAGGGTGCAGCTTTCTGAATATTCTGTCGGAAATTCCTGCAGATAAGGACGAAATTCACAAGGTAATCCGTCATCATAAAAATAAGCTGAGAGAATGCTTCAATGAAGACATTCAAAACGATATGGTTTCAGCACACATCTATCTTCTTTTTGAAAGTTCCATCCTTACCAGCCAGCTTTACAGATCAAATGAATTGATAGAAAAATCTAAAATAATTGTACAGGATTTACTGAACGTCTCCCATTAATCCTTCAGATATGCACATTCCGGATCTTCACTTTTTCTTGAAAACTGACCTTCATTTATTGGCAGAGGTTACTTATCCTGCTAAAACAATCCTGCTTGAAGAAGGAAAAGTTTCAGAAAAAATGTTCCTGGTAAAAAACGGAGCGTTAAGAGTATTTTTCTATCAGGACGAAAAAGAACTTACCCTGGAATTTATAACAGAAAACCAGGCTGTTTCATCTTTTGACAGCTTCCTGAATGGTATTCCCAGCGATTTTGTGATTGAAGCTCTGGAATCAACTACCGTTTACGAATTACACACTGAAACCTTTCACAGGCTCATGGAAAATCAGGAATTCCAACATACTTTTCAGCCGCTTTTTTACCAACGTTTCAGTGAAATCAATAAACGGCTGATCTCTTTTATCAGAGATTCTCCTCAGGAAAGGTATCAACAGCTTCTCAAAAACAGACCGGAGCTTCTTCTGCGCTTTCCACAACATTATATTGCCTCTTATCTTGGCATTACAAGTGTTTCATTAAGCAGAATACGAAACCGCAGGTAATTTCTTTACAATTGTTATCGTTCAGTCATTCATCTGTAAGGTAATTTTGCTTCAAAACAATAAAGTTATGAAACATTTTATCCGGCAGGTATTTAAAGAAGTATTAGAAAACCCTGTATTTGACGAATTATTAATTGAAAAATATTTTTCAAAGGAATACATTCAGCTTGTAGACCATTCTCAACTGAACTATGAAGAATTTGTTCTGCACATCAAAAAACTCAAAGAAAAAGTAACTGAACAAAAACTCGAGATCATTAACTATGCGGAAAACGGTACTGTCATATTTACCAAACACATCGCAAAATCCACACTAAAAGACGGAAGTAAGGTGGTACATAAAGTATTGGCGGAATTTACCATCCAAAATCATCAGATTATACGATGTGATGAACTGACTTTGCTTGTAGAAGGAAATCATACTGAAAAGAATTTAGGATCCGAAAGGTAAATGACAGTTCTATACTACCCTTCAATATTGCGTTTCTATATTAACAATTCTTAAGAAAACCTTAATTTTCTCTTTAACACCTTTTCCAAACAGACGTTTAATTTTGTTGTGATTTTTATCTAAAAATAAGAAAAGTGAGAAAAATTTTTACATCTGTTTTATTTTGTGCCTCTGTTTTTTTCTATGCACAAACCGGTTCTTTGTCCGGAAACATCAATGACGACTCAAAAATTGCTCTGCCCGGAGCCAGAATTTCTCTAAGTCCGGGAAATATATATACTGCCTCGGATGAACATGGAAACTTTGTATTCCTGAATGTTCCTCCGGGAAATTATACCATGAAAATTGACTACCTTGGTTATGGTGTGCATGAATATGCTGTAACGGTAGAACCCGAAAAAAATACCCGCCAGAATATTATTTTTGATAAGAAAGAAACATCAATTGCTGCCATTGTCGTTTCGGGAGCTACTCTGAAAAATCAGGCAAGAGCTTTAAACAAGCAAAGAAATAACGCCAATATAACCAATGTGATTTCTTCCGATCAGATCGGACGTTTTCCTGATGCCAATATTGGGGATGCCTTGAAGCGTGTTCCGGGAATCACCATACAGAATGATCAGGGTGAAGCCAGAAATCTTATCATCAGAGGACTAGCGCCCAATCTTAATTCAGTTACCCTGAATGGAGATAGGATTCCGTCCGCTGAGGGAGACAACCGTAATGTCCAGATGGACCTGATTCCGTCCGACATGATTTCCACCATAGAAGTTAATAAGACTTTAACTCCGGATATGGATGCCGATGCCATCGGAGGTTCTGTAAATCTTATTACCAGAGCTTCCCCGAACGGACAAAGAATCTCTGCCACCGTTGCCGGAGGATACAATCCCATCCGTGAAAAAGGAAATTATACCGCCGGTTTTGTCTATGGAAACCGATTTTTAAATAAAAAATTGGGTGCAGTATTCAGCTTTTCTTATAATAACAATAATTTCGGTTCAGACAATATAGAACCTGTATGGAGCCAGGCCAATGACCTTGCCCAGACGGTTTATGTAAGCAAGATGGGAGTACGTTACTATAATGAACACCGTATCAGGCATAGTTTTGATCTTAATATGGATTACGAATTCAATTCCAAAAATAAGATCTACGCTTCTGCAATGTACAACTTCAGGAATGATAAGGAAACCAGACTTGCATTGGGATATAAAATAAAACCTGTTTACAATGCCGATGAAACTGAGATTACAGACTGGAAAGGTAGTATCACAAGACAGAACAAAGGAGGTGATGCCGATAATAACAACACCCGCCTGGAAAAACAGAAAGTTCAGAACTATGCCTTGAGAGGAGAACATTTATTAGGTTCTAAAGTGGATCTGGATTGGTCTGTAAACTATGCAATAGCAAGTGAAGATAAGCCTCATCAACGTTATATCGAGTTTGAAAACAGTAAAATGAGCTTCGCTCCAGACCTTAGCAATCCTGAAAAACCTATGTTCAATCTTCTGGCAGCAGATAATCTGGGCAGCTATAAGTTAAGTGATCTTTCGGATGCCAATAACTTTACCCAGGAAAAAGAACTGGGAGCAAAAGTGAATGTACGTTTTCCTTTTTCTGTAATTGATGGTCAGAAAGGACGTCTTCGTACCGGCTTCCGCATGCGCTTGAAGAAAAAGGAAAGAGAGAATGATTTCTATGCTTTTACTCCGGTCAACAGTATGGGAAGTCTCTTATCCGTACCCACCATAAATCTTAACGGGGAGAACTTCCAGCCAGGAAATTATGTTCCGGGAATATTCGTTGATCCTGCTTTCCTTGGAGGGTTGGATTTATTCAATCCTAATTTATTTAATAGCAAGCTGAAACCTGAAAAATATCTTTCCGGCAATTACAATGCAAAGGAGCAGATCTATGCAGGTTATATCCGTTGGGATCAGGATTTCAATGATAAATTATCCATGATTGTGGGAGCGCGTGTTGAAACCACCCAGATTGATTACACCGGAAATTATGTAATGAATGAAAAGGATCTTGTAGGACAAATTAACAACACCAATACTTACACAAATATTCTTCCAAATATTTCCTTCAAATATGTTCCGATGCAGGATCTTGTGCTTCGTGCAGCATTTACTACAGCTCTTGCCCGCCCGAATTATTATTCTTTGGTTCCTTATCTGAATGTTATTTCAGAAGATGAGATTGTTGCAGCCGGAAATCCGAATCTGAAAGCGACGTATGCCTACAATTTTGATTTCATGGCTGAAAAATATTTCAAATCTGTAGGGATTCTTTCCGGAGGAGTTTTCTATAAAAACCTGAACAACTTTATTTATACGTATTCGAAAAGGAATTATACGGCCAACGACTTCGCGAATGATTTTGCAGGACAGACCAACCCGATTCCTGCCGGAGAAAGCAACTGGAAATTTACCCAGCAGCGTAATGGGGACAATGTAGATATTTATGGTTTTGAAGTTGCTTTACAAAGACAGCTTGATTTTATTCCGGGAGCTTTCTGGAAGGGACTTGGAGTCTATGTGAACTATACGTACACCCAATCTAAAGCAAAAGGAATCACCAATGAAGAAGGCATTGAAAGAACGGATGTAGGGTTTCCCGGAGCGGCTCCTCATATGTTCAACGGATCTCTTTCATGGGAGAACAAACGGTTCTCGGCCAGAGTTTCTATGAACTATGCCTCTCATTATATTGACGAACTTGGTGGCAAGGCGTTTGATGACCGTTATTACGACAAACAGTTTTTCCTTGATGCCAATGCTTCCTACAAGGTTACAAGCCAGCTCAGAGTTTTTGCAGAAGCCAATAATCTGACCAATCAGCCGTTAAGATACTATCAGGGAATCCAAAGCAGAACCGCTCAGGCTGAATATTACAGACCGAGGTTTACGATGGGAGTGAAATTTGATTTTTAAAATACGAATGAAAAACATACAATATATACTGGCTCTTTCAGTTCTTCCTTTAGTGATCAGCTGTACAGGGCAGAAAGAAGTAACAGAAAAATTAAAACCTGCTGTCATTACGGAAACAGTGGTTCATGACACGGATGATCCTGCCATATGGATCAATCCTCAGGATGCTTCAAAAAGTATCATCATCGGAACAGATAAAGATACGGATGGAGGCTTATATGCCTTCGATCTCAACGGGAAAATCATCAACAAGGTTTCAGGATTAAAACGTCCCAACAACGTTGATCTTGAATATGGTTTTATTTTAAATGGAAAGAAAACAGATATTGCAGCGGTAACAGAAAGGGAAACCAACAAAGTAAAATTATACTCGCTTCCTGAACTGAAAGAAGTGGGGGAAATCTCTGTATTTGACGGAGAAACAGAACGTGGCCCAATGGGAATTTCAATGTATAAAAATCCGGACACAGGAGAAACATTTGTGATTGTGGGAAGAAAATCTGGTCCTGCTGACGGCTATTTGTGGCAATATAAGCTTTCTGAAAAAAACGGTTCCATCACCGGAGATGTTGTTCGCAAATTTGGAAAATACAGCGGTCTGAAAGAGATTGAAAGCATTGCTGTAGATGATGAAATGGGCTATATTTATTATTCTGATGAACAGTTCGGGGTTCACAAATATTATGCAGATCCGGGTAAAGGCAATGAAGAATTAGCTGTTTTCGGAAAAGGCGATTTTAAATCTGATGTGGAAGGAATTTCCATTTATCCGACCTCTAAAGGAAAAGGATATATTCTGGTCTCGAACCAGCAGAATGATATCTTCAATGTGTATTTAAGAGAAGATCAGTCCAAAGGAAGAATTGCAGAAATCCCTGTTTCTACGCTGGAAAGTGATGGTTCTGAAGTGACACATATTAACTTAGGTCCGAAATTTCCTAAAGGCGTTTTTGTTGCGATGAGCAATGGCAGAATATTTCACTTTTATGATTGGAGAATGGTTGAAAAATCCATAAAATCAGCCCTAAAAAACGGTAATAAAAAATAATCTTTAAGTCATTAAGGCTGATAAGGTTTTAAGAGTATTAAGTTGAACTGTATTGTCATTGCAAACCGTAGGTGAAGCAATCTCATGAGTGAAGTTCAACTTAATACTTTTCATTCTTTCATTGTTCTTAATGGTTTATAATTTTAATGTTTTTCAGCACAAAGCTTATTTTAAATTTCGTAATATTTTAAGAAAGCAAAGAAAGAGTTGATTTGCTATCAACCGATGAAGCGTAATTCCTATCCATGAACTTTTCAAGCAGCTTGCTGCAAAACTTTGCGTGAAAATAATTGTATTTTCATCACGCTTCAACAACTTCCCTCTTCCAGCCTCCATGTTCCCTCCTACTTATACGTCCCAAAAATTCTATCCCAGACAGAAGTATAAAATCCGAAATTTTTACCTTCATCCAGATGATGCTGATTGTGAAACCTCGTTGTTCCCACAAAAAAGAAATCAAAAGAAGCTGGAAAAAATTCTCTGTTCAGGTGCCCGATAGTTCCCCAGATGAGATTAAGCAAAAGATATATTGAAATCGAAATCACAGAAAAATCATATCCTACGAATAAAACCAGCAACATTAGTCCGAATCCTATCGTTTCAAAAGGATGAAGAACAAAAAGGCTCAAAAAATTGGTACTGACATGTTCATGATGTTTTTCATGCAAAACTTTGTAGATAAAAGGTAAATGTGCTGCAAAATGAAAGAAAAACATCAGAAGATCCATTAAGAGAAGTAGCGCAGCAACTTCCATAATTATTCCCATGAAGGACTCTGTCTGCCCCAGCACTATCCATCCGTTTTTCCATAAAAAAGTTCCGAGTAACATGACAAAGCTGTTGCATAATATGGTAAGCAGACTAAGATAAAAATCGGATCTTGTAACAGGATGATTTTTTTCCTGTAACTGACTTTTCCGGCAGGTCTTTTCGATAAAAACATACAAACCTATGGAAAACAGGTAAAGGAGAATATTAGCCATCAGACTGAATATGATCCATTCCGGCCATGAAAACTGCCAAAATATCTGTAAATAACCGGAAAGTTCTGCCTGGGTAAAATTCATAAGTCCTTCATCCTTCTGCTTGATGTTATAAAGGTATGAATTTCACCGTAAAATCAACCGATAAAGTACATTCCTGATCTTATTTCTGTCTTGCTTTTCTTCTGAGCTCCCGCAGTCTTGACGTGAGTTTTTTTCTCAAATCGTTATGATAGGCGCGGTAATTTTTAATGCTGTTTTCAAGATTTTTTTTGTTAAGCAGATATTCTTCATACAGATGACCCAGCTCTGAAATCTGTGTAATCACCTCCGAAGGCTGGCTTTCAGGATCTTCCGCTGCTTCTATCAGCAGACGGTAATATTCAATACGGCTGGTCAGGTTCATGTGAAGTTTTGGTTCTATTCCCTGCATGATTTTATGATTTTATTGTGTTTCTGAATAGGTAAAAGGGCAAAAAAATTTTATACTTTTACTATTCGATATATTATTTTACTTTTGAGTTTGTTTAAACTTTTCTTTATTTGCCTTTTCTGTCCGCATTATTGCTGCATCATAACCGGAGGCACATCACTCTGAAATAAAATTTTGATATTCCCATCCTTTTCGTGAGCTGGCAATTTGAAATACCCTCCGTTCAAAGCAGAAGAGATAAGGGTTTCCTCTGGATCTCCCAAAGGTAATAATGGCAGACCTGCAAATTCATTGACATTGATCTGCGGGGAAATTCCATTGCTGTATTCTCCCGCTCCACTGGCATTAAATACTTTATAAATCACCGGATGAATCTGCCAGGAAATTTTTCTGGGTTTACGCTTGTCTTCCACTACAAATCCTGCCATATCTTTCCCCAGTGTAGTTTCTCCTATTTGAATCACCTGCATATATGGTTTCAGATTGTTCACCACAATTTCGGCTGCAGAGGCTGTACTGCTCGATGTGAGGATGAATACTTTCTGTAATCCTAATGCATTGGCGCGTAAGGTTGCAAAGTCCAAAGCTTTGGGATCATAAGTAATCTGTTGGGCAAATGTTCTTTTTACTTCGCCTCCGTTTTTATTTCCTTTAAAAATGATGAATGGTGAGCCGGAGGATAATCCTGAAGGAATAAGTGAGCACAGTGCTGCGACAGAGGATACTGAACCTCCGTAATTGTATCGGAGATCCAGAATTAATTCCTTCACTCCGGCGGCTTTCAATTCCCCAAACTTTTGGTACAAAGTCTGCGTCATTCCGTCCGGAAAATCATAGATGTACAGATAGCCCACTTTTTTACCGTTTTTTTCAAAAATTTTAGATAAAACAGGTTGTTCAAAAGAGAAACCATAGTAAACAGTGATGGTTTTTTCCTCCGTAATGCCTCCGTTTTGCCACTTTCCAACGGTAAGTTCTACAACGGTCTTATCTTTAATGGATGAAGCCATTGCTTCAGCATTCGCGGCAGTCATTGCTTTTCCATTCACTTTAGTAATGATCATTCCTCTTTCCAGACCGGAATTAAAAGCCGGAGAATTTTGAAGCACCAGCTTTATTACAGTAACCACTTCATTATTGGCAAGCTGAACAACCGTGTAATCAAAACCGTACATATTCCTTATAGAGCGTGGATAGGAAGAAGAATCTTCAGTATTTACCATGAAAGAAAACCGGTCGCCTGAGGACAGCAGACTTTTGAAAAAATCTTTTACGGGAAGCTTATAATCCGGCTTTGCAGGCATCTGATCTGCCCAGTAATAGTATCTTTTCATACTGTCCTGAACCCATAGATTCACAGATTCTGTACTTCCTTCAGGAAAAACAGGTACGCTTTCTTCATTATTATTCGTACACGAAATGAGAAAGACAGCAATAGCAATACATTGAAGTTTTAAAAAGTTTTTCATACGTGATTACAGATATTCTACTATATCGATATCTCCTTTTACCACCCATTCTCCATTTTCCATTTTTTCCTGAAGAACAATCATATTGGCACCTGTGTGTTGTTTTATTTTCACCTGAATCATTTTAGATCCTGCGTAAGGCTCTGTAGTTCCCGGCTTGTATAACTCAAGGTATACCGGAGCTGTTGAACTGAAAAAACTATATATTTTCACTGCAGTAAAATTGTCTTTCCCAATGCTCTCAAAATCACCAAGTACTACTCCATTTTCTCTTTTCAGAACGCCTTTCACATCTTTCAGTGAGGTTCCGGAAAATTCGCCAAGATTGGGGAAAATAAATTCAAAACCTACTTTCCCGAAGTTCACCTGCGGTTTTACAGCATAGGTCTGCAGATAAATTCCGGGAAGATTAAAGAAGTACAGGTCTTTATAATCATTTATATTGTCATATGTAATATTGTATTTTGCAATTTCAGTACCTGTTTCATTGTTATAGACAGATAGTTTATTGGTTTCTCCCTGATCCAGAACAAACTGAAGCTGGGTTTCAATTTTGTTGGTATAAGACGTTTTACCGTCAATAGATACAGGTTGTCCGTTGAACCTCAGCTGAAGAGCATCTGGTTTGGAAAATCCTTTGATATTAACCTCTCCGGGTTTCTGTACTTTATCATACAACTCCATTGTATTGTTGTCTGTACATGAAAAAAGTATGGTGAAAAATAGTAGCAATGCGAAGATTTTATTCATCTTTCTTTAATTATTTCATTGTAAAACTTAAAAATATTGCCCAACCCGTGAGCCGGGCAATATATAATTATAAAAAAACTAGTTGGATATGTTCTGAATAGTATTTTTTCAACTCCTATCCATTATTGTATTTTAAATTTCTGGTGTTTCTAAAATCAGTTTCTAAGGCCAGAAGAATTATTTTTTAATAAACTTCAGTCTTTCCGTAGTCTTTCCGTCTGTAATTTCTGCAATATAATGCCCTGCAGTAAGCCCTGCCACATGGATAACCCTGGAATACTGAGTGGTAAGTACTTTCTGCCCCGCTGCATTGTAAATATTCACTGCAGTTGTATTTTCTTTCAATGCCGGATTAAGCTGCAGCTGTAAAGATTCTTTTACCGGGTTTTCTGCTATTTGTGTTACAATTTTGTTTCTTTTTACATCCTTAGTTCCCAAAAATGAAGTAGCATAAATTCCTATTTCATCAATATTAATGTTCTGAACATTATTTCCGCTTGTTTTTCTGTTTGACCACATTCCGATATAGATCTTTTTCCCGGCAAAAGCAGAAAGATCTACAAGGGACTGTACAAACTGGGTAAGATCCGCCGGAAAAGGATTGGCTGAATCACCTACCTGTATTTTATAAATACTCTGAACGTCATTTCCATCTGCATCTACTGTCATTGCCTGGAAATCCGATAGCATAGGAACTTCTTTCTGCGGTGTGCTTACATAGATAAAAAGTTCTCTGGCAACAATGGTATGAGTAGATCTCTGTCTCCCGATATTTGCCGCCAGGGTAATAGTCCCGGTAGTGTTGGTAAGATCAATCTGAGGAGAAATAATCCAGTCATTTTCTGTAGTAAATCCGTTAGCATTTCCAGTTGGAACCGAATTGATAGAATGGCGGAGAACACCTGCAGTTCCATAGGCCAAGGTAGTTCCGTTATGATAGATATTCTGTCCCTGTACCCATCCGTTGCCATTGTTGTTCAGGTCATGAAATGTCCAGCCCTGAAGATCGGCAGGAGTATCAAAAGAATTACCCCATACCAGAGACTGTGCTGCAGCCAGTTGAGATAAAAACAGAAGTGATGATAAAATTATTTTTTTCATAATGCTGATGATTAAAATTTTTGAAGTAAAAGCAAGGAATCAGCGTGTGCTGTTCCCTGCTTTTTAAAAGTTTTTTATTATTCTACAATGGAGAAATTGTATTTTGTCCAAAGTCCCTGGAAGTTTCCACAGTTTCTTGGAGATACATTCCAACCACCTTCGTTGAAGAAAGGCTGGCTCATACCCCAAAGAGATGCAGGAGTACCAGTCGCCAGGTTAGCTGCAGGGATTCCTGCTGTACCTGTACCTGTAACAGAAGTAGTAAATCCGTGAACCTGGATTGTGCTGTATGCTGAAGCTGAAGAAAGTTCAGAACCTGTACCTTCTACTTTGATACCCACAGGGTAACCTGTAACGACAGCGTTATTTAATGTTAATCTTCCGTGTCTTCTGATGTGGATACCGTTTTCATATAAAACACCTTTAGAAGAGTTCTTAGCACCGATAATAGTAAGGTTGTTGATCACCGGATGAGTCAATAATGTTGTAGAAGAACCTTCTGAGTTGTTATCAAGCTCGATACCGTTAGAATCCGGGCTTGCTCCGCTAAGACTGTGTGTAGAGTTGTAATCTGCCAAAGCTAATGCACAAGTAATCGTTCCTGTAAATCCGTTATCGAAGTCGAAGTTATCGTCATCTGCTGCAAAAGAAACCAGGTTTGAAGCGTTTACCGTTCCTCCGAAGAATTCAAAAGAATCATCTTTTCCGAAAGAAACCTGAATATGATCTAAAGTAGTTCCGTTTCCTACTCCTCCTAACGTAAGACCGTTGATTTCGTTACCTGAATTCGGAGCTAAAAGATCATATCCTGCAAACTCGATACGTACATATTTAAATGTTCCTCCGTTATGGGAAGCATTAGTACCTCCGTAATAGAAATCAGGACCTGATAATCCTTCAATTGTTTTTGTGAATGGAGTGTTTGTAGGAGCATCACCTAATATAACAACCCCTCCGAAATCACCAGGAGCGGCTGTTGTATCTTCGTTTCCGTCTAACAATTTGTAGCTGGTGAAAATAATAGGCTGAGCTTCTGTACCTGCTGCGTTGATTTTTCCTGTTTTAGCAATAACCAAAACTCCTGTAGCTGTGTTGTTTGCGCTTGGCTTGGCTTTAATGAATGTACCCGGCTGAATTGTTAATGTAGCACCATTTTTTACGGTTACAATTCCATCTAATTCAACTACTCCGCTCCATGTAGTATTTGAAGTAATAGCACCACTTACGGTAGTTACCGGAAGAGCAGATGCTGTAAGGTACTCAGCAGAAGTAGATTTCATTTCGAACGGAGAAGATGAATCTGCCAGTTGATCATTTTGACAAGCTGTAAGAGATAATGCTGCCACTGCAATTAGAGTTAGTCTTTTCATTGTTACAATTTTTAATAAATCCGGTCGTGTTATTTTTATACCAGATCAGTTTTTTATTCAGGAATATCTTCCTCTCTATTCCTTCGATTTGTTTTTTGGTGTTCATCCCATCTCCGCAGGAGGAACTGCATTGCGGGAGTTCCCATGAAAACCGTTAATGCCTGGGAAAAGCTGTTAACGTCCGGTTTTTTCTTAACTGTACTGCTTGTGCGCATCATCAGTATTTTTCAGCTTTTGATCAGGTTACCGAAACCTGTACGTTTCTATCATTAAGATATCTTTCTATATTGTTGGTATGCTTATCTAAAAAGTATAATTCACACTAAGACTGAACATTCTTCCGCTGTAAGCTCGGAACATAATTGTGTCAATATTTTTATCATACTTATCCGTTGCTCCAGGAAGAAGATCCCAGGCTTCTCTTACTGTACCTATATTGCTTCCTCCTACCTCTTTTGCAGCCAGATAAGAATTATAGTTGTTGTAATATTCCTTTACCCTGTTGAAGATGTTTCTTACATTAAATTTTAATTCAAGATTTTTATTGCGAAGGAATTTATAGGAGACCTGTGCGTCTGCCACCGCATAAGGACGCTGTATTTCTTCTCCTTTGTAAGCATATCCTACGGTGATATACTGATCTCCTTTAGCATTGTATAAAAAGCTCAGGCCCAAACGGTCGCCATCATAGGTCAGTCCAAAGTTATAGGCATATGGAGTCTGTCCATATAGCGGACGTTTTACTTCATAGGTTTCATCATTGTCTCCTGTTTTATAAAGATCTATAAAGGATACTACCTTTGTATGATTATAGGTAAAATTTCCGCTTATAAAAAGCTTTTTCAGAAAGGTTTCGTCTGCTATAAATCCTAAATTCTTTCTTACCTCGGCTTCCACACCCAATAATTTTGCATTTTTTGAATTACCGTTATAGAGATATAGATTCCCTTCACTGGAGATATGCCCTTCACGTTCTATGGGTCTGTCTATATTTTTATAGTAAAGCCCTGCAGAAAATATTTCTCCCAATCCTGGAAACCACTCAAATTTGAAATCATAATTATTAATGACAGAAGAGGTCATTTCCGTATTGTAAATCAAACCGTTGGCCACCGGATCGAAATAAGGAAGTCCTGTTCTTTCATTAAACTGCGGACGGATGACAGATTTATTATAGGCAAGTCTCAAATTGATTTTATTCGTAGGGCTATAAGTAAAATTTGCAGAGGGCATAAATTGCCATGGCTTATCCTCAATAGCTGCTCTTTCAATATTCTTATCATCAGTTGTGTCCAGTTGCTGGGAAATAAGGTCATACTTAAAGTACTCTGCACGAAGTCCCCATACCAATCTTAAATTCTTCCAACGGTTATCAAACATAACATAAAGAGCGTGCTGTTTTACTTCTCCTTCATATTTATCGTTTTTATACAATGCTTTGGTTTCCCACCCGATACCTCCCGGTACATACTGAGATCCATTGAACCAATCCGCAAGGGTACCATACATCGTCAGGTAATTTTTTTCACTATTCGGAACATCCCGGTTCTCATCTACCCTTAAGAAGAACTTCTGCTGCTGGTTGGTGTTATTCTTTAATGTTCCTGCGTATCCTGTCTTCACCGTATTTTTAAAATTCCCTGTATCCAGATCCCATTTCACGGAAGCTCCGTAATTGTAATCCGTTTCTTTATTGGCGATATATCCTCTGTAAAAATTTGCTCCGGTGTTATAAATTTTATGATAGGCCAGAATTTCACTTCCAATAAAATCATAAAGGGTCAAATATTGGGTATAATCTTTCGTATCAGAAGTTATCCCTGTTCTTGCTGCAAACCAGCTGACTTCAGTATTGCCTATTTTATGGTTCCCTTCCAGTTTATTCTGCAAAAGGGTCTGAAAAATGGGATAGTTGGTATTATCAGTATAAGGTCTGTCCAGGTTTTTAATCTGGGAAGGATCATTATTGGGGATGATTCCGTTATAAAAATAATTGTAGGCTAATTCTGCATTGGAAGCCATGCCACTGTTAGTAGTATACTCATTCCAGCCGGTAATTCTTGTTAATGTATTATCAAAAATATGAGTGTAGGAATTACGGAATGAAATTCTGTTTTTCCCCAGCTGCAACCCAAAGTTCAACATCCCTGCCAGTGTAGAGTTATAATTGTAGGAAGCTCCGCTGTTTTTGAAGTTATAGAATGGAATCTGCCCGTTGGCATCGGGTATTCCTGTTGTATCCAGCCAGTTTCCTCTTCCTGTGTGGTCAATGTCCAGTTTATTCTGTTCATTTCTGATGACAAATGCTCCGGCAAAACCCCATTTATTATTGTTTTTAAGCGCATACGTTCTTCCTAATGCCAGCTGTATATTAGATCCCATGTCACCTCTTGTTTTATAGGTGCTGAAATTATCATGGGTAAACTGTCTGGACTGTTCAAAAAATCTTGGGTCTGTCCAGTTCATCGGTTCTAATCCTTTGGGAAAATCCCTTGTTCCGTCATCATACCCGAAATAGTCGTACTTTCCTCGCTTACGGGTCAGAAATTCTTTGAAAGCCGACTGGTCATTATACGAAGTTCCTAACGTTACGGTTGTAAAATTTTCATTGGGAATATCCTTGGTTCTTACTTCTACATAACCTCCTGCAAAACTGGCGTTCATATCAGGAGTAGCAGATTTGCTTACTACTACACTTTCTACCATTGCTGTAGGAATGATATCAAATGAAAAGTTCTGGTTATATGCTTCCGTACTTGGCAGGTTGATTCCATCCATGGCAGCAGTGTTCCAGCGTTCTCCCATAGATCGTACTACTACATATTTATTATCAATGGTGGTAATTCCTGTTACCCTTTTCAAAGTTCCTCCTACATCGCTATCCGGCGTTTTGGAAATCTGTTCCGCTGAAATACCATCACTCATCTGGGCTGCTTTTTTCTGCTGGGCAAGAAGCCCGGCCTGAGTATCTGCTTTACGCGCTGCGGTAATCACCACTTCTTTGATGTCTGTAATTTTATCAGAAGCTTTGTTTAAAGCAAATGAAACCGAGCTTGTTTCTTTATTGCTAACAGACAGCTTTTCAACCCTCAGCGTATTATATTTAGGAGCTTTTATGGTCAGATTATAAGATCCCGAAGGAAGATCTATGGTAAAATCTCCGTTATTGTCAGTCAAAACCGTCCTTTGAGCTACAATAACTTCTGCTCCGGTAATGGGATTTCCCACCTCATCCACTATTTTACCGGAAATTCGTCCGTTTCCCAATACGGAGAGGTTAGAATTTTCATATTTTATCGAGATCAGATCACCATGCAGCCGGTACACAACAGGAAGTCCGCTGGTAATATCTTTCAGGCAGTTATTGACAGAAGTATTTTCACATTTTACCCCTCTTACCTTCAGCTCTTTAATATCTACTTTGGAATAAGCCAGTCTCATCCCTGTTTTTCCGGCAAACTCTTCTAAAACTTCAATCAGCGGTCTGTTAGCAGGTACAGAAAATGTTACTTTCTGAACCAGCTCCTGAGCTTCTGCGGCTACAGTAAAAAATAAGGCTGCTATGGTAATCCCACATTTCAAACTTTTCATACTTAATAGTGTTCTCTTGATTATGATTAATTATTTTTTTTGAATAATGATTTATTTCTTAAGGATATAGGTATTTTCTTTTTTATGTACTTCCAATCCCAGGATGAAGGCCAGTGACTCAATATTCTCACCCACAGTACCACCAGTGAAATCAGCAGTGATCTTCTTATCTTCAGCTTCCTTAGGATACTGAACCTTTGTATGGTAATTGCTTTCCAGGACTGCTGCTACTTCTTTTAAAGGAACATCGTTAAAGCTCAAAGACAATATTGCAGGAGCTTTGTTTACTGAGCTTTTCACAGGTTTCAATGAAATAATTGCTGTAGTATGAGCAATTCCGAAATTGGTCCATTTCTGATTAGGCTTAAGGAAAGAAACCGGAACGCCCGGGGAAGAAACAGCCACCTTCCCTTCATAAAGATCAACCGCTTTTTTCTTGCCTGACTGTGAAATTTTAAATACTGTTCCCAATACTTTAGTACTGAAACCATCCGCACGAACGATGAAAGGATGCGTTTTAGATTTTGCCACAGAGAATATAGCATCTCCTTTTAAATCCACCACCCTTGTAGAAGCAGGAAAAGATTTTTCTACGGTCAGTTCAGCGCCAGGCAAAAGAGTAACTACAGATCCGTCTTCAAGATGAACAATACGGCTGCCGGATTCTGCAAGATAAACATCCGGCTTAATGAACATGGTGTAGGTAAAAACTCCGCCCAATGATAAAAGCAGGATAATAACCGCAGCTATTTTATAGAGATGTGTGGTAAAGCTTTTTGCAGATCGGATAGAAATAGTATCTGTCTGAGAAAAGTAATGTTCCAGTCCGGATAATACCCTTTCTCCGGATTCTTTAAGATGAACAATATCCAGATCTTTTTCTGCAAGATTTTTCCATTGCTTTAAAAGTTCATTTTCTTTTTCAGAAATTGAGTCTTCCGTAACTTCCCGTTCCCAAAGTCTGAAAACAAAGGCTTCAATATTTTTATATATTAAACGTTTTTTCATAAGGTCTTTCATGTATTCACAGATACTTCTATCTATAAGACCGTGAAAATGAAAAACTTCCCCAGGGTATCCTTAACGTTACATTCACATTACAACCAAATTGTTAATAATTTTCATCAATTTTCACATTTACTCAACATTAGCATCCCATTTAAGTCTTGTTTTTCAGAAATATTTAATCTTATCACACCCAAAGTTCACAAAAAGTTAATTTTCCTTTAGGTAATTTTGTATCACAATATGAGCCCAACAGATTATACATTATTAAAGAAAATAAAATCAGGCGACCGTCCTGCATTTATGCTGCTGTATGACCGGTATTGGGATAGTCTGTATCGCTTTGTTTTTATACGGACACGGGATAAGGAAGTTTCTGAAGAAATTCTGCAGAACTTATGGATGAAAATTCTTGAGAATACGGATGCCATACAGACCGATGATACAGAAAGTGCCAAAGGCTACCTTCTCCGCCATCTTCATTATCGGATTATTGATTTTTATAACAGCTATAAAAAAGCGCCTCCAACTCTGAGTATTGACGAGTTTGATATTCCAAATGAAATGGAAATAGCAGATTCCGAGTATTTTGAAATCCTTGAGGAAAATGAGATCAGTGCTTTATTAACCATGATTGATGAAGTAGTTTCCCAGCTTCCCTCAACGGAACAGCAGGTCTACGATATGAGAATCCGGAAAAATATGTCTGTTAATGAAACAGCAGAAGCTCTGGGCATCAGTAACAAGACGGTAAGTAATAAATTAAGCAAAGCTTTGGGAGAAATCCGCGAACAGCTGAATCCGGAGTATCAGTCCTCTAAAAAACTGGTCTCTGTTCTTTTATTGATGGAGGTTTTGACGAGGTATTGAGAATGGGTGCGGGGTTGCGTGAATGGTCAATTTGCTGCGCAGTCAATCGTCAATTTTTTAAACTTACCATCAAAATTCACAGCGAAGCGGATTTACTATTCACCTTTCACTTTTAAAGTGAATGGTCAATTTGCTATGCAGTCAATCGTCAATTTTATGATCATCATTAATTCACAGCGAAGCAGATTCACTATTCACCAAATACTGGCAGCAAAACGGTATTAAAATCCAGGATTTTAAAATCAGCAAGGGTTGAATCTATATTTTCGTTATTATTGGTGAAAATGATGGTCTGCATTCCGGCTTCTTTTGCGGCCCTTAAACCTGACTGGCTGTCTTCAATGGCAATACACTGTTCCGGGGAAACTCCAAGATTTTTTGCAGAAGTAAGATATACGGCAGGATGAGGTTTTCCCTGAGTTTCAAATTCTGATGAGTGAATGGTATCAAACAGATCATGAACCTGAAGTTTTTCAAGGACTGCATATGCCACACGCAAAGGGGCATTGGTAGCCAGCCCTATTTTGTATTCTTTACTCTTAAGGTTTTTTATAAACTTCTCTACACCAGAGATTGTACAGTTTTCGGTCTGTATCATTTCAATCACTCTTGTAACCACTTTATTTTCCAGATCAGATGAATCAAAATTTTCCCATGGGAATCTTTTATACCAGAATTCTGTAACTTCCTGAGTGGTCATATATTTGGTTTGTGCAGCAAGATCATCCGTAATCTGCACTCCATAGGATGAAAATACATCCAGTTCTGCCTGGGTCCAGAATTTTTCTGAATCTATCAGAACACCGTCCATATCGAATATTACTGCTTTTAAAATCATTTTTAAATAATAAATGATGAATTATTGGCTGATTTTATACACACAGCGCTGCCCTCCGGAAATAATATGGTCTGTTCTCTCCACTTTATACTCTTTTCCTATCAGCGATTGGAAATTAGACAGTTCTGCACGGCAGAACCCCTGGCATTCTTTTGCTGCAGCGCATATCGGGCAATGATTCTCAATCAGATAATAATCTTCACCTTCTTTTTTCCATTCTGCCATATAGCCTTCTTCACTACGCACTTTTGAAAGAGATTCAAGGCGCTGTTCCAGTGATCTGGTCTTTGAAAGTACTTTTTCATAACGCTCATGAGTATTTTTTTCCCGGTCACTGATTAATAAGTCCAATGCATTTTCACCTAAAAGATTTTTTACTGATTTCAAAATCTGAACTGTGACATCTGCGTGCGTATCCGGAAATTGAGACAGTCCTTTCTCTGTAAGCGTATAATAAGTAGAAGGACGGCCAACACCTTCGCTTTTTACCGAAGACCGGATCAATCCTTCATGAGCAAGATTCAGCAAATGCTTCCTTGCCCCTTCCTTGGTAATCGACAATTCTTCAGCAATAAGAAGCGATGTAGCCTCACCCCTCATCTTTAAAAACATCAGAATACGATCCGCAGCCGGCTTCTTCATTTGACAATATTTAGGTTGTTTTATTTTTCAACAACAAATATAGTCATTTTCTATAATCTCAAAAATTAAAGGTTAAGACGAAGATTTACAATGTTTTATTCATTCCAAATACGAAACCAATAAAACAACTAAAAAGTTGTTTTATTGAAATATATTTCTACCTTTGTATCACATTAATCAAAAAAATAAATACGATGACTCCATTTACATTACCACAGTTACCTTATGCTTATGATGCTTTGGTTCCTTTTATAGATAAAGAAACGATGACCATTCACCATCAAAAACATCACCAGGCTTATGTAGACAACCTGAATGCTGCACTGGCACAAACCAATGAGGTCAATCCGGATCTGGATTCTCTACTGCAGAGAATAAGCGAGTATAGTCCTGCTGTAAGGAATAATGGCGGAGGTCATTATAATCATTCTTTATTCTGGGAAATTCTTTCACCACAACCTAATCTGAATCCTACAGGCACACTTGATGAAGCTATCGTTTCAACTTTTGGTAGTCTTGAAAATCTTAAGGCAGAAATGAAGAAAACAGGTTTATCACAGTTCGGCTCCGGATGGGTATGGTTATTTGTAAAGTTCAATGGATCACTGGCCATAAGTTCTACTCCTAACCAGGATAATCCGATGATGGATGTTCTTTCGATGAACAGAGGTTTTCCTATTCTTGGGATAGACATTTGGGAACATGCCTATTATCTGAATTATCAGAATAAACGTGCAGATTATCTGGATGCTTTCTGGTCTGTACTTGATTGGTCGGCTGTTGAAAGAAAATATGAAGAAGCTTTGTCGAAAGTAAGATAAGTAACACTGAAAGTAAACCAACTATGACTGAGGAAAATTTTATCAATAAAGCAAAGGCTTCAGGCATTATTGCTCTTGACCTTTCAGAATACAAACCGACTACGGAAATTGTAGAACTGGATATCAAAGATCACCTTTTCATGGGAATGATTGTTAAGGAGAAAGAATTTAAAGAATCAATTGCTGCGGTGGATTTTTCTGTTTACAATGAAAAAGCAGTAGCAATCATCTGTTCTACGGATGCTGTCATTCCACCCTGGGCCTATATGCTGATCATGGAAAAATTGTCTCCATATGCTTCTTACGTTGATCTAAACAATGCAGAAACTGTTCTCCTGGATCTCTGGAAACGACGTCTCATCTATGCAGACCTGAAACAGTATAGAAATCAGAAAGTGGTTGTCCGGGCAAGTACCTATCATGATCCTTCTCTATATTTATTAGCAGCAGGATTATTGAAACCTCTGGTTAAAACACTGATGTATGGTGAGATAGGTTTACCCAAAGTAATTTTTAAACAATAAAAAATGAAAGCTATTATATTCAACGGATCGCTGGAAAGAAGAACTTTATCTACTTCCGGATTGATTTCAGACTATTTTTCAGAACGCATAAAAATGCTGGGAATTCAGACTGATATTTTTACCCTTGCTGATTCCGGCATTCCTTTATTCGATGTTACACTCACCAAAACTCCTTTGGCAGTAGAGCGTATGATACAGATGTTCACGGATGCTGATCTGCATATCTGGCTGGCTCCTCTTTACCATGGTAGCATTCCGGGAGTGATGAAAAACTGTCTGGACTGGCTTGAGGTAACCGCCAACAGGTACGAGCCTTATCTCACGGATAAAACCGTAGGACTGGTGTGCTGGGCAGACGGGCTGCAGGCCATGCAGGGAATCAACACTATGGATTCTATAGCCAAATCATTGCGTGCCTGGCCACTGCCATTCAGCGTTCCGATTGTCAGATCATCATTATTTAGTGCTGCCCCATCCACTCAAATTTCAGAACTCTATTCCGGGAAGTTTGATAAACTTATCAGCATTGCAACTTCTAAAAAAATTGTCATTATTGATTAAATCACTGCATATTAAAGATTTAAAATAAAAACAGCACACTTTATGCTGCTTATTTTCAAAGAACAGTGTTAAACTGCTGTCATTAAGTTTAGCGGGGATTTCCCAATCGTTCAACGTTGAAGAAATCCCTTTTTTAAACCCTTTAAATTCAAACCATATGGCTATAAAAATAACAGATGCCTGTATCAACTGTGGAGCCTGCGAACCGGAATGCCCCAACTCAGCCATTTACGAAGGTGCTATCGACTGGCGCTGGAAAGACAAAACCAAACTTTCAGGACATATCATATTCCCTGACGGTACGGAAGGTGATGCCGATGCATACCATCCGGCTGTCTCAGATGAAGTGTATTATATTGTATCCGGAAAATGTACGGAGTGTAAAGGTTTTCATGAAGAACCTCAATGTAAAGCGGTATGCCCTGTAGACTGCTGTGTGGATGACCCTGATCACCGGGAAACTGAAGAAGTACTATTGAAAAGACAAAAATTCATGCACAGTGCTTAATAAACTTCTATCTTTTATATTTAATTTCAATGTAGGGCGGGCTAAAGCGCGCCCTATTATATTTAGATTCTTCTTCGGTTTCAGCTAAAATTTATTTCTCTATAATTTCAGTGTAGATTTTTTGTGTAAAAGGAGTTTCTATTCCAAGTTCAGCTCCATATTTTAAAACGGCTCCTGCAAATAATTCCAGCTCATTATCCTTTTTTCCGGAATGAATATCAAGCTGTAAGGAAGTTGGAGTCTCAAAAGGAAATGCAGACGCTTTTTCAAAAGTTTTATCAACGATATCTTCCTGAAAATAGATTCCTTTTTCATCTGCAATCTGTTTGATTTCTTTCATAATTTCAGTCGCTTCTTGTTTCTGTTGTTCATCTTTACATACAGTTCCAATAGATGAATTATATTTTGCTGTTACCAATCCGAAACTGGCAATGAAAATAAATTTCGTCCAGATATCTGATAATGAATTATCTTTAAAATCAAATTCAATTTTACTTTCACTCAATAGCTCGGTAATCCATTCTAAAGATACAGCAAAATGTTCAGGATCTCTTCCCACAATGATTTTCCCTGCATTACCTATATGTTCTACAGTTCCTTTTTCCTTAATATGGGATGCCACATATACACACGTTGGAAGAACGGTATGATCCGGAATAATGTTACGGATTCTGTCATAGATATCCGCTCCGTTCATCATCGGAAGCAGTACAGTATTTTTATTAATAACCGGCAGTAACTGCTTACAGACACTTTCAAGATCATATTCTTTTACACAAATCAAAACCAGATCAGGATTTTTGATCTCACTGATGTACTGCACTATATCATTGGGATGAGTCTGTGAATTGGAATGCTCCGGAGACAGCAATGTCAATCCGTTTTCTTTTACTTTATCATACGTTTCTCCGCGGGCAACAAAAGAAATGGTATATTTTCCTATGTTTTCATTGGCCTGATTGATTTTAAAACCAAAATAACCGCCTACACCACCCAATCCTACTAAAACAATATGTTTTTTGTTCATGAAATTATTTTTAAACAAAGATCAGGGATGAGATGTAAAATATCACTTGACAAATGAAAAGAAATTACAATTTATGAATATCCCTTCTGATCCGGCTCAGGGAACTGTCTTTTATTCCCAGATAGGAAGCAATCACCTTCAAAGGGACATGTTGAAAAATATCAGGATCTTTCTTCATCAGGTTAAAATATCTTGTGGAAGCCTTCTGACTCGCCATTTCGATCAGTCTGTCATGAATATTATAATAATTAAGAACAAAAAGAAGCCTGCTGAACTCCCTGAATTCAGGAATATTATGGAAATTATGCTGCACATTTTCCAATCCTGTTTCCCAGAAAACGCATTCAGTTACCGTCTGATATATTTCTTTGGCAGGCTGTTGTCTGAAAAAGGACAGAAAATCATTAACAAAGCAGGGAGCTGTGTAAATATTGGTGGTAATTTCTTCATTATCCTCATTCAATATATAAGACCTTACATAGCCTTTTTCCAGAAAGTATGTTTTGGTACTGATCGCATCTTGATCCAGCAAAACGGTATTAGCTTTTAATTCAAAATGGATAAACTTTTCTGTGATCTTTTCAACTATCTCTTCTTTGATGCTGAACAGGGAATGAAAGTAAGTGTTAAGTGATGATTTGTCCATGAGAATAAGAACTATTATACTTTAATTTTAAAATCTCTCAAAACAAAAATAGTATTTAAAATCTTAGCATTTGCTTTAATCTTGTACAATAAGGAATATCTTGTCAGTCTATTCCAAATTTTGTAATTTTCTGCAAGCATAATTATGATTATGAACAACGATTTCTATTATAACTTCATCGAACCTAATAAGGAGATCGCGGATTTCGTTGAAAATCTGGGTACTTTTCAAAACCTTTCAGATGAAGCTAAAGAAGTTGTGATTATTCCTGACGGAAGAATTGATTTATTTTTTTCACAGTCGGCTTCAGAGCCTTTTCATATTACTCTTCTCGGGTTGGAAACTTATCCGGAGCAAAGATATATCGCTCCTCATATGACTGCTTTTGTTATCAGTTTTAAACCTATTGCTGCTGAATATATTTTAAACACTTCTATTGCTGATCTACTAAATACAGGAAAAGAACTTTCTTCTGAGTTCTGGGATTTTAAAGCTGATGATTTACAAAACTTTGGTCTTTGCTGCCTAAAAGCAACCCAAAAAATTAAAGATCTGCTTCCCCAAAAGGCAGATGAAAGAAAACGCAGGCTTTTTAAACTGGTGTATGCTTCAAAAGGGGAAATGAGCGTACAGGAACTTTCTGAAAAAACAGGCTGGAGCAGCAGACAGATCAACCGTTATTTTACCAAACAGCTTGGCTTATCATTAAAAGCCTACTCTACTATTTTACGTTTCAGGGCATCTCTGGAACACATCGCACAGGGAAGACTCTTTCCGGAACTCAATTACACTGATCAAAACCATTTCATCAAAGAAGTGAAAAAATTTTCAGGAGTCGCTCCTAAAGAGTTATCTAAAAACAAAAATGACCGATTTGTACTATTATCCGTATTGAAAGGAAAATAAATTTGCATTGTAAAATTTAAATTGACAATGCTGATAGACAATAAATCAATAGCAATCGTTGGTGGCGGTCCCGCAGGGCTTACACTGGCAAGACTTTTACAATTGAAAGGTGCAGAGGTAAAAGTATATGAAAGAGATTTTAATAAAAATGCGCGTGTACAGGGTTCTCCACTCGACATGCATGAAGATTCAGGTTTGGCAGCCATCCGTAAAGCAGAACTTCTGGAGGAGTTTAAACAGGCTTTCCGTCCCGGCGCAGACAGAACACTGATTATGAATGAAAAGGCAGAAATATTTTTTGATGATCATGAGACGAAACCTGAAGAAGATTTCGGACATGAACATTTCCGCCCTGAAATAGACCGTGGCCCATTAAGAAATATGCTGCTGGAATCTCTAGAGCCTGAAACCGTTGTCTGGGACAGTCATTTTCTCTCTATGGAGCGCCATAATAAAGGTTGGATATTATATTTTAAAAATGGAACTTCTGCATATGCAGACCTTGTGATTGCCGGAGACGGAGCCAATTCTAAAATACGGTCTTATCTTACCCATATTAAACCTGTTTATTCCGGAATTATCATGCTGGAAGGAAATGTTTCAAAAGAAAATGCTCCTCAGATTGATGCTTTGATCAAAGGGGGAAAAATAATGGCATTCGGGAATACCAAAAATATTTTACTGGGACAGAAAGGTAATGGAGATCTGGGATTTTATGCAAGCTTTAAAGCCGATGAAAACTGGCCTGCGGACAGCGGTCTTGATTTTTCTGATAATGCACAAATGCTAAAATGGTTCAAAACAGAATACTCTGAATGGGCTACTATCTGGGAAGAATTGTTTGAAAATGCTGTAACTCCTTTTATTCCACGTCTGATTTACTATATGCCGTTTGATCAAACATGGGAAGCTCAGCCCAACCTCACACTAATTGGGGATGCTGCCCACGTAATGCCTCCATTTGCAGGAGAAGGTGCCAATATGGCGATGCTGGATGCCCTTGAACTAAGTGAGTATTTAACAGATGATCATTACAATACTTTACAGGAAGCTATTTCCGCCTACGAACACCGTATGAGAAAGAGAGCTGCCGCTGCCACACAGGAATCTCTTGAAAATGGAGAAAGGATGCATTCGGAAAAATCATTAACCACAATGCTTAAATTTTTTAACAGTCACCTGAATTCATAAGTAAGAACAAAAGGCTGCCCCTTGATGAGACAGCCTTTTTCAGTTCAATAAATCTTTTTTCTCCCCGCTTTTTAGATCCTGATGCGGAGATTCATTTGTATTATTTCTTGATCAATTTAGTATTATAAGTGTTCTTCTCATCTTTTATAGTGATCACATACATTCCTTTTATCAGAGAAGCAACGTTGATCTTTCCTTCAATTTTACCTTCCTGAACTAATCTTCCGTCTGCACTGTAGATTTTGTAATCTGCTTTACCTTTAAGGTTTTTCACTTCTACAAATGTATCCGCAGGGTTAGGATAAATAGATACTTCGGATGATTTTGTATTCGCTATATCTCTCACAGCAAGGTTAGCATTTTCCGAAATTCTAACAGAAAAATCTCTGAAAGATCCTACAGAAAGGATTCCTCCACCATTTACAGGTACCGTAGGGCTTCCACAAGGTCCGCTGGCTGCATTAAAGAAAGTACTTGCGACTCTCATTCTCAGCAATTTTTCACCAGAGTATGCCGTATCAGGTACTGTAAATGTTACATTTCCATCACGAAGGTAAGCCTGTGCTGCAGCAACATAGGCAGGAAGTGCTCCGTTAGTTGCTACTTTTTCAGAGCTTTCAAATACTCCGTTCCTGTTGTAATCTATCCAGATTTCAAGCCAGTCATTATAATTTCCTCCAGCAAGGTTTCTAAAGCTTGCAGTATACTGAGTTCCTTTTGTTAAATTAACAACTTTGGTTGCATCTTCACTAAAGTCAAGATATGTTTTGTAAACATCCAATCCGGTAAATACATAAGCCAGGTTAGATAATGTCAATCTAACAAGACCGCTATTAAAACTTCCACCGTTTCCTCCTGTGGTCATTAAACAATAATCCGTACCAGTTCTCAACCCTTTTGTTTTAAAAGTATAATTAGTTGAGAATGTACCAGGAACATTATTCACAACAGCAGCTACCTGTACTTCATAATTGGTTTCATCTTCGAGGTTTGACAGCAATACAGAGTTTACAGCGCTTGTTGTATTCGACCAGCTTGCAGCCCCTGTTTTTCTGTAATTGACAGAGTAAGTAGCTCCCGGTACTTTATTCCATGATATTCTTGCTGTTGTTTTTAAAACTTCTGTGTCTATTACAGAGACTCCTGTTGGAGCTGCCGTAGTAGAAGTAGGAGCTGCCCCTACTGTTACAGCCGTAGATACAGCATAGAAAATATTTCCTACTGCTGATATTCTTAATTTAACAGCACCAGTTACATTAGCAGGCATTTGTACAGCATAGCTTCCCGTATTAGGTGTAGAGGCTACCAGATCTGTCCATGTAGTCCCATTATTGGTTGTATAATCTATTTTTACAGCAGCTACATTATAAGGAGCGTTATTGGTGTTTGCAACATCCCATGTGATGGTGTTGGATGCATCATTATATAAAACAGATGTTGTTGTAAGTCCGCTGAACTTGAAAGGTCCGTCATTACCTACTGTTACAACTGTCTCAGCAGTGGAAGTCATTGGTCTTAATGCATTCTGATCTCTTACGGTTACTGCATAGTTCAATGTTCTTGGGATATAGGAAACGGTTTCCCATACTTGTTTGTCTGTCAGTACACCATTCATTACGGTTTCCAGTTTAGGGAAATATCTTCTGCCGTTAGCTGTTCCCGGTAAAGATCTTGCGATAGCTCCTTCTGCATTATATCCCCATCCGCTATCCCCGGAAATGGTATTTCTGTCTCCTACACTGTTGTATTGTTCCCATGTATAGGTAAAAGGGTCACTTTCTGCATCTGCTGCTACAGCATCAAGATAATAGGCAGTTCCTTTAGGAATAGAATAATTAGCCAGTGGGGTAATCACCGGTGCAGTATTGTTGATGATATCAACAGCAACACCACATCCTACTTTAGCTTCAAGGTTATTTAATACCTGAGAAATAGATTTATAATGGAAATATCCATCCATATTGGCCTGAATATTATCCTGAGTAATTCCTGGATATCCCATGATCGTTGTTCCCCCCCAAGGCTCTACATTGGCACCTGAAGCTTCAGTTCTCATAGAGAAGGTATGGTTGGCTCCCAGCTGGTGTCCCATTTCATGAGCTGCCATTAAATCAAATACTTCTCCTACAGGGTCAGGGCTCATTGAAAAAGCGGCACCTTTTCCTAAAGAAGTATTAGTGGCAGGATTTGTACAAACAATTCCTATTCCTCCGGCATTTCCATTTCTGCTTTGTCCTGCATTGCAATGAAATACGTGTCCAATATCATAATTGGCATTTCCAACATCAGCTGTCAGCTTTTGCTGCAGCTGTAAATTTAATGACGGATCACCTGCCGCCGCCTGAGGTATATAAAAATCGTTAGCAGGATCTGTATAAATAATTCCAGGAAGATCCAACACATTAAAATGAGCTCCAAAATCTCTCTCAAAAACCCCATTGATCCTTGTCATTGTGTTATTGATAGCAGCGACAGCTCCTGCAACTGTACCCCCGTGAAATTGTGTATATTCACCGGTAACAGCCATAGCCATTCTGAAAGTTCTGTATTTGGTATTAGTAGGTCTGTTGGTAATGCCTACATTAGAAAGCATTTTTTTCCCGTTTTCCACCAATTTACCAATCTCTTTAAGATCATGCTCCGTATCACATTCAAACCCATGCATGTCTCCTTTCTCCTTTGTTTTATAAAAAACACCATAAGTTTGTTTATCAGCACTTATTGGCTCTATAAACTGGAATATACCGTCTTTAATGATCATAGACTGCATATCTGTAGGGGATGTACTGAATCTTAAATACTTAGAAGCATCATCCACACCAATCCCGACATATGAGCCTAGCTGATATCTGTCTACAAGAGATTGATCCATTACAGGATTGCTATAGACCGCAAATTTTTCAATCTTTCCTTCTGCTGTTGGTAAAGAAATAATAACAGGACGTGCATTTTTTCCAGTCTCTTCAGCATTTTTCAGCATTTCTCTCAGAGATTTCAAATCCACTCTGTAAGAATGCTGCACCTCTACTCCATCTCTTATCTGTGAATTTTTCTGAGAGACAGACTCCCATCTCTGAGCATTGAAAACCGTAAAACAAGACGCTAATGCGCAAACAAATAAAATTCTTTTTTTCATAGATTTATTTAAAGTTATTTTGAGAAGCTCATTGAAAATATTATCTAAAAACTGTTTCAACTTTTATTTTTTAGAGATATTAATGACAAATAAATCATTATCATAAATTCAACAAAATGAAACATATTATAAAACATTCACAATAAAACTCCCTGCAAAACTTATATATTTTCAATAAAAAACAAAAAAAGAAGATACTACACACATACACTTTTATTGTAAATATCTAAATATCAATAATTTACATTTCGCCTCTTTTGTATTCATTAATCAGCAACATTTTAAATGATAAAATACATTGGATATTCTGATCAAAATATACCCGGAAAAACAAATTGAAAATCAGAAAGAAAGTGATACTTATATGTTACTTAAGTATATGCAAAAAAGATAAATTATAAATATAGGGACTTACAAAATAAAGCAATTTAGAATCGTCGTGTCTTTTTTTTCATCAATAAACCTCCAAAACACCCAATAACAACAACTAACTATATATCAATAACTTAAAATCACAAACAAATGGTGTAGTACCCGTGTAGTAGAGTGTTTTTTTCTGTTTCCGTTAAAAATTTTCATATTTGAGCACTGAGACCGCTAAAAAAGCCGAGTGGTGAAAAGAGAATATTTTCGAGTACTGTCTGACCTGATACATCAGACAGTTTTTTTTTGAATTATTTTAAGGTATCAAAAAAATGATAAATATCTGTTTCTCCGGGAATATTCAATTTTTTTCTGATCCTGTATTTTTTCTGCTGAATACTCCTGTGCTGAACCATAGTATAGTTTGCTATTTCTTTAGAAGTAAAATGGAGTTTAAGCATCGCACAAAAAATCAGTTCAGAATTTTCAAGACTTGGATTAATCGTTAAAAGCCGGGTTATAAAATCAGGATAGGTTTCTTTAAAACGATCCAAAAATTCGGGATCATTCTTTTTGCCGAGTTCTATGATTTCTTCCTGCTTGTTGTCATTCATTCTTATTTTCAGATTTTCGGCTTCTATAGCAAGAACTTTTTTCCTTTTTTTCAAGCCAAGAATAATTCTCCAGGCATATAATCCCAGCAGGCAAAGACCCATAAATGACAGGGAAACAATCCAGTATATTTTATTTTTATGATGATCGGCATCCTGCTGAGTTACTGTAATAAAAGATTCCATATCCTGATTGATGGTAGCCAGTAAGGATGTATTTGTTCTATAAAAAGCATCTGTATACGCTTTCAAATAAAAATAGGCCTTCTCTTTATCTCCGGTACGTTCATATAAAACTCTGAGGTCATTATAGATATACTTGGCATAATACGCATAAATACGTTTTGTTTTTTCATTGATTTTCAAAGCTTTATTAAGAGCTATTTCTGCCTTATCATACTGTTTATAATTAAGAAAATATTCTCCCATAATGGTATTGGCATAGAGGGCTATTCCATCTTCTTTACCACTGATATTCGCTTTGTTGTAAGCCATTGTTATGTACTTATATGCAGAATCTTTGTTTTTATGCATATAGACATAATCGCTTATCGCACAATCTGCAAGGCCGGTATTATTTAATTTTTTTGCTTTATGGAAATAGTTGAGTGCTTTTTCATATTCTTTTTTTTGGCTGAAATAAATACCCTGCCTCAGATAAATACTGAAAAGGATTTCGTTTTTAAGTTCTGAATTGTTGCTTTTCTTTATATAATTCATTGCTTCATTATTATATTGAAAAGCTTTATCAAGCCTTCGAAGATCAGCATTAAAGCGGCCATAAACGTTATAAAACCTTGCTTTGTGCAGATTGTCTTCCGAATTATCCAGAATCTTTTTTGCGTTATCAAAAAGAATCTGCGACTTCTGAAAATTTTCCAGTGATATATTGAGTTCTGCCAGATTAATATAACACAGTGCCTTTCCATCTTCATAATTCATTTTATCGGCCTGTTTATAATATCTTTTATTAAGATTAATCAACGAGTCATACTCTCCGCCAAGTCTGAACTTTTCATTCTGTTTCAGTAAAGCAGTATCAAATTTCTCTTCTGCCTCTTTCTGTGAGTGAGAATGGCACGAAACTAAAATAAAAAGTAAAACAGAAAGAAAAATACGTATCATATGTTTCTGTAATTAAGCTAAATTCCTATATAAATCTATGGTTACACAATGACCTTCTTACTATGACAATTTTGTATCATAAAAAAATTCTCACTGGTTATTTCTGATAAGATCAACAATAAAATCTCTTCATAAAACAAGATCCTGCTGTTTTTATTGTGATCTGTTTAATTATTCTGCCAGGTTTTCAAAAAAGTCATAAATATCTGTTTCTCCTGGAATATTCAGCCTTTTTCTGATCCTGTATTTCTTCTGTTGCACAGATTTGTGTTGTACAAAAGTATAATCTGCAATCTCTTTGGATGAAAAACGTAATTTCAGCATTGCACAGAAAGCCAGCTCTGAATTCTCAAGATCCGGGTTGATCTCCAGAAGCGACTTAATAAATTCAGGGTAGAATTCTTTGAATTTCAACAAGAAAGAAGAATCGTTCTTTTTAGCAAGCTCAATCACTTCATTCCGCTGCTTTGTCCGGACATGGTTTTTCAAAGTATCGGTTTGCTCTTTTAAAGTATTTTTCTTTTTTTGTAATCTATTTATTATCTTCCGGACATATACTCCTGAAACCGTAAGTACAGTGATAGACAATGCAATAAATAACGGAAGATCATTTTTATGCCAGTCCGATTCCTGTTTCATTTCCGAAATAAAATCTTCGGTAGCTTTATTCATAACGGCAAATCGTTCTGCATCAAACCTTCCTTCTTCTTCCATATATTTCTTCAGATAAAAATAGGCCTTGCCTCCGTCATTTTTTTTCTTGTATAATTCCGCAAGTGCTTTGTAAACTTCTTTTATATGTGAAGAATAGGTTCGTCTTGTTTTAATATTGATTTCCAGCGCTTTTTTAAGTGCTATTTCAGCTTGTTGACTATTGTTAATTTCATTATAGTAATATCCCATTGTATAATATACCCAAAGAGATTCCACATCTGTTGTTTTCTGGTTGATCATTTTTTCATCTGCCCTGGCAATATATATTCCGGCAGAATCAGGTTTATGGGTAAATAAATAGTATTGGGCTACCATACAATTGGTATATGCCGAATTTTCCAGCACATTTGCTTTTGTAAAGCATTTTAAAGAAGTTCCGAACCATCCTTTCCATGCATAGTAAATTCCTTTGTTGACATACAGTCTTGGCAGAAGTTTTTGGGTGAGTTTCGTTTTTTTTGCCTGTTTTAAATAGTAAAACGCTTTTTTATTGCATTCTATAGCCTTATCATTTATTTCAAGATGAGAATAATACAGACTGTAATCATCATAGAATACTGCTTTATGATAAGCATTTTCAGAATTGATCAGATCTTTTTCTGCTTTATTGAAAAAAACACGGGCTTTTTCATAATTTCCGGCAGAAACATTTACCCCTGCCATATTCAGATAGCAGAGTCCTTTTCCCTCTTTATACTTTATTTTTGCTGCTTTCTTCAGATATTCCTTATTAAGCTTAACAACAGCCTCATATTCACCGGAAAGCTGAAGCTCAGAACTTTGAGTCAGCAGAGATAGATCAAAATTTTCCTGGTCCGTATGATGAGATTCATTATGACATGAAAACATAACCAGAAGCAGAAGCATGCAGGTTGTAAAGGCTGTTATATTTTTTATAGCCTTTGAGTGTATCGTTTTATTTTTAATAATGATTAAATTAATTTTTCCCATCAGCACCACTTTTCCCTATGTATCTACATATCTACCTATTCACTTATTCAAAAATAAGTTGATAATTTTCTACCGCTATTTAAATATTATTCCCCGATTAGTGTTATAAATATACATAAATTATCATGTTCATTGTGAAATAAACAGATTATTTCGCAAAAATGTAACATTCAAATAAATAATGTAATATTTCCCCCTTTACACAAAGACTTATAAATTTGACAGACTGCTTTTATAGGCTTTCTGATCAAAAAATATATGTTGTGTTTACAATAAGACTATCTGAAATGAAATTTGTTACAAATAGATTAAATCGATTTAAAATTTTAATGAATTATTTAAACTTCCGTCAAGGCAGGCAAAATTCTCCACACATTTGTATATGGATGTAAATGAAAAACTTATCTGTATGCATATTAAGAACATTGGTCAGGAATTGCCTGAAGCTGTTATTCCAGAAGCAGGCAGACAATTTAATGATATTGAATTTTTTTAGAAGTTGCTCCCGGAAATGATAAAGCTTATCATTTATACAGAAAGACAGGATTTCAGGAGATCTCAGCACCTGTAGTAAGATGAGATGTATACCTAAATAAAAAATCCAGTAATATTCAAAATCCTGATACGGAAACCAAGTACTGCATAGTTAAATATGATAATGGAATGAGGGTATTTACTAAATTTAACAGAGAAAAGAGATACAATTTTTATAATACAACGTATCGTTAATTTTTTAAGTTAAATCAATACATGAAATCGGAAAATTTTGAAACAGTATGTGAAGACGGTGTAAAGCTTAAAGGCATTCTTCTTATTCCGGAACATCCGAAGGCTGTCATTCAGTTTAACTGCGGTACCGGAACAAAAAAAGAATTTTATATGTCTTTCCTAACCTATCTTACTGAACATGATTTCCTGTGCTGTCTTTGGGACTACAGGGGAAGCGGAGATTCTTCTTCCGGAAATCTGAAAAACTGTGAGTTCACCTTTTCAGATTATGGAGTAAAAGATATGCCCGCAATCAAAGATTTTCTGAATAACAGATTTCCTGATCTTCCGTTTATGATTGTTGCTCACAGTGCCGGCGGGCAGCAAATAGGATTTATGAAAAACCTGGATAATGTAAAAGGAATAATCAATTTTGCCGTATCAGCAGGTTATTACATGAATATGCCGCTTTCTTACAGAATGAAAGCCTATTTTTATTTTTACATTTTTGCACCCATAAGTGTTTTGATGACAGGATATGTAAAAGCCAAAACCTTTGGGTTAATGGAAAACCTGCCAAAAAATGTAGTCTATGAGTGGCGAACCTGGCTTGAAAAGAAAGATTATTTTTTCGATGCTCAATTTTATGGCACAACAGTTCCTACAGGGCATTTCAAGAATTATACATTTCCCATTCATTTATTCTGGACTACAGACGATACCATTTCAAGCCAGAAAAACACTGAAACGTATTGGCAGCACATCAGCAGTAAAGAAGAGATTACTTTCACCAAACTGATCCCTTCAGAATTAGGATTAAAAAAAATTGACCATTTCGGCTTTTTCAAAAAAAATATAAAAGACAGTCTTTGGGAGAATGTGGTGGACAAATTAAACAGTTTTCTTTAAATACTCAATTATGAATATTTTTTAGAATTGACATTTTATATTTCAGGTATTCTGATCTTTTAATTAATTCGCTAAAAAAATAAATTTAAAACAAATAAAAACGGACAGACCATTAAAAAATGATTTGTCCGTTTATGTAATCGTAGAAATACTGTTTTCAAACACATTTATAGTAGATCCGATGGAACTTGCTTAACTTGCTTACACTTAAATCTTTGTCCAAGATATATAGGTAGGATTACACGTTTTAATACAAAGATCCAGAGTTTTCTAAAAAAGTTTAGACATTTTTATTACTACTTGAATCTGAGATTCAGAGAAATAATATCTGAACTCATTCCTACAGATTTTGTATAATGCCCATACCTGATCTCCAACATATTCAGACGCTCTATTCCAAACAATCCATTTTTAGGATTAAACCGTATTCCTGCTCCGTAAAAATTACTGTTAAAAGTAGAAAGGTCATAATTGCTCGTATAATAATCATCAAAAGCTGTATGCTGTTCATAAGGCGCAAAATATTTTGTCCCTTTCTGTGAATAATACCTATAGAACGGACTTACTGAAACAAAAGGAGATATTTTTACCGGAGTCTCAATATTGAATGTATTTGACCTGATGCCCCAGCTGTCTGTATAATACCGGTAATAGGTCCTGAAGATAAAGCGGTCTCCAAGAAAATAATTGGCACGCACTCCCAATGGAAGTTTAAATCTCTTATCCGGAAGTGTTTCCTGATGTACAGAGCCATCTGTGAAATAAACCCTGTGAAAAGGCAGACTTAAAAAACCGGTCTGCTGTACAGCATCCGTCAGAAATTCTACCTGAAAATTCTGGTTGATGATCTGAGAATAGGCTAAAGACAATGCAAAAGTATTTCTTCCGCTCGTACCATAGTTTTCATGCTCTCTGCCTGTTGAATTTCCTGTACGAAGTTCTATAGGAGTTACCAGCTTTACCTGATCAAGATAGGTCTGAAACTTGGCGGTAAACTCCCCCATCCTGTTGGCTGTTTTCTGGGCAAAACCAATATTGGCCCCGTAAGACTGATAATCAAATTCTGTAGAAAATGAGAGTCCTCCGAAGATGGTACTTCCTTTACTTTCATTCTCCCGGCTCCACTGAAACGAAGGATATATTCTTGTATCCGCATGAGAAGCCGAAGAATTGGCTTTAAGATCAATCATATCGGAAGAAGCTGACGTATAATGATCTACTCCAACACTAAGATTGAATTTATTTTTTCTCTGCTTATTGTCATATTTTACCATCGTAACGTCAATTGTATTGGAAAAATCACTAAGCTTTTCCGATCCTACACCTCCTGTCACAGCAGAGTTGTTGCCGTCCTGATGGTAGTAGCTGGATACCAGATTGGCTTCATCAAAACTCAATTTTTTTGAAAGTGCTGTATTGGTATTTTCCTGAGCTTTAGAGGTCATGAATCCAAAAAGGACCCAAACACTCATTACAATTTTTTTCATGTGAGATTCTTCTAAATTTTATAAACTGTAACAACTCATTAATTACATCCACATCCACCTCCCACTTTTCCGGAATTAGCTCCTGAAGAACCTTCCCGGTAAGATTGGAAACTAAGTTCTGTTTTCTCTATAGTCCTGTTGCCCAATGCCATTTCAGCATCATTCAGCTTTCCTTTTTCATATTCTTTCAAAGCAGTACAGGAATTAATCAGGCTTATGATAGCAACAGCTACCAGACCTCTTTTTATTTTTTTTATATTGTTTTTCATTGTAAATTAATGTTTTGAGATGAATAGACAGTATTGTCATCATCTATAATGATACATTCCAGCTGGTGGATCTGATTCACCAGATCCAATGCTTCTTTAATTCCCATAATACCGACAGGAGTTGCCATGGCATCTGCTATTTCTGCATTAGGACAGAAAATAGTGACGCTTTTAATTCCTGAAACGAGCATTCCGGTTTTGGGATTGATGGTATGAGAATACTTTTTGCCGTCAATCATGACAAATTTTTCATAATTTCCGGATGTTGCCACAGCCATATCTGTAATATTCATGTAAGAAAAAGGTTGTCCGGAATGATCCGGGTCTGCAATTCCTATCGTCCATGGCTTTCCGTTACTCTGCGTTCCCCATGCGGTAAGATCACCGGAAGCATTGACAATTCCTGATTCCACACCTCTTTTTTGAAGCATTCTTTTTGCCATCTCAGCGGCATACCCTTTTCCAATGCCACCAAAACCTATCCTCATTCCCTCCTCCTTAAGAAAAACACTCTGATCCCTGGGGTTGAGAATAATATTCTCATAATTTACCAGTTTCAAATGCTCCTTAATAGTCTTCGGATCAGGAAGCTGCTTCATATTACGGTCAAAATTCCAGAAACCTTTATCTATTCCTCCGTATGAAATATCAAAATATCCGTCAGTAATGCGGCTGATGCGAACGCTTCTTTCAATCAGATCAAAAACCTCCCTGTCAACCTTTACAGGTTCTAATCCTGCATTATTGTTGATCAGGCTGGTCTGGCTGTTCTCACTGAAAGTAGTCAGCAGGTTTTCAATTCTTTGAATTTCTGCTACCGCCGCATCTATATGCAAATAAGCATTTTTTTCATTTTCGTCTACTACAGTAATTTCAAAAGCATTTCCCATCAGCCTTTGAGGCTTTCTGAATTCTCTAAGCATCTTTTTCTTATTTTCTTTGCTGTTGTATATCCCTTATTTCTTTACTAAAAGCCAATGCGCTTTCAGTAGGCAGCCCTTCCCAGCTTTTCAGCACTTTCCCATCCTGATCCAGCAGAAGAGTATAAGGAAAAAGTCCTTTTGGGTTATATTGATCGGCAAGCCCAGCGTTTTCCTTTTTCATACCGGCAGAAAGCTGATTTTTTTTATTTCTAGGAAAGTCGGCATTGACATAGACAATAATATTTTCCGTTTCCAGCTTTTTAAATTCATCAGTTTCGATGATATTCTTATGGAGCTTTATACAAGGTATACACCAGTCGGAACCGGAAAAATTAAGTAAAATCAGTTCTTTATTTTCTAAGGCCTGCTTTTTTGCATTATCTAAACGGTTCTGAGCCTGAATGCTAACGGCAGTTATAACCATGAATATGGCTAAAAATATTGTTTTCATTATTTAAAATGGATAACGATTGTTATAGTAAGTTGAATAATGTACACCTAACATGGCATACAGTACATAACGGCTGGCAACAGATGAAAGCCGGTTTTGAAAAAATATCAGGAAAATAAATACCTTGGTGGTTCCCAGGCTGTCCTTAGAAACCCCTTATAACAGAAGTTGTCATTTTTTGATGGTATTTTCCTCGACTTTACTTGTTTAAATTGATCATTCTTAAGTTCAAAATGAAATATGTTCCCAATGATAAAGACCAATGCAAGTGGTGTTGTATGAATAATAAAGGGTAATTTCTGATCTTTACCATAATCACCATCTTTAACGGGATGATCATAGTGTGTTCTCAGAAATGCCGTAAGCGTCATATCCGGGTTTAATTCTTTATGCTCGATGTAATGCTCAATCAGTTCCGGGATTTTCAAAAGCTGATACAATTCGGTTGTAGAAACCAAATATAAAAACAACAACAATATGGAAATCAACTTTTTCACTAATCAAAATTATGAAATATTTTATTACGAATTATTTTTCATTTTCTTCCCAAATGTCTTTTCACCAGCTTATAAACCTCGAACCACAAGACCGAAATAACAGCAACAATCAATGTCATTCCTAATTCTTTTATACTAAGAGCTTTCACACTAAAGAATCCTGATACCGGCTTTACATAAAGAATAACAAACAATAATACAAGTACCAGCAATGAAATTCCTGCCAATAAAAAATTACGATTTTTAAAACTGTCAAAAATACTGTAATAGAAAGATCGGTTTACCAAACTCAGTAATATATTAGCAAATATCAAAGTACTGAACACCAAAGATCTTGTTTTAAGCTCATCATTGCCGAGATCAACAGAATATTGATATATCCAAAGTATTCCTGCGGTGATCACTAATCCCTGGATAATACTTACCATAAGCTCCCTCCAGCTCAGAAATGTATCTGTTAATGCCCTCGGAGGTCTTTGCATCGCATTTTTTTCCATAGGCTCATTCTCATATACAATAGAGCATGTAGGTCCCATAACCAGCTCAAGAAAGATTACATGCACCGGAGTAAATATATGTGGAAATACCCAACCCAGAAATAATGGTAAGGAAACAGTAAGTATAATTGGGATGTGAATGGAAAGGATATACTGAACGGCCTTCTTTATATTAGCATAGATTCTGCGTCCGGCAGCTATACCGGTAACAAGTTTATCCAGATCATCATTGGTAATGACCAGAGCTGCGGCTGATTTGGCAATTTCAGTTCCTTTATTTCCCATTGCCACTCCGATATGAGCAGCTTTCAATGCAGGTCCGTCATTTACGCCATCCCCAAGCATCGCCACTACATGACCTTGTTTTTTTAATGCTTTAACAACTTCAAGCTTCGCTTCCGGGAACATTCTTGTAAACAGGGTTGCTTTTTCAGAAAGTTTTAATAAATCTTCTTCTGAACTTGTAGTAATTTCACTTCCGTTAATAGCCGGAGCATTGTTTTCAATTCCCGCCTGCAATGCAATAGCCTTTGTAGTATCTGCATTATCTCCTGTAATGACTTTTACCTGAATACCGGCATCGTAAATATGCTTAAATACTTCTTTTATTCCTTTTTTAGGAGGATCATAAAATACGGTCAATCCTAAAAAGTCAAATTTAAAATCCTGCTGCTTATCAGGAAAATCATTTCCTTCAAATTGAGATCTGGCAACACCAAGAACCCTGTATCCCTGCTCTCCAAAGTCTTTAATTAACTTTCTTATTTTGTTTTTCTCTTCTTCTGAAAGACTGGAAACACTGATGATAGCTTCCGGAGCTCCTTTAGCTGCAATAATCCGGTTTTTCTGTTCGTTTTCAAAAAGATGGGTCATCATCGGTGGTTTGCCTTCCAGCGGATATTCATGAAACAGCTGATAATCTTTTCTCTGATCTGGCTTCTGGGTCTGTTCATAGATCTTATGGAGCGTTATTTCCATGGGGTCAAAAGGTACAGGCTCACTACTCCACATCGCATAATCAATAAGGTCATTGAGCGCTGTTGTATTGAACTCTGCTTCTTCATAAATTTTGTCAGAACGGAAATCATAAAGATGTTTCAGCTGCATGGAGTTTTCTGTAATCGTACCTGTTTTATCTGTGCAAATTACGGAAACGCTTCCCAGGGTCTCCACAATACTGCTTCGCTTAATGATAATTCCTTCCCGCATCAGCTTCCAGGCCCCCAAAGCCATAAATGTTGTGAAGGCTACAGGAATTTCTTCAGGAAGCACGGACATTGCCAATGTAAGCCCGCTGAGTAAACTGGTCACAAAATCTCCCGTTTTAACAAAACTGAAAATGCATACTGCAAAAAAAATAATGACTCCGATAACAGCCATCCCCTTTACAAAATTCCGGATCTGAAGCTGTAAAGGAGATATTTCTGTTTTTATACCCAATATAGACTGTCCTATTTTTCCTACTTTGGTTTCTTTTCCTATATTTTCGACCTCAAAAACGGCAAGCCCGGACACAGTGATTGTTCCGCTGTAGACTCTGTTATCTTCGGATCTGCTGTCCTTGAAAACAGAAAAACTCTCGCCCGTAAGGGAAGATTCGTTGACAGAAAAATCGTTGCTGTGAACAATTTTTCCGTCTGCATTGATGAGTTTTCCTTCTTCGGTAATGCACAAATCTCCCACTGCTATTTCAAAAGTAGGAATCTCTATAATCTTTGAATCCCTGATCACCTTGCTTAAAGGTTCATTCAGTTTTTCAAGTTCTTCCAGCGCCTTTTTGCTCCGGTTATCCTGGTAAAAAGAAATGGCGGTAACTCCAACAATAGCAGCAAACATAAATAAAGCCTCGCCATAATCTCCTGTAAGCACATAAATAAAGGAAACACATATAAGAAGAATCAGCATCGGTTCTTTAAGGATGTTGAGAAGAAGATCTGCCCATGATTCTTTCTTAATTGCTTCAAGGCGGTTATATCCGTATTTTTTTCTGGAAGCGGCTACTTCAGATGCTGTAAGGCCTTTCAGATCTTCCGGTATATTGTAATTCATACGAAATGGATATGATATTAAATTTACTGATTGTTTTTGTTATATCAGAATACTATTTCTGTTTTTTTAACAGCCTGCTATTCAATCTGCTTTTTCACCTCTTTTACCCATTGTTCAATTTCTGACTTTTGGGTATCAGATAACTTTGCATTCTGATGAACAACAGTATAAGAAGTAAGAGGCATTTCACCTTCTCTTATGGTTTCTGCAACCTCATCAAGTTTCTTTAATTTTTTTTCTTTTGAATAGCTGTTAAATTCATCAAAATTGAAGTGCCGCTTTCCCGAGTTCACATGATCTGCCAGCCACCATTTTACAGGCTGTATGTTATTGTACCACGGATAAGCTGTAGTGTTGGAATGACAGTCATAACAGCTTGTTTTTAATAATCCCTGTACATGATCCGGAACCTGGTAATGCTTTTCAATAGCATTTTCAGAAGGAACCGCCGCAATATTTTTATCCGTATCAAAAAACTGAATCACAATCAGAAGCAGGACTATAAAACCTGCTCCTGTTTTTATTAAAGATGATGTTTTCATAATTTGTATTTATTTATAAGTTCTTTTATTTTACTATAATTTTTATTCATCTGCTGTGTTCTTAAGTTTCATAAGAAGTGTATATGCATTTCTGATGACAATCTTCTTATTCTTAAAATCATCAGCATTCATGATCTGTACAAATCCGTTTTCTGTTTCACCTAATGTTACAGGAGTCAATCGGTAGGTCTGTTTTTTTTCTTCAACGAAGACAAAGTCTTTTCCTTCAAAATTGACAATACTCTCTTCAGGAACAGCATTGGAAAAAGAAGTACTGGTCTCGATCTCGGCATTCATATACATTCCCGGTACAAGGCTCTGGTCATATTTTTCAAAATGACAGTGTACTTCAGCCCATCCGCCTGGATTAACATCCTTGCTGATCAGCAGAATTTCACCATAGTATTTTTTATCCGGTTCGGCATTGGTATACGCGGCAAACCTCTGCCCCTTCTTCAGATTCGCCAGATCTTTTTCATATACTTTAAGATTTAGATGAATATCATCCGGATTAATGAGTTCAAAAAGAACATCGGAAGGATTCACATATTTACCGATATTCACGTTGACCTTGCTTACAAAGCCATTGATACTGCTGTAAACAGGTACGCTTTTCTGAATATTTCCCGAATTCAGAGATCCAGGATTGATATTGATAAGACGGAGCTGCTGAGCTAGGGAGTTCATCAGGATCTTCTGGCTGTTCATTTCAGACTGAGCCTGCTGCATCACCTTATCGCTGGTGGCCTGACTTTGGTTGAGGATTTTCTGGCGGTTATAATCCAACTGGGCAAAATGATTTTTAGACTTTGCCATTAAATAATCCTGCTGAAGCTGAATAAACTGCGGATTTTCTATCACAGCAATCACCTGCCCTTTTGACACCGGCTTTCCCGGAAGCAGGCTGCTCGATTTAAGGTATCCGCCTAAAGGAATACTGACAGAGACCAGATTTTGTGGCGGTACATCTATCATTCCGTTAAGTTTTAAAACAGAGGAAATCTTCTGTAGAGAAAGTAATGTTGTTACTACAGGTACATTTTTCAGTTGAGCATCGGTAAGCGTTACAACGTTTTCATCTTTCGGACTGGCAGCTGGCGGTTCCTGTTTTACATGATCTTTACACTCATAAAACATGAGCAATCCTATTATTGACAGGGAATATGATATAATTTTAAATTTACGTTTCATTGTTATGGATTTAAAGTAAGGTATTCCAGCTCTATAGCACTCTGATTCAGTTTCCAGACTGCATCGGTGTAGCTGTTTTTTAAAGTAACTGCCTGATTGATCAGGATAACAAATTCCAGATAATTGATCTCACCTGCAAGAAACTGTTTTTTGGCTGTTTCAGTGATGATATCGGCGTTTTTCAATTCCGAACTCTCATATTGGGAAACAATGTCAAGGTTAGCCTGATAAATCCCGGATGCCTTTCTGTACTGATTCTGCAGATTGAATTCCATGTTGGCAATATCACTTTCCACAACAGATTCAGCAATTTTTGCGGCCTGAATTCTGGCTTTCTGCCCACCTGAAAAAACAGGAACAGAAACCCCAAGCTGTACAGAATGAAACTGTGGTGCCCCGTTGTACACTTTATCATCAGCACCCATCCCTCTGAAACTGTTGAGGTTGTAGGCCAGCTGAAGTCCGGGAAGCATTTTTGCCTTTTCAAGGGCAATCTGCTGTTCTGAAATGTTTTTCTGTTGCTGCAATACTTTAATAGCCGGATGTAAGCTAAGCTCCTCTTTAAGACCTCCATGATAAATTTTCTGATCTTCCGGAAGGAAATCTGTTTCTGTATTTAAAAGCCACTGAAGCTGATATCCCAGCACTGAAAGCTCCTGGCGTAATTGCTTTAGCTGAATTTCAATGGAAGATTTCTGATTGGAAGCCGTAGTTTTTTCCAGAATATTACTTTCTCCTGCTTTCAGACGGATGTTTGCCTTATCCAGAAAATCAGTGTACAGCTTTAATGTTTCCAGAAGAAGCTTTTCTTTTTGTTTCCCATACAGAATATTATAAAAGGTAAGGCTCACGGCTTTCTTCAGTTCATATTCTTTAAGAGAAACATTCAGCAGAGATTTTTTCCATTCTTCGGTGTATACGTTCTTCTGCTTTTTATATACGGTTGGAAATGCTATATTCTGTGAAATGCCGAATTTCATATCCGTCAGAGCACTGTTGATCTGCCCATAATCTACTGTGACTCCCGTCTGAGGAATATCAGATGATGATCTGATAAGCGCTTTTGTATATTCTGATTTTAATTTTTCATTTTTAAGATTTCTGTTATTTTTCAAAGCAATATCAACAGCATCCTGCAATGTAACGGGAGTCTGGGAGTTGACCAGCCCCGCAAAACCGAAGCATACAAAAAAAGCCAGAGCGGAAATCTGTTTTTTATTTTTTATTTCTTTCATTTTTAAATCCTTTTTCAATAGTTACATACAATAATGGTAAGACAAATAAGGTAAGAAAAGTTGCCACCATCAGCCCTCCAATAACCACCGTTGCAAGAGGTCGCTGTACTTCTGCTCCCGCTCCGTTGCTGACAGCCATCGGAATAAAGCCCAGTGAAGCGACAAAGGCCGTCATCAGCACCGGCCGAAGCCTCGATTCTCCACCATCAATAATGATTCTTACAATATTTTTAATTCCTTTCTTGTGAAGACGGTTAAACTCTGAGATCAACACAATTCCGTTCAGTACTGCCACTCCGAAGAGTGCAATAAATCCCACTCCTGCACTGATGCTGAAAGGCATTCCTCTAAGCGCCATCAGAAATACACCGCCAATAATAGAAAGAGGAATCGCAGTGTAAATGAGCAAACTTTCTTTAACAGAATTAAAGGCCAGGAAAAGCATAACGAAAATAAGAGCCAGAGCAATGGGAACTGCTATCATGAGGCGCTGTTTGGCGTTATTGAGATTTTCAAACGAGCCTCCATACGTCATGTAATATCCCGTAGGAAGCTTCATCTTCTGATCTACCTTATGCTGAAGTTCTTCTACAATACTCTGAACATCCCTGCCTTTGATATTAAAACCTACAACAATTCTTCGCTGGGCATTTTCCCTCTGAATCTGGTTAGGGCCGTTTTTCACTTCCACTCTGGCAAGCTGAGACAGCGGAATCTGATTTCCAAACGGTGTAGGGACCAAAAGGTTTTTAATATCGGTCACATTTTTCCGGTCTTTGGTGTCCAGACGTACGACCATATCGAAGCGTTTTTCACCTTCAAAAACCAATCCGGTACTTTGCCCCGCAAATGCAGTATTAACCACCCGGTTGATATCTGAAACGGATAAATGATACTGAGCGATCAGAGGACGGTTGTATTCAATGATTACCTGGGGCATTCCCGAAACAGGTTCTATATAGAGATTCTGGGTTCCTTCCACTGTTTCTATAATTTTCCCGAGCTTCTGTGCATTTTGGGAAAGTACATCAAGGTCTTCTCCAAAAATTTTGATCACGACATCCTGTCTTGCTCCGGTCATTAATTCATTAAAACGCATCTGTACAGGATATTGAAAACTGGCAGTAATTCCAGGTATATCCTGCAGCTGTTTACCCATCTTATCTGCCAGCTCCGGGAAAGTGGACGCAGAAGTCCATTCCTTTTTATCCTTTAAAATAACCATCATATCAGAAGCATCCATCGGCATCGGATCGGTAGGGACTTCCCCGCTACCAATTTTTGTGACCACTTTTTCCACTTCGGGAAATCTGGATTTGAGAATGTATGCTGCTTTCTGGGTACTTTCAATCGTTGTTGTCAGGTTACTTCCAGGTAAAACTCTGGTATCTACGGCAAAATCACCTTCTTCAAGGGAAGGAATAAATTCACCACCCATTTTGGATAAGATGAAAACAGCAGTTATAAATAAGACTGCCACTGCACCAAAAACTATTTTGGGGACTCTGAGTAGTTTGAGCAAAACTGTAAGATAGATCTTTTCTACCTTTTTCATCATTCTGTCTGATAAAGTAGGTTTGTCGCTTCTTTTTCTCAGCAATAGCGCACTCATCATCGGAATATAGGTTAATGAAAGCAAAAACGCTCCCAGCAGTGCAAAAGCTACAGTCTGAGCCATAGGCTTGAACATTTTCCCTTCGATTCCCTGCAGGGTAAGGATCGGGAGATAGACGATCAGAATGATAATCTGTCCGAAAACGGCGCTGTTCATCATTTTTCCTGCAGATTCAATAACGACAGTATCCATTTCCGATTTTCCGACAGAGAAAATCTTTTTAAACTTCGAATTATGACTGAACTGATGTAAGACAGATTCTACAATAATCACTGCTCCATCGATAATCAGCCCGAAATCCAAGGCTCCAAGACTCATCAGATTTCCACTGACTCCAAAGAGGTTCATCATACATATTGCAAAAAGCATCGCCAAAGGAATAACAGAGGCGACCAGCAAACCTGCTCTTATATTCCCCAAAAATAAAACCAGTACGAAGACTACAATCAAAGCTCCTTCCGTCAGGTTTTTTTCTACTGTTCCGATGGCGTTGTTCACCATTTTGGTTCTGTCCAGAAAAGGCTCTATCACCACTCCTTTCGGAAGTGATTTCTGAACCTGGGCAATTTTTTCCTTTACATTTTTTATGACCTGATTACTGTTCTCGCCTTTGAGCATCATTACTACAGCTCCTGACACTTCTCCCTGGTCATTAAAGGTCATCGCTCCATAACGGGTAGCAAAACCTGGCTTTACCTCAGCAATATCCCGTATAAACAGCGGTACATCATTTGTTTTTGTTGCAATAGAAATATTATTGATTTCTTCAATACTTCCTACTAACCCTTCACTCCTGATGTATAGAACAGTGGGGCCCTTTTCGATATAAGCACCTCCGGTATTCTGATTATTGGCCTGTAATGCATCAAATACATCATTGATTGTTATTCCATAAGCATTAAGCCTGTCCGGATTTACAGCAATTTCATATTGTTTCAGCTTGCCTCCAAAGCTGCTTACTTCCGCCACTCCTTTTACTCCCAAAAGCTGTCTTCTTACAATCCAGTCCTGAATGGTACGGAGTTCTGTGATATTGTACTTTTTTTCATATCCTTTTTCTGGCCTTACCACATACTGGAAAATTTCGCCAAGCCCTGTGGAGATAGGTCCAAGCTGTGGATTTCCTATTCCCTGCGGAATCACCGCCTGTATCTGCTGAAGTCTTTCGGCAACCTGCTGTCTTGCCCAGTAGATGTCTACATCATCTTCAAAGACAATGGTAACCAAAGAAAGCCCAAACCTGGAGAAACTTCTGATCTCCTTTAATCCTGAAATATTATTGTTGGCCTGCTCTATAGGAAAAGTAACAAGCCGTTCTATATCTGTTGCACCAAAAGATGGTGCAGTGGTAATAACCTGTACCTGATTGTTGGTAATATCCGGTACCGCATCTATCGGCAGTTTGGTAACCTGATAGGCGCCTATACCAATAAGTCCCAATACCAACAATGCAATAATGAGTTTATTCTTTACAGAAAACTCAATGATTTTTGTAAGCATATTATGATTAATTAATCTTAATTATCGTGATAAAATTTCCGGTATTCTGATGCATAGATCCATGCATCCGTATTACATACAGATACTTATTAAAAAAACAGAATACCCTTCCCAATCAAAAAATGACTGAGAAAAATAGATTAAGATTGACGAAATCTTGGCGGCTGCCAGATAGAATTAAGAATTTCCTTATTGTAAAGCGCACTTTTGTAAAAAGTCTTCTTGATTTCAATAGGAGTAAATACCTTCTCAATACAAAGAAAATCTAAGGAAGGATTAACAGTAAAAACCACAGACAGCAGGCTTGCATGTGATACAAAAGGCAATCTCTGGTCCTGATCATGGTCACTGTCTTTCACAGGATGATCGTAATGGGTTTTCAGAAATGCAGTAAGTGACATTTCAGGATTCAGGTCTTTATGCTGAATATAATGCTCAATGAGCAGAGGCATTTTCAAAAGCTGATACAGTTCGGTTGTAGAAACCAAATACAATGTTAATAACAATATAGAAATCAGCTTTTTCACTCTATCAAAATTACAACTTTTTTCATTAAGAATGATTTTAAATAAGCAATTTCACACTCTAGCTTTGTTTCTTCCAATTCATTGCGAAGCCTCAATAACCTTTCCCTTATCGGGTCAGAGGAAATTTGCTTTTCTTTTGTAAGTTTAGCCTCTCTGTGAAGTTTTCTTCAAGTGACCAAAATTTCTTTACAGATTCCAAGCTCCTTGGCTACTGAAGAAACATTACCTCTTTGCTCACTTAATGAAACTGCTTGGATCTTAAATTCTAAACGGTAATTTTTTCTAACTCTTTTCATAGCATTAAAGTTAAAGAGTATAAGAACCGTGTCCTACAAAGGTAGCAACTGCAGTGCGGGAAGAGTTTCATCAGGAAGATTTTGATTAAATAACTCCACACAAAATATTCAACAATAATAAATTATTATTTCAAATTATTAATCTTTATGATAAAATAGTTCATCACATAATTAAAATTCATTATTTTAGTAGTAAACATAAAAACTAAAACCTGCGCAAATGTGTAAAATATTTATAGTTGACGATGATATTTTCATAGGAGAAATGTTAAAGTATCATCTCCAACTAAATCCTGATTATGAAGTTCTGCTATTCAGCAATGCAAAAGACTGTCTTTCCAATCTTTACCATAATCCTGATATCATTTGTATTGATTTTGGGTTACCAGACATTCAGGGAGATGAACTTTTTAAACAGATTAAAAACCTATATCCTGAACTTCCGATTATTGTTATAAGCGGACAGGAAAATATTGAAGTTGCCATCAATTTTCTAAAGCAGGGAGCAAAAGATTATATTGTAAAAAACGAGCATACCAAAGAACTTTTGTGGAATTCTATCATGAGATTAAATGAAAATATCAACCTAAAGCAGGAGGTTGAAGACCTTAAAGATGAGCTCGAAAAAAAATATACGTTTGAAAAAACAATTATTGGGCAAAGCGATCCCATAAAAAATATATTTTCTAAAATTAATAAAGCACTTACGTCCAACATCAATGTTTCCATTACCGGTGAAACAGGTACTGGTAAAGAAGTTGTTGCTAAGGCAATCCATTATAATTCATCAAGAAAAAACAAACCTTTTATTGCGGTAAACATGGCTGCTATTCCTAAAGAATTAGTGGAAAGTGAGTTTTTTGGCCATGAAAAAGGTGCTTTTACAGGGGCTACAGAAAGAGCCATCGGAAAGTTTGAGCAGGCTAATGGAGGAACTATTTTTTTAGATGAAATTGCAGAACTGGATCTTAATATTCAAAGTAAATTACTACGTGCCCTACAGGAAAGAGAAATCACAAGAGTAGGCGGAAAGCAAAAAATTGAACTCAATGTCAGGATTATTACAGCTACGCACAAAAATCTTGTACAGGAAGTCAAAAAAGGCAACTTCCGGGAAGATCTCTATTACCGGATTATTGGTCTTCCTATTGAACTTCCTCCTTTACGGGAAAGGGATCAGGATATTTTGATTTTGGCCAAACATTTTATAGAGCTTTTCGCAAAAGAAAACAAGGTTAAACCTTTGTCTTTATCTTCGGATGCAAGGAAAAAACTTTTAGCTTATCATTTTCCGGGAAATGTAAGAGAATTAAAGTCTGTTGTTGATCTTGCTTGTGTTATGTCTGATAATCACGAAATAACAGCAGAAGATATTAATTTCTTTAATCTGGAAAAAAGTTCAGAATCTTTTCTCAATGAACAAAAAACACTAAAACAATATACTACCGATATCATTTTACATTTTCTAAAAAATAATAATAATGATGTCATTAAAACCGCAAAACTATTAGATATAGGCAAATCAACTATATATAATCTTATTAATAACCTTGAAATTGAAAATAAATAGATGAAAGTTGCTAAATTACTTTTTAAGGACGGAGCATTCAAATCAGAAAGAAATGATGAAAAGCTTAACTATCAGGAAGCTCAGATCATTATAGGATATGGAGCCAGAAGTATTATTGAAGAGGATAACTTTTATCTTCTTTTAAAGGAAACGTTTCCTAATGCAGAGATAGCCCTGTCTTCTTCTTCGGGAGAAATTTTCTGTAATGAAGTGTATGATGATACGGTAGCTTTAACTATAATCAGTTTTTCAACATCTTACATAAAGACTTCACAGATTGATATTGAAGATTTTTCATGCAGCTATGATGCAGGAAAAAAATTAATTGAAAACCTTCCTTCAAAAGAACTTAAATGGGTTTTTATTTTGTCTGACGGCAGTAAGGTTAACGGCAGTCAATTAGTGCGCGGACTTAACGCCAGTCGCCCCCAAGAAGTTTTGATTTCAGGCGGTCTGGCCGGGGATGGTGATAAATTTGAAAAAACTGTAGTCGGACTCAATCAGGTTCCTGAACCCAATAAGATTCTGGCGATTGGATTTTATGGAACGAACCTGGAATTATCTCATTCTTCAATTGGCGGCTGGGAAAGCTTTGGGCTTGAAAGAGTGGTCACCAAGTCACATGATAATGTTCTTTATGAAATTGATCATAAAAATGCATTGGATCTTTATAAAAAATATTTGGGAAGGTACGCCGAAGACCTTCCCGCCTCTGCTCTACTTTTTCCATTGTCTCTTACGTTACATCAAGATTCTTTATCAGTAGTGAGAACAATTCTCTCCATTAAAGATAACACGATGATTTTTGCAGGAGATCTGCCGGAAGGAAGTAAAGTAAGGTTTATGAAAGCCAATATGGACAGACTTATTGATGCAGCTAATGATGCAGCCCATCAATGTCTTAAAATGAATACAAATCCTCCTAAACTGGGAATCATTATAAGCTGTGTAGGAAGAAAAATGGTATTGGGAGACAGAGTTTATGAAGAAGTGGATATAGTGCGGGATGTTTTCAAATCAAATACGGCAATAACCGGATTTTACTCATACGGAGAGCTATCTCCTTTAAGCCCGTTTGGCGACTGTGCTCTGCACAATCAGACTATTACCATCACCACAGTTAATGAAATTGAATAACTATGGAAACCAAATTTCACAATTTACTCGAGAGACAGATCAATAAATATCTTACGGAAGACTGCAAAAATCATCCGCAATTTAAAAATTTTATTCATGCAGTTAATGAATCTTACAAATCATTTGAAAGGGATAAAGAACTTATGGACTATGCTTTCAAACAAAGTGAAGAAGAATATCAGGAGCTGTATCAAAATCTTAAAAATGAAAATACACTTAAACATGAATCTATCAGCAACCTCTATGAATCATTAAAAATTATTGATTCTGATATTGAAATAAAAAAATCGGAAGATCTTAAAGAACTGTCACTGTATCTCTCTGAACAGCTAAGAAAAAGAAAAAGAGCGGAAGATTATATAAAGCAGCAAGAGGAAAAATATCGGAATATTATTGCTAACATGAACCTGGGACTCATTGAAGTAGATAATGATGAAATTATTCGCTATGCAAACCAAAGCTTTTGTAATGTCTCAGGGTTTGAACTGGATGAAGTAATTGGTAAAAACCCAAGTACACTCTTTTTGTACGGAGAAAATCACGTCCGGTTTTTGCAAGAACAGATAGAACTGAGAAAAAAAGGAATTTCCAGTGTATATCAGCTCCCTGTAAGAAACAAGAGAGGAGAAATAAGATGGTGGGCAGTAAGCGGAGCTCCAAATTATGACGACCTGGGAAATTTGTTAGGTTCCATAGGAATCCATCTTGATATTACCGATCAAAAAAAATTGGAAGAAGAATTAAAACTTGAAAAAGCAAAAGCATTGGAAGCGTCCAAGGCTAAAGAGGTTTTTCTTGCCAATATGAGCCATGAAATACGAACCCCTCTTAACGGTATCATTGGTTTTCTGCGAGAGCTCAAAAGAAGTAACCTCCCTGATGAACAGAAACAATTTGTAGAAAACAGCTATAACGCTTCACAGCACTTATTATCAATTATTAATAACATACTCGATATTTCTAAAATTGAATCTGGAGAAATGTCTTTAGAGCACAAGAGTTTTTCTTTAAAAGACAGTATTCAAAAAGTCATTTCCGTTCTTAAGCCAAAAGCAGAAGAAAAAAACCTTAAAATTATGACAGATTTCTCTGCGGATATTTTCCCGGTTTTAAAAGGAGATTCTCTAAGACTTGAACAGGTGTTATACAATATCATTGGTAATTCTTTGAAATTCACCAACGAAGGGCATATCAAAGTTGAATCTAATGTGCTGAAAAGTTTTTCAAACCAACAAACGATTTCGATCAGCATTACGGATACCGGTATTGGAATGAGCGAAGAATATGTACGTAATATATTCAAAAAATTTAATCAGGAAGACAGTTCAATTTCAAGAAAATATGGAGGTACAGGTCTTGGAATGTCTATTACCAAAGAACTTGTTCACCTTATGAAAGGAGAAATTAATGTAAAAAGTGAAAAAAACTCAGGAACATGTATTACAATAGTTCTGATTTTAGACAGGGGTGATGAAAAAGCCTTAAAAGAAAATACCTGGAAAAATCAAAATATGTCCATTGCAGGTACAAAAGTTCTGCTGGTAGAAGATAATGCACTTAATCAGCTGGTGGCAGAAAGATCTCTTAAACATTTTGAATGTAGTGTTGTTAAAGCTGAAAATGGTAAAATAGCCCTAGAAATATTAAGCAGAGAACAATTTGACATTATTCTGATGGATTTGCAAATGCCAGAAATGGATGGTATTGAAGCAACTAAAATATTACGGAAGGAACTTAGAATTAAAGCCCCTGTGATAGCACTTACCGCTAACGCTTTTAAAACAGAAATAGATAACTGTATTAATGCGGGAATGAATGATTATATCACCAAACCCTTTAATGAAGAAAATTTACTCAAAACAATTTACAAGTACGTTAAAATCCCCGAAAAAACAATAGAGACAATGTCGGACGCTGGCGAAACTTTCTACAACCTCAAAAATATACAGATTCTCAGCAGAGGGGATAAAGATTTTATGCGGAAAATGCTATTAATATTTATTGGACAGACTGAAACAACACTTCCATTAATGAAAAAGGCGTTTGATGAGAAAAACTATGTTGAAATTGGAAAACTGATGCATAGAATAAGACCTAGTATACAAGCCATAGGAATAAGTTCTATTGAAAATGAAGTAAAGCAACTTGAATTACTTACAATAGAGGAAAATAAAGAATTCCCTGAATTATATTCCTTGTTTGAAAAAATAAAGGAAACCCTTGAAATAGTGGTCACTCAATTGAAAGATGAAATAAACCAATCTATTTAATCCAAAATCAAGAAGCTATTCCATATTCTGGAAAAAAACACAAACACAAGCAATTGATAAACAACGGGTTATAAAAAGGTATAGAAATAGAGATATTGTTTTCAAAATAAATAAAATGGAAGCAAATAATCAACATTTAAAACTCTTTATTGTAGATGATGACAGGTTTTGTTCAAATGTTTATCAGCAGTATCTGAAAAACCATCATTATGAAGACATTACCTCCTTTAGCTGTGGAGAAGATTGTCTGGATGAACTTTATCAGAAGCCGGACATTATTTTTCTAGACTATAATATGGAAGATCTGAACGGGTTTGAAGTTTTAAAAAAAATAAAACGTTTTGATCCCAATATTTACGTTATCATGGTTTCCGGGCAGGAAAATATAGATACAGCAGTAAATGCACTTAAATACGGAGCATTTGATTATTTAACTAAAAATACAAATGTCTGCGAAAAAATGGTAAAAACCATAGAAAAAATTTTAAAAATAAAAGAAGAAATCTCTCAAAGCAAGTTAAAAGGCTTTCGCAAATTTTTTTCAATGATATTTTAATAATCTATGACAAAAAAACTCATCATATCATTTATCTTTCTCTTACTGCTTAGTTCTTGTAAGACATATAATGTACTGGAAGAAGAGCAGGCATCCAGAGATATGCAGGATTTCAACTTTAATCCGGAGTACGAATACAAAATACGGAAAGATGATAAAATTACTCTGTCTGTGTGGGGTCAGGATGATTTAAGCGTAGGCTCAGTCTACGGAATTTATAATTCTAACGAAGTATATGGCAAATGGCTTCTGGTTGATAAAAATGGCAATATTGAAATTCCCAGGCTGGGAACCACTTTTGTCGTTGGAAAATCGGTTCCTGAACTGAAAGAGGAAATTAAAACCAGGTTAAAAAAGTGGCTTGTAAATCCAGTCATCGATGTCAAAGTACTTAATAAAGAAATAACGGTAATGGGTGAAGTAAGAAACCCGGCTGTTATACAGGTAGATAAAGATCAGAATACATTACTTGAGCTGGTTTCAAAAGCAGGAGGTTTTGAAATGTACGCCAATCTCAGGTTAATAAAAATTTTAAGACAGGAGGGCGAAAATGTGAGGGTTACTAATATTGACCTCAGTAAAATGAAAGATGTTCCCAATCAGAATATTGTTCTTCATCCTGGAGATTACGTGATTGTCCCCTCTAAGAAAAGTAAAGATTTTGACAAAAGAATCTCAACCATTATTCCTTTTGCAACCGTTACCTCTGCAGCTGCCATTTTAATAGGTCTGTTATAAAACTTATACCATGAACAACGAAAATGTACGATTCCTGAAACCTCTTTTAAGAGGACTGCCTATAGTAGTTCTTGCAATGATAATTTCTGTTTTGGCCATAAAAAAATATCTCAATTATGTTACACCAATGTATGAAAGTACGGCCAAACTAAAACTTGCGGATACACAAGAAGGAGTTCCCAGTGCAAATCTTTTCAAAGACTTTGATGTATTTGCATCAGCCAACAAAATCAGTACAGAAATTGAAGTTCTCAAATCCTCTTCTCTCATCGAAAAAACTTTAAAAAAATTATCCTTTTCTACAGAAATTTACCGCAAAGGAAAAATGCATTCAGTCGAGCTTTTTAATGACTCTCCAATAAAAGTTGAAGCAACATTTGCCGACAAAAAAAACTTTGACAAAAAATTCTCATTAAATGTCCTATCATCTGCAAACTATATACTCACTACTTCAGAATCCCCAAAAGAATTAAAAGGTGTATTTGGTATTCCCACCAATATTGAAGGAGGTAAAATCCTGATTACAAAAAACGAAGAATATCTGCTTTCCAAACCTAATGCAAAAATCATTGATCATTACGAACTGGTATTTTTAAGCAGAGAAAAGCTTCTCGAAAAAGTTAATAAAAATCTTGACATTGTAGCCGTAGACAAAGATGTACCGGTTATCAGAATCAATTTTAAAAGCAATGTACCCGCCAAGGCAAGTCTCCTTGTCAATACCCTGGCTGAGACATATATTGAAGATTATATTGAAAATAAATACCGGGCAGCCAATACTACTGTTGATTTTCTAAAAGGAGAAATAGGACAGGCTAACAATAAATTATCCGAAACAGAAAACCGTATTGAAAATTACAGAAACAAAGAAAATATTATCAATATTCCACAAGAGACAGAAACGGATCTGAGAAAGATAGCCCAGCTTAAAATCCAGCAAAGTAATCTCAAAATGAATCTTGATGCCATCAAAAATCTTAACAGCTATATTACAGAAGGGAAAGATAATTATCTTGATCTGGCTACAAACTTTGAAGCATTCAACGATCTCCTTTCTACCGAAATGGTAAAAAACATGAAACAGCTACAGGCAGAAAAAAAAGAATTATTACTTACCTACACTCCTGAGCATGAAAAAGTAAAAATCATTGACACAAAAATTAAAGACCTTACCGATTATCAAACTGAAAGCATAAAAAACACTCAGAAAAATTTACAGATAAAATACAATGATATAGAGCGCGATATTCAGACTGCAGAAAGTGCTTTCATTGGTCTTCCTGAAAAAGAAAAGCTATTAAACATTATGAATAGGGAATTTAATCTCTATGAAAAAAACTATAATTTTCTGAATGAAAAAAGAATAGATGCCGAGATTGCAAAAGCTGCAAAGATCTCATTCCATAAAATTATTTCCCGAGGGGAATTGCCACAGGAGCCTGTATCACCAATGCGCTCCATCATTATTATTGTTGCTGCCATTATGAGTATGGTTGCTTCTATTTTTCTGATTTACGCAGTACATTTTGCCAAAGCCAAAGTAAATGATATTTCTACCATTGAAAAAAACAGTTCCATACCGATAGCATTCACTACCCCATTTATCAAAAAGAAAGAAAAAATAATGCACCATTTTCTGGAAAATGTTTTGGAAATGGAGCTTAAAGAAATAATAAAAGATAAAAAGCAGATTTGTATTACTTCATATGATAAAGCACAACAGCATACATTTCATGCAAAAAATATCATCAGAGCATTACAACTGCAATCCAGAAAGGTTCTGCTAGTAGATGTAGCAGGTACCTTAAGCAATTCAGGGGCTGATCATTATATCAATTTTTCAGCCGAAGAAAATCTACGACTGACAGCTCGGGAAGTGAGAGATCTTATCAATGAAAAAATGAGAGAATGTGATATTTGTGTCATCAATAATCAAGCAATAAAGCAGGGCAAGCTTCCCTTACTTTTCATGAATATTTCAGACCAGAACCTGTTCATACTTGACAGCCGGAAAACTGCCGTTAAAAATATAATAAACATAGAACTCTTAAAAGATGAATATAAACTGTCCAATCTTTGGTTCGTTTTGAATAAAGAAGGATACAACCCTAGCCTGATAACTACCATTAAAGGAATTATAAACAAATACAAATCGTGAAAAGATTCCATGAAATATTTAAAAGCGCCTCTGTTTTGGTTTTTACAGATCAGCTCATATTCAGCGGGAGCAATTTTCTTCTGACCTTTTTATTGGTGAGAAAATTAAGTATTTCTGAATTTGGAATATTTTCATCTATTCTTTTAATAACCTATTTTCTGGTAGGTATTTCTAACGCTTTTATTGTTCAGCCTTTTCAGATTTTATCAGCAAAGAATTTCAGTAAAAAATCGCTGGGCTTTGCATTTCTGGCTGCATTGGTTTTGATCTCCATATTCAGCCTCATTATTTTCTTTATTACCCTTCTCCCTATTCCGGCCATAGCATTTTTAAAAAACAATCTTTCTGCCATCATAATTTTCATTTCAGCTTATATTTTACAGGATTTTCTCAGGAAAATATTGCTTATCACAGATCATATTAAAATTGTCATTTTTATTGATACTGTCTTTATTATTGTTTTCCCCTTAATTTGGCTTGAAACGTCCCTTAGCTTATGGAAGAGCCTATATATTATTGGTATGGTAAACTTTGCGGCATCTATTCCCGCTATGGGATATCTTATAAAAAATGCAGACTTCAGTCTTAAAAACACTTCACTTTTACACTATTATTTTACCGAGGGTAAATGGCTATTAAGCGCCTCTGTTCTTCAGTGGCTTTCGGGTAATTTTTTTACTCTTGCTGCAGGGGTATACCTAGGGATCAATGCTTTGGGAGCATTAAGGCTTGTTCAGTCCTTCTTCGGAATTATCAATGTTATCTTACAAACCATTGAAAACTATTACCTTCCTAAAACAGCTCAGCTTTATTATCAAAATAAAAACCAGGAGAAAAAGGAGCTTCTTCTCAAGATGATGAAAGCAATAGCCGTATTAGCCATTATAATCATTTGTTTTTTCACTTTTTCAGAATCGTTGATTATTATGCTCGGAGGAGAAAAATATCATCAATATGGATTTGTCATTAAGCTGGTTTCAGCATTATATATTGTAATTCTATACAGTTATCCAACCCGGATTTCCATCAGAGTTTTAGAACAAAATAAGGCATTCTTTATCGGATATTGTATATCCTTTGTTTTCTCGGTTCTGAGTTTCCATTTTTTATTAAAGTACGGGCAGCTATATGGTGCTGTAACTGGCTTAGCTATGAACCAGATTATCATGATTGTGTATTGGAAAATAATTCTCAACAAAAAACAAATTTCGGTATGGGCATAGTACATGTAATATTAGGAAAAGCGAATCCCGAAAAAATGAACGGCGTTAATAAAGTCGTGTATAATATTGCAACAAAACAGGCACAAAACAAAGAGAACGTAGAAGTATGGGGTATTTCTGAAAATACAGAAATCAACTATCCCGAAAGAATATTTGTAACCAGGATTTTCAAGAAAAAAAGAAATCCTTTTTCTATTCCTGATGATCTTAAAAAAGAAATTCTGGCTGCTGATCAGGCAACAATTTTTCATTTTCATGGAGGATGGATTCCCTTATTTTCTTCTTTAAGTAAATTATTAAAGAAAAATAACTACCGATACGTAATAACTCCTCATGGAGCATATAATAGTATTGCCATGGAGAAAAGCAAATATACAAAGAAGATCTACTTTGAAATATTTGAGAAAAAAGTCATTGAAAATGCTTCTAAAATCCATTGTATAGGAGAAAGTGAAATAGAAGGTCTCCATTCTGTTTTTCCAGCCTCAAAAAGCGTTCTGATTACCTATGGCTATGATAGAATAAATACAGGCTTTTATTCCGGCAATCTCAAAGAACCTATCATTTTCGGATTTGTTGGCAGATTGGATATTCATACAAAAGGTCTGGATATTCTCATTAACAGTTTCGCTTCTTTTTCCAGCAAAAAACCTCATTCCAAACTCTGGATTGTAGGAGACGGAGCTGAGAAAAATGAGCTCATCCATCTACTGAAATCATATCATATAAGTGATAAAGTAGAATTGTTTGGAAGTAAGTTTGGAGAAGAAAAAAATGATCTGATCAAAAAAATGCATGTCTTCGTACATCCTTCCAGAAATGAAGGCCTTCCTGTCTCAGTCATTGAAGCAGCTGATTTTGGAAAACCCTGTATTGTCACCAAAAATACGAATATCGGACATCTGGTAGAAAAATACAATGCCGGCATCAGTATCGCTACCCCGGATTCTGCTCTGCTTACCAATTCTTTTATTATGATGTCTGAAATATGGGAAAATCAGAATGAATATAAGAAGATGTCTGAAAATGCCATGAAAATGGTGGAAGAAGCTTTTGACTGGAACAGAATTCTTGAAGACATGAATACCCAACTCTACAACAGATGATATGGAATCCTTAGCGCATAAACATCAGCACTTTCTCAAAAAAACGAATAATCAGCTTTTTATTATCCTGCTGCTGATGGTAGCTTGTTTTTTTACCTGGAGTGAAAATGTTGCCATCACCCGGGGAATAAAAGTAGTGGGAAGAATGGGCGTAATGATCTCTTCTATTCTCGTCTACCAGAAAATTATTAATTATGGAAGTGTCAATTCTTTAGCCTATAAAAATATCTTCTCTCCTATTCTATACATGGCCTATCTTACATTAGGCTTTATATCATTTTCATGGAGCACCAATCCTGGATTCAGTGCCCTGCAGTGGTTTATGACGTTCCAGAGTTTTGTCTTTACCTACTTCTTTGTAAAAAGTTTAAAAATACTGGATGTGTATTTTGAGGGCCATAGTATTCGTCTTTATCATCTTTTAGGCAACACTGTTTTTGTGCTGCAACTTGTCTTTGTTATCGGAATGTGGATTGCACCAGATGTTTTTTTCCGTCTCACCGACGGAGGTGAAGAAGCCAGACTTGGCGGTACATTAATGAACCCTAATGAACTAGGAATGCTCGCCGGTGTTGGCTGTGCATGTCTTATTTTTGACCTTTACCGCTTCAAAAATAAAGCCTGGACGATTATAAAAATACTGATCATTATGTATGCCCTTTATATGACCGGTTCAAGATCTTCTCTGATCGGAATCCTACTCATTATCTTTTTTCATATTAATCAGACTAAAAAAAAGACATTAAAATTTGCTATCATTGGGGTGGTGGCTGCAATTGCACCTTTTGCTGTTTACAGCATAATCTTAAAAGGCGGCGATCAATCTCGCCTGGAGGAAGTGATGAGCCTTACAGGAAGACTTCCTTTCTGGAAAGCTCTGATTAATGAAGGATTGCCAAGAGAACCCCTTTTAGGCTTTGGATTTATGAGAATAGACTATAAAGAGTTTTTTCAGAGTGCCCACACCTATCCGGGAAAAATGACCCATAACACATTTATGCAGGTTCTTATGAACCTTGGTTTTATTGGGCTCACCATTGTTCTTTTTCAGGTATTTTTTACCCTGAAATCAATACTGTCACAACCAAAAGAAACGAAGCTTATGCTCATTGGAATTCTAATTCCCATCATAATCAACTCTTTTACTGAGTTTGGAATATTTGGAGAAAGCAACTACGGAATTTTATTTTACCAAATTATTATCTTTTCAGTGACCCTCAAAAACAGTAACTATCTTACCAGGCTGCAAAAAATTGTTCTTAAGAGAAAAAGGCCGGATCTTATAGAAGAAAATTCCATTCTCTAGTTTTTTTTCCATTTTCTGGAAAGCCCAATTTATCTCAAACACCACAAGTTGCTTATTATCAATTATTTGCATAAATGGCAAGATGTTTATATCCTTTGTTAATATAAAATGGTACATCATGAGAAACTTATTTAAAAACACAGGATACAAGCTGTATTTAAAACATCAGTCAGGAAGTAAAAGAATCTCGTTTTCTTATATTCCCAACCAGGATGGAAGTGTACGATGGTTTTGGAATTCCGGATCAAAAAAGCCTTTATTCCTAAAGTTTTATAATATAACAACAATTAAAGGAAAATTATTTGCTTTCGTTGTACATATGATATTCTTTCTGCGTCTGCAGAGACTATTATTCAAAAAAGAGACTTTATATTATACTTCAGAAGAAAACCCTTTATTTGACATCATGAATGATTGGGCCATATTTACCGGAACTCAAGGTCCTAACAACAAAGCCGTTTTATTTGCAGACAATTGCTTCTTCAAAATTGCTTCAACAAAAAATGCAAAAAAACTTATCAATAAAGAATATAAAATCATTACGTACTCCGGAATCAACAGATTGTATTCAGTACCTTCTGCATCTTTAATTAATGATTGTGTACTAAAACTTTCTGATATTTCAAATAATGGAAAGAGGCAAAAAAAATTCAGTGAAGTTCATGCTAAAGCTCTTCATGGAATCAAAGAAAAACATCAGAATATGATTAAAATTTCCAATTGGAAGCATTTTGACACATTGATAGAAAACTTTACCACAATTGATGATAACCGGATTCCTCCCAATCTGACACGAAAATTGAAAATAATTCTGGAAAACATTGATAAAGATGAAATGATACACTTATCCTTTTCTCATGGTGATTTTACTCCCTGGAACTGCTGTGTAAAAGACGATATACTTGGAATATATGATTGGGAACTAGCTTCATTTGAAAAACCCAAAGGATTTGATTTCTTTCACTTTATTATACAGAACGGTATACTGGTACAACATATTCCCTGGAAAGATATCTTGGCCCAGATCAGGAAACATAATAAAATTGCATTTAATTTTGATGACAATGATCTTAAAAAGTATCTTAAATTCTATCTGCTTACCAATGTACTTTATTACCTGAAACTGTATTCTGAACAAGAGCAGTGGCATCTTCAGATTCATTGGCTTTTAAAAGTATGGTCAGAAGCTTTGAATATGTATCTTACTGAAATCAAAACTGAAAGAGAGCTTCTTATTATGGATATTTTTGATTATCTGTATCATCAGAAATATGCAACCCTGAAATTTCATGATAAAGAACCTGAAAACCTCCCTCTGAACTCTGATATTGATATCGTTATCTCCTGTCATGATGCTTCAAAAATGGCTTTATTTCTAAAACAGAACAGCCTGATCAACAGAATGAAAATAGTAAAAAAATCATTCATGTACAAGATAAGACTTATAACTCATGATCTTCAGATTCTTAATCTGGACCTTATTTACCAGCTAAAATGGAAAAATCTTGAGTATATGGAAACAAATGGAATGATAAACCATGCAGAAATGAACAGGCATGGAGTTAAAATATCATCTCCCCAGGATACTGCAAAATACATCTATTATTTTTATACTCTTAATAATAGTGAAATTCCTGATGCATATAAAAATTTCGTATATGAGAATACCTCAGAAAAAATGAGAAAAAGTAAAACAGAATGTATTACAATGATGAAAAGGAAAAGATCTAACAGAGGATTTTTATTCCTTAAGAATCTCTGCTGCTACTTTAAAGATTTTTTTTCAGAAAATGGATTCATTATTACTTTCAGTGGTGTAGATGGTGTTGGAAAATCAACAGTTATTTCTGAAGTTTCGGAGCTTATTGAAAAACGTTACCGAAGACCTGTAAAAGTTCTCAGACACAGACCTTCTCTCCTTCCGATATTGAGTGTATTTACGAAAGGAAAAGAAAAAGCGCATCAGGATATTGTAAATTCTCTGCCAAGACAGGGCAAAAATGACCATTTTTTCTCCTCTTTGCTAAGATTTACATATTACTATACAGATTATATCATCGGGCAATTTATTATTTATCTGAAATATGTGTTAAGAGGAAAAATTGTATTGTATGATAGATATTATTTTGATTTTATTGCAGATAGCAAAAGAAGCAATATCAAACTTCCGGAAGGTATCACAGAAAACGGATACCACCTGCTGTTAAAGCCCAAATTCAATTTTTTTCTTTATGCTGACCCGGAAAAAATTCTTGACAGAAAAAAAGAACTCTCCTATCACTCAATATGTGATCTGACGGCATCATATGGCAGATTATTTTCAAAACTGGAAAAAAAAGATCCGAAGATCAAATATCTTTCCATTGAAAATAATGATTTGGACACCACTTTAGGCACTATAATGAACACTATAACTGCTGCAAAATGAAAACAATTATTGAAAAAATCATTAAACTCAGAAATCCGGATTTTACTTTAGATAAAGCATTAAACTCCGGAGCTGTATTCCAGCTGATTTGGGTTCAGTTCTGGAGCCTGTTCAGAGGACTAAAGATGATATTCTTTTTAAGAAATCCGAAAGGAATGCTTTTAGGAAAACGTATAGGATTCTTCAATATTTCAAAAATACAATGGGGAAAATTTCTGAGGCTGGGAAATGATGTTTACATTTCTGCACTGGCCAAACAAGGAATAGAATTCGGAAATAATGTTTCTATAGGGGCTTTCAGCAGAATTATAGTTTCTACTTCATTGAATAATATCGGAGAAGAAATAAAGATAGGAAACAATGTGGGTATTGGAGAATTTGCTTATCTGGGCGGTTCCGGAGGTCTTGAAATTGGTGATGACTGTATTATAGGACAATACCTCAGCTGCCATCCGGAAAATCACAATTATCAAGATCCGGATATTTCCATACGCCATCAGGGAGTAAACCGAAAAGGCATTAAAATAGGTAAAAACTGTTGGATTGGAAGCAAAGTTACAATTTTGGACAGCGTAGAAATTGGCTCCGGCTGTATTTTAGCCGCAGGAAGTGTTATTACAAAATCATTTCCAGACAACAGTATTATAGGAGGTGTACCTGCAAAACTAATAAAAATGAGAACTTATGATGACTATCAATCAGACTATACTGGCAACCTGCTATGCCGTAAATCCATTTAAAGGTTCGGAAGATGCCATGGGCTGGAATTTTGTATATCAGATTGCCAGGTTCAGAAAAGTTATTGCCATTACAAGGGAAAATAATAAAATCCATATTGAAAAATATATGGAAGAAAATCCTGATGCCGTATATATGAATATCAAATTCCTTTATTTTGATCTTCCCTACTGGATGCGCTTCTGGAAAAAAGGAAACTTCGGAGCTATGCTTTATTATTATCTGTGGCAGAAGAAAGTTGTTTCTTTCATCAAAAAACAAAAACTGGATTTTGATATTGCTCATAATGTCAATTTTCATAATGACTGGACTCCGAGTTTTTTATGGAAACTTCATAAACCTATGGTTTGGGGACCGGTAGGACATCATCCCCTGATTCCAAAACAATATCTCAAAGACTATTCAATAAAATATTTTATTAAAGACCGTCTTATCTGGCTGATTAAAAATTGTTTCTGGAAGTTTTCAGTATCGTTGAAAAATACAGTTGAGCATTCAGATCATATATGGTGTATGAATAGTAAAGTTCCCGAAAAGCTAAAGATTAATAAAAAGAAATATTCAATCTATCCTTCAGTTGCATCAGAAGACTTTTTCCCAAAAAAAGAACTACTTCCAAAATCAGACTTTAAGGTTATCAGCGCAGGAAGGTTTGTTCCGTTAAAAGGATTTGACTTAACAATAAGATCTTTTGCCCAATTCATGGATCAGATTTCCGAAAAGGATCAAGCATTATGCAAGCTTACTCTTATTGGAACAGGTGAACAGAAAAAATTTTACCAGACCCTTATCAGCAGTCTTGAAATGAATAAATTCATTGAAATCAGGGAATGGATTGACAGAAAAGAACTTATGAAAATCTATGAACAATCATCCGTATTTTTATTTTCATCACATGAAGGAGCAGGAATGGTAGTTCCGGAAGCACTCTCATTTGGATTACCGGTGATATGCCTCGAAAATGAAGGTCCGGGAGAATTCATCAATCATACCTGTGGTTTTACCATTCCCCAGCAGGAATATAACCCAACTATAGACGGGTTGAGTAACGCATTACTCAGATTGTTTCTGGACAAAAAGCTACAGAAAGAAATGAGTATTGGAGCCAGAAATCATTATCTGGAAAAATTTTCCTGGGAAAAAAGAGGTGAACATCTTAATACAATTTTTAATCAGATCTGAAATGAAGAGAATTGTTGCCATCCATTTATTAAATGACTACAGCGGAAGTCCAAAGGTATTGATGCAGCTATTAAAAACCTGGACCCAACACGGTATTGAAACCCACCTGTTTACTTCAGGCGGAAGAAAAGGTTTTCTTTCTGATATTTCTCAAGTGAAAAATCATTCTTTTTGGTATCGTTTTTCGTCCAATCCTATCATAAGAATACATAATTTCTTTCTCTGTCAGTTCCTATTAATGATAAAGCTATTGTTTTTTCTGAATAGAAAAGATATTCTCTATATCAATACTGTACTGCCTTTTGGAGCGGCTGTTGCCGGAAAAATAAAAGGCTGCAAAGTAATCTATCATATCCACGAAACTTCAATCAAGCCTGCTATCTTTAAGAATTTACTTTTTGGAATAGCAAAATTTACCGCTCATAAAGTTGTTTATGTTTCAGAATTTCTTTTGAAACAGGAATCCCTTATCAATAATCAGGTTCTTCTTTACAATGTATTGGAAAAAGATTTTGTTGAAAAAGCAAATCAATTTCAAAGCCAGGAAAAGACAGTTCCTATAGTTTTAATGATATGTTCTTTGAAAATTTATAAAGGAGTAAATGAATTTTTGCAGCTGGCTCAGAAAAATGCCCATTATATTTTCAAACTGGTTGTCAATGCTTCTGAAAAGGAAATTAAGGATTATTTCGGAATGAGAAAAATACCGGAAAATCTAAAAATCTACTCTACCCAAACCGATACACACCCTTTTTACCGTGAGGCCAGTCTCATTGTCAATCTCTCTCATACTGATCTGTGGGTTGAAACTTTTGGACTGACTATTCTGGAAGGAATGCGATATAGACTTCCTGCTATCGTTCCGCCCATTGGGGGAGTTACAGAGCTTGTGACCAATGGTGAGAATGGTTTTTGGATTAATTCTAAAAATATAGATGAACTATCTGAAAAAATAAACTATATATTGGAAAATAAAATGGTTTATCAATCTTTCAGTAATGCATCTTATGCTAAAAGTCTAATGTTCTCAGAGGAATATTTTGAGAAAGAGTCAATCAGTATTATTTCCAGTTTATAATAAATTTTCCATTTTTTGGAATTACGCACAACCTATTTGAAATTATAAAAATTTGATTATCAGATAATTAAATATAAATTTACTTTTGGAACATGAATAGTTATACTATTTTTAAATATAAATAATTATGAAAACAAAAGTAGCAATAATCGGAACTGTGGGTTTACCCGCAAAGTATGGAGGCTTTGAAACTTTGGCGGCTCATCTTGTTGAAGAACTTTCGAATACGTATGATTTTACAGTATACTGTTCTTCAAAAAAATATTCCGGAAAAGAAAGGTGTAAAAGCTGGAAAGGAGCGCACCTGAAATATATTCCTTTAGATGCCAATGGAATTCAAAGTATTCTTTATGATACATGGTCTATTATTCATTCATTATTTTTTAGTGATGTTTTACTGATTTTGGGAGTAGCAGGAGCATGGCTGCTGCCCTTTGTAAAGCTGTTTACCAATAAAAAAGTCATTATTTCTATAGATGGAATTGAATGGAAAAGAGATAAATGGTCCTTACCTGCAAAATTATATTTATGGTGGGCAGAAAAACTTGCTGTAAAATTTTCTGATATTGATATTTCTGATAACGAATCTATCCAGGATTATACTTCTTTAAGATACAATACCATAAGCCGCGTAATAGAATACGGTGCAGATCACACAAGAACAAATCTGGTTGCTACCGGCGAAAATATAGAAAAATATCCCTTTTTACAGGATGAATATGCCGTAAAAGTATGCAGGATAGAGCCTGAGAATCACGTTCATACTATTCTAGAGGTGTTCAGCGAATTTCCTGAACGTAAACTGGTAATGGTGGGTAACTGGAACAACAGTCAGTATGGGATAGAATTGAAACGGCAATACTCAGATTTTGAGAATATTTATCTCTTAGATCCAATTTATGAACAGGAAATCATAGATCTTATTCGTGGAAATGCTTCGCTTTATGTTCACGGCCATTCTGCTGGTGGTACCAACCCTTCTTTAGTGGAAGCCATGTTTTTAGGACTGCCTATTATCAGTAACGGAGTTTCCTATAACAGAACCACTACAGAAAATCAGGCTTACTATTTTTCAAATGCAGAAGAGCTGAAAAAAATTGTAGCACAACTGAAGAAAGAAGACCTTCAAAACTGTGCCATCAGGATGAAAAGAATAGCAGAACGGAGATATACCTGGAAAAAGATCGCAAGGAAATACCACAATCTTATTGAAGAAGTATTTGCTGCAAAAAACAAGACAAAAGTATATCCCGCAATTGGTAACCTGGAGAAAAAAATCCTTGAGAAGTACAATTTAGAACATCTGAAAAACATCCAGCTATTCAATAATTCCAGTGAAACAGCTTAAAACAAAATACTATGAAAAATTTTATTGAATTATTAATATCGGGAGTTCTTGCATTCGTTTTATCAATTTGTATAATTCCCATAATGAGAATCATGGCCCAGAAATTTAGATTGGTAGATGTTCCCAATACAAGAAAAGTACATTATACTCCTATTCCATTAATTGGAGGTTTGGCTATTGGAATGATTATTTTACTATTAATTGAAATTTCCGGAGACAATGGCTGGAGAACAATACTTCCCATTATTGTAACATCTTATATTTTACTTCTTGTGGGAGTCTTGGATGACAAAACTGATATTAAAGCAGTTCACAAACTAATCATTCAAGTTTGTGTAAGCATTATTATAGCAATTTCCGGAATAAGAATTTCATCTTTATACGGACTCTTTGGGATCTACGAAATCAGCACATACTTCCAATATCTGCTCACCATTCTGGTTATTGTAACAGCAGTTAATGCTTTTAATCTTATAGACGGTGTGGATGGACTGGCAGGCAGTGTAGCAGGAGTAGGATTCTTTCTGTTTTTTATTATCATGTTAATAGAAGGCAACTTAGGACTGGCAAGAATAGCCATACTTTTTGTCGGAAGTATTATAGCTTTCCTGAAATATAATCTTTCTCAGAAAAATAAAATATTCTTAGGGAATTCAGGTTCCTTATTTTTAGGATATCTGCTGATATGTCTGGGAATTTATATCACAAAGTTGGACAACAATACAACAACATTTCCTTATGGTGTATTTTTTATACTTTTTGTATTTGCTATTCCTGTAATTGATTCTATACGAGTATACATTGATAGAGTATCAAGAGGAAAATCACCATTTAAAGCAGATAAGACACATATTCATCACCATCTGCTTTTATTGGGCTTTTCCCATAAAAAAATAAGTGTCACTTTTATTTTAATCAATATTCTAACATTTGTTATTCAATATATTTTTTTTAAAAGTTATCCTATTTATTCTTCACTTATTTCATTTTGTACATTTGTATTAGCTTTCAAAATTATCAAGAGTATAAATCTTTTTATTGTATGGAAAAAAAAGATAAAAGATTTGGAATACAGCTAAGGTTGTCTCCTTTATTTATATTTTCATAAGAGGTATCCATCGTAAAGATATTTACTATCATTTTTAGAACCTCTTGTATAAATTTTCCGGAGCTGTGGAATTTACGGTAATGTTAAAGTTTGTATTATTTTAATCCCGCTTATTACTGAAGGAAAATTAAAAACACCATCCGAACTTCCAGTGTAAGAGATATGGAAATCTGATGGGTCTAAATTGTATGAATTTGTACAGACAGCATTATAATTTGCTACTAGTGACCCGGCTGGGATTCGAACCCAGGACCCATACATTAAAAGTGTATTGCTCTACCAGCTGAGCTACCGAGTCGGCCACTTACTTTTTTAAGTAAATCCCTTTGTTTAAGGGACTGCAAAGATAGAAACTTTTTCTTTATTTACAATACTTCCGCAACATTTTACGTACTGAATTCTGCTAACATTTACAAAATCAGAGACAAAAATTTCTTGCTCCGGAGCAGGTCTGTTAATTAAACTTCAACAATGAACAAAAAGGCTTCCAATGAAAAAATGAGCAGTTCACGAATCTCTTGTTTCTCCTGCTCTATTACTACAACAATCTTATTTTCTTAAAATTAAAACAATCTTAAAATGAATAATTTGTTTTTTTCAAATAAATTTACTATATTAACATATGAAAAAAAATGAGCGTCAGGATAATATAACACATGCTGGCAAAGTTAACGAGCGAACAAAAGCATTGGAGGTCCTTGAAAAAGCGAAAAAAGTTCAGGGAAAAATTACATTTCTCCGTCAGGGAGTCGGAAGAAACTTTAAACCGAAAAATGAAGAGTAAAGATATTGCTAAATTTCAATTGCAATAGAACAAGTACAATCAAAATGGTCAGTAATGAAAATTTTTAATAATAACCATTTTGAAACATTATAGTTACCCTATAAATAAAAAACCTGCAAAATAATTTGCAGGTTTTTTATTGTTTTCTGATGTTTTCGAAAATTTTCATTTTCACATCTTTTGGATTGTGACCCGGCTGGGATTCGAACCCAGGACCCATACATTAAAAGTGTATTGCTCTACCAGCTGAGCTACCGAGTCGGCCACTTACTTTTTTAAGTAAATCCCTTTGTTTAAGGGACTGCAAAGATAGGAAAACACTTCTTAAATCCAAATTTTTTAAAGCTTTTTTACAATAAAATTCACATCAAAAAAGTCAAACACCTGTTTATAAATTAATTACGTTTATTATTTTTTTAATAACAATTTCAGAATCTGCAGTCCTTTAATTAAAAATAAAATTTTAACCGATTTTTACAATTCACGAAAATTTTAAAATCTCTCTATTTTTCTTTTAAACTTAACTTTCAGATTTCTTATTCTGATATTCAAAAATATGAATAACCTTATCCATTGTTTTCTGACCATGATGTTTTCCAACCAGGTAAAGAGCGGCGTCAATTCCAGCGGTAATTCCAGCAGTAGTTATCAACTGTTCCTGATCCACATAACGAATATTTCTGATCACATTTGCCTCCGGATTATACTGTTCTAAAGTATCTAAAAGCATGCTATGGGTGGTGATATCATGATCTGCGAGGATACCTGTCCCGGAAAGCAGCATACTTCCTGTACATACTGTAAACACAACAGTTCCGGTATCATAATGCGTTTTAATCCATTGTAAAACTGTTCCCTGAAAATCCTTATCCTGAAGATATTTCATAATGTATTCAGGATTTGCTCCGGGAACCACTATCATATCCGGCTTAGGACATGTATGGATATCGTAGGTAGGAATAGCAGCCATCGTATTGGCTTCCATATACACCGGTTCTTTTGTTCTTCCAACAGTGAAGCATTGATAGCTGCCCGGATGGATGACATTCGCCTTAACGAAAACATCCAAAGGACCATTTAAGTCAAGAGCTTCTACCTGATCATAAATTAAAAATGCTACATTCATTGTTTTAGTGTCTTGTTTCATAATTTTTATATTTTTAAGATGATTATTTTTTGGATAAAGGCATAGTTCTTCCCTACCGACCTTTGAAGATGATCGGTTTCATTTTAAATCTTTAAGAGAAAAAATATTATTCTGTAGTTTTAAATCCTTTCCGGTATTGCGCCGGAGAAAGGAAAATATTTTTAAGGAATACCCGGCGAAGCGAAACGGCATTGCTAAATCCACATTTAGTGGCAATCATATCAACACTCATCTCAGTATATTCCAGCATATTTTTAGCCTGATCCAGCCTCATTTTTTCCAGAAACCGGCCGGGAGTCATTCCTGATTCTTTTAGAAATACTCTGGAAAAATTACGGGGACTCATGTTCAGTGACTCAGCAATATATTCTACTGTTACAGCTTCATTCAGCTTATCTTTCAAAAAGTCACACACTTCTTTTGTAAAAGGAGACATTATTTCATATTCCGGCAGCGCATCTCCAAACTGCGACTGCATTCCGGCTCTTTTTAGAGGCAGAACAAGATGACGGGCAACTTCTATGGCCAATGGCTTTCCAAAATCTTCTTCCAAAAGAGCCAATGCAAGATCCATCCCGGAAGAAACACCTCCCGAAGTATAGATAGGCTTATCACGAATAAAAAAAGGATTGAAATTCACTTCCAGCCTGGGATAAGATTTCTGCAGTGTATCTGCAAATTTCCAGTGGGTAGTTACCTGCTTACCATCCAACAGCCCTGCTTTGGCCAGAACAAATGCGCCTACGCAAACAGATCCCAGCCGTCTTACGTCTGATTTTATATTCTGAAGATAATGATAGAGATCGTGGCTGATTTCCTCCAGTACACTCAACGTTGTCCCTGCTACAAGTAAAGTGTCTACAGGAAAATCGATATCATAAATGGTATGGCTGCATGATAATGGCATTCCTGAACCGGAATAGATAACCTTCTCTGAATTTCCGGAAACGAGATACACATGATAGCCGATATCCTCTTGATCAATATTCAGAAAACGGTTGGCTGCTGTAAAAACGTCCCATGGTCCGGCGATATCAAGCAGCTGTACCTGTGGCAAGGCCAGAAGTACTATATTTTTCATTCCTGTATGTTGTCCTTCTTTCTTCATATCTCGTTCTGTATGAGTACAAATGTAGAGAGAAAGGATCTTGTCTGCAATGACAAAAAACATACAATTCCGGCCAGAAGTGCACATCCCTTTTCGAACAAAATGAAAGAGACTGCCCTATCAGACAGTCTCAGCACTCTACTATAAAATTAGCTGACAAGCTATACTTTTGATTGATAAAAAATAAAATTTCACTTATGCAGGTGACAGTCTGCGGGATTTCAGATAAAGAGCGGTACGGTTGAGATAGGGAAAAAGAAAAATCAATAACAGTGAAGCAGCAAGAAGCCACACCATCATTTCATAATAATCCATCGCAAAACGGACATGATCCTGAACATTCATTCTTGCTACCAATAACTTATTGGCAGCTTTTACAGCCTTTTCTTCAGGCATTCCTCTTGCAATAAGCTTAGCCGTCTGCAGACGGAGAAAACTTTTAACTTCCGGATCTACAGCACTTAAATGATCCTGAAAAGCATTGTAATGACGACTTTTTTCAAAGAGTTCAAAAAAATTGATCAGGGCAATGCTGATACAAAATCCGAGATATCGTATTGCTAATGCTGTTGCAGCAGCGGAAGGCCCAATAACAGCAGGAACGGAAGAAATAATATAAATAATCGTCGGAACCATAATCAATCCCACACCCAATCCCTGAATAAATAACGGAATGTAGTAATTAAACTCATCAGCCTGAACATCAAAAGAATAGTACATTAAGCCATGAAAGATCAACAGCACTAAAAAGCCAGGTCCCCAGATATACCGAATATTTTTCTTTTGTAAAACCATACAGCAGGCGATAATGACTCCAACAACCAACCCTGCAAGGTTAAAAATATTAATATAAGAAATATGAAACGGATCCAGATGCAGTTCTGATGCAAAATAAGTGTTGACAATTCCTGAAGCAAACCGGCAGATATACATCACAAAAAGGATAAGCAGACCTACTTTGAAGTTCCTATATCTGAAAACCCGCAGATCAATATAAGGCCTTTTAATCGCCTGCTGGCGAACTATTGATATCCCCGCCAAAACCATAATTCCGACCACACTTCCCAGAATCCGGTTATCTTCCAGCCAATAATATTCCTGTCCAAAAATAGTTATATACCCGATTAATACCAATAAAGCACTGAATAGCCCAAAACTCTGCCAGTCCAGTTTATACAGATGAAATCTTGCATGTGTTCTGTAATGGCTCATGGCTAAAGTCAGGAAAATAAGTCCCGGAAGATAGGAGAAGATGGCTGTTTTATAAACGATATTAAAATTATAGGAATCGATAAGATCTGCGGTAATGAGATTATTAAACGGCAAAGCACAAATTAAGATTCCAAAAAATACTGAAAAACTGATTTCCCGGCCTCTTTCACTGCTCAGTCGTGTAAAAATAAGGGTTAGTGAAAGGTTTACATTTCCTGCAAATAACATTCCCTGCAAGAAACGAATTGGAAACAAAATATAAACTTCATGGGTGAAATAACATATCAGACAGGCCAGAATCTGCAGGGTAGTAAAAAGAAGAAAATATTCTTTTGCGGCAAGAAAACTGAAAAATCTTCTTTCCAGGCTGTAAAACCCTACATAACCAGCATAAAACAACGCTACTGAAAACTGGATATCTGCCGGTTCACATCCATAATATCCGGCGGCGGTATTCACATTAGACAATGGCAGAAAAAAGATAATGATTCCCGGAAGCGTCATTGAAAAAAGAATAATCTTCACCAGCCATTCCGGAGCCCATTTTTTGAAATAGGGCATTTTTCTTTTAGCCATTGGAATGCTTTTTATTGGCGTATACATTCACGTTCATTCCCATTTTCAGAACATCAAGCTGTCTTCTTTGTCCATCCACTCTGATTCTTACAGGAATACGCTGTACAATTTTCACGTAATTTCCAGTGGAGTTATCCGGTGGAAGCAATGAAAAACTTGAACCTGTTGCCGGGGAAAGCGAGATAATTGTTCCTTTAAATTCCCTGTCAGGATAAGAATCCGCAACAATTTTCACATGATCTCCGATATGCATATCCCTGATCTGCGTTTCTTTATAATTGGCTACCACCCATTTATCAGTTTCATTATTGACAATAAAAGCCAGCGTTTCTCCGGCATCAATCATCTGCCCCACCTCAACGGTTCTACGCCCCATCCGTCCGTCATAAGCAGCGGTGACAGCTGTATAACTTACATCCAGTTTGTGACGGTCCAGCAGTGCTTCCAGTCTTGCAATTTCTGCCAAAACCACGGCTTTTTCTGCCCGTATATCATTAATCTTGGATACAGAAGCTGCATAATTATCCTGTGAAGATTTATAATCACTTTCGTTGACATCCAGTGTTGCTTTCACATCTTCAAGGCGCTGTCTGGTAGCAGATTCTTCATCATACAGTTTTTTATATCTGTTATAATCAAGCTGCTGTTTCCAGACTTTTGCTTTATTGGCATCCACCTGGGCCATCGCTGCGGCAGCTTCCTTTTCTGTAGTTCCCGTAGTACTTTCCAATACTCTCAGTTGGGCACGGGCTTTCTGAAGGGCTGCCTGAGTCTGCTTTTCCTGAAGGACATATTCACGGTTATCAATAATTAAAAGAGTATCGCCCTTTTTTACTTCCTGATTTTCTTCAAATTTCACCGCAACAATAAATCCTCCGGCTCTTGAAATAATGGGGTTAACATATTCCTGAACCTGCGCATCATTGGTCTGTTCATATGCATAATAATTTTTTAAGGTAAAACCGCCCCACACTGCAAGTGCAGCAACGATTACAACTGAAATCCATCCTGTGATCTTCGTGATCATTCTATCGGTGGGAGTATATTTTTTTTTCATGGTATTATAAAACGCCTGTAATGTTTTGTAATAAATAATAATTGTTCTGTGCCATAATTTTAGCCGCTTCCAGTTCAAATTTTGTCTGAAGCAGCTGTATATCTGCATCCAGCAGTTCTGTAATAAGGGAAGTCTGGCTGAAGTAAGTATTTTTGATAATACGTGCATTTTCCTTTGCCTGAGCGACATTGGCTTCTGCCACTTTTATCTGTTCCAAAGCTTCCTGGTACCTTAAATAAGCTTCTTTCACCTGTTGTCTTACCTTATCTTCCGTATCCTTGTGTACTTCCTCTTCCTTTTCAAACTCCAGCTGAGCTGCCTTTACTTTATGAGTATTATGGTAAAGAGAAGAGATCGAAAATGAAGCTTTAATTCCAACGATTCCCAATGAATACCAATAAGGATTATAGGGATAAAGAAAAATCTGTGGATTGGCATAATAAAATTCGCCATACATCCCTATTTTAGGTCTTACATTCGCTTTTACCTGTTTCAGTCTGATCATACTCAGTGTTGTCTGCTGTTCAGAAACATGATAATCAAAAGAATGATCCAATGCCAGTTTCAGATACTCATTATAAGTTGTACTCTCATTCCACTGATTAAACGGTGCTTCAGGAATAACAATCTGCTCATCGGGAATACCCAAAATAATATTCAGTTTCTGCATCGCGATGAGAATATCATTTTCTATGGTCACCAGCGCCATTTTTCTTTTGGAAAGCTCCAGTTCAATCCTTAAAACATCGCTTTTTAATACCACTCCATTTTTATAAAGAGTCTGTATTTCTTTCAATTGTGTTTTCTGATCAGCAATATCCTGCTTGATAAGATCCCTGAAGATGAATGTTTTCTGTAATTCAAGATAAAGTGATGCTGTTTTGTAATGAATATCTGAAACCGACTGTTCTTTCTGAATATCTTTAATTTTCTGAAGGGTCTGATTTTCCTTAATCTTAAGATTCAGTTTATTTCCGTTATAAATATTCAGGTAAAAATCCGCTCCGGCTCTGTAAAGCGTATGAATCACTTCATGCTGTGTTGGTTTGGAAAAGATTCCGTTCTCATAGATGGGAATGTTGGAAGCCTTTTCTGCAGAGCCTTTAACTTCTATTTCCGGGAGGCGCTCTCTTTTGGCATCTTTTACTTCGGCTTCGGCAATGTCTACGTTGATGGTATTGATTCTGATATGGCGGCTGTTTTCTTCCGCTCTCTGCCATGCGTCTTTTAACGAGAGTCGTATGGTATCCTTTGCTGGACTGCCGGTTTGAGCTGATATGGTGGAGGAAATCCCCAACATCAGCAATCCGGCGACATAAATTTTCATTTGAATTTTTGAATTATTGCATTGCAAATTTATTGGCAATCCGGAAAATTTATTTATCTAAAATAGTCAACTTTTACATGATTCCGGCCAAATGATTATATTTGTATATTCTTTGGGATTTAAACTTTTTTATGGGATTAATTGCTGCACTTCCGGACATTGATAAAGACGATAAAAGTGTATTTGTCATGCACGAAAAATCAGAAAAACTGATTCCTTTTCACAAACATACGAAAGGACAGCTGAGCTATGTGGAAGGGGGGATCGCCTATATTACGATTGACAACAGGACCTATGTGGTTCCGGCAAGGCATTTCTTCTGGATTCCGCAGGGAATGGAGCATATTTTAGAGATCGGACATACGGCAACGGTACTGCGTTCTCTATATTTCTATGCCCATGATGATATTTCAGATTCTTTCTACAGCAGACTGGGCATTTATCCGGCATCAGAACTCCTGATTCAGATGATCAAATATTCTGAAATCTGGGATGAAAAGCATGTAACGGCAAAAGATGAAAATTTTGAATTTTTAGTGGCTTTAAAAAAAATCCTTCCTAAAACCCATCAACAGCCCTTACCTATTATTCTTCCTGCCACCCATAATAAACAAATGATGAAAATCGTATCTTATCTGGAATGGAATATCGGGGAAAAATTGACGCTGTCCAATGTCAGCAGCAGATTTGGTTTGAGTGAACGCTCCCTGTCACGACTTTTCAAGGCGGATATGGATATTTCTTTCCTTCAGTATTTAAAAACACTAAGAATCATCAAAGCCATTGAACTGCTTTTAAATACAGACAAACCCATCAATGAAATTGCCGATGATGTGGGCTACAGTTCTATCAGCGCCTTCAGTGATACCTTTCATGAATTTACCCAGTCGAGACCCTCTGATCTTAGAAAGAGTAATAAGGCGACCCAAAATATGATGGGATAATCTGTTTTTTTAGAATACATGATTTTTCTAAAGTAAAAACAAAAGCCTTTACATCTAGTGTTAAAGGCTTTTTATTATTAATCTACTGTGTCACTTTCATCATCGCATTCGTAATTTCAATTTCTTTTTTTCTGGAATAGGTGGAATCAAACCGTTCCATGACATTGAATAAGTACTGATAAAAAGGAGCAATCTGGCGTACATTTTCAGCTTCCTTACCCGCTTTTTCCTTACCCATCTGCTCAAGTCTTTTTATAAAAATACTGAATTTCTTATCAACAGGCTCCATTGATTTTAATGCGTAAGCATGGGCTTTTTCATTCTGTCCTAAAGTTTTGTAGGCTTCTGTAACGGCTGCGACAACAAGCGCATATTCCATAGGTTTAGACCTCATCTGTCTTTTGGCCATTGCTTTAAATGAAGGAGAAAGATTCTGATAATAATCATATTCTTCAAATATTGTTTTTTTGAGCTTTTCTGCCATCTGAAGACCTTTTTGCTCCTTTCCTGCAACAATATATCCGGTAACCATGGCACTTAGTGAACGTGGATCATTGTATTTCTCAACAGGAATTTCTTTGGCACCAAGATCCAACAACTCCAATGCTTTAGCTTTCTGTCCATTTAGAACCAATGCAGACACGGCCCTGCTGACAGACATTCTGTAGCCCAAAATATTTGACGTAGCCGTTTCATCATAATAAATACTCAGGTCTTTAAAATTACCCCATCTGAAATTTTTTACCACCTGATAAAGGGAATTCGCATCTACCCTTCCTTTGTCTCCATCCGGTTTCTGAGGAGTGTGAATAGGAACCAGCCTGTAGCTGAAACCGTCAAACTGAAGATATTCATCAAGATAAAAAATATTTTCGCTATCATACATTCCGCCTGAAGAGAAATTGACAGGCCGTTTCCAATCAAAATTAGCCAGCATATCCAACATCATCAGATTGCTTTTGTAAAGGGTATTCGCTTCATAATTGATCGTGATCTGGTCTACAGCTTGTGGAAGATCGGACTGATTAATAATTCCTGCTTTTACTGCATTTTCTTTGTTGACGGGAAGGATAAATTTACTCACCGGAAGGATATTGTATTTTTCATATTGCTTTTCTCCGAAGTACATCTTCAGCAGTTCATCTTTTGCGGATGATTGTAATTTCAGGAATTTCAACGCTTCCTTAAGAGTCATTGAATCCTGAGTCAGATATTTTCTGAATTCCTGAAAAGCAGTTTCCGGCGCTCCCTGTTCTTTCAGCATTTGGAAAAGTCCTTCCCAGTCTTCTTTTTTCATCAGATACACCTGCTCATTTACCCCATCTCTATATTCTTCATGCGTTAATTCACCCGGAATTCCTTTTGCATTGTAAGTTCTTCTTTTCACCTGATCAATACTCCATGGAGTGGCCAGGAGGGTAAAGTTGACCGTTTTCACGTCATCTCTGAATCTTTCCGTTTCCTGAATTGCCCATACCGGAAAGGTATCATTATCACCATAAATGAAAATAATATCGTCTTTTGGCAACGATCTTAAAAATGAATAGGCGTAATCACGGGCTGCTGTCTTCTTACTTCTGTCATGGGAAGCATAATTCTGGAATCCCATCATCAGAGGAATTCCCAGCAATACAGCTCCCAGTATAATGTTGGCTGCATTGGATTTAATCTTAGACTGAATCAGCCAAAGTATGGCTCCTGCTCCCAGACCAATCCAGACGGCAAAGGCATAAAATGAACCTACCATGGCATAATCTCTTTCCCTTACTTCAAATGGTTTCACTCCGGTGTAGAAAACAATTCCCATACTTGTCAGAACAAACAGCGAAAGCATGGCATAAAATCTTCCGAAATCTCTGTTGAGCTGGAAAAAGAAGCCAATCAATCCTAAAATTAGCGGTAAAAAGAAAAACTTTACAGTACTTTCATTTTTAAATTGGGCAGGCATATGATCCTGATCTCCCCATAAAGCATTATCAATAAAAGAAAATCCTGAGATCCAGTTTCCATTGGTATTCTCCATATGCCCCTGAAAGTCATTCTGCCTTCCTGCAAAATTCCACATCAGATATCTTACAAAATAATATCCGTTCTGAAATGATATAAAATACTCCATATTCTGAGCGAAGGATGGACGTTGCACCTTGATAAGATCATACGGCTTCACTTTCAGATAATCTTCTGCTGTGATAGAATCTCCTTCATATTTTGCTCTCAGTTCTTCGAAAATTCTTTTCGCTTCCGGATTGTCCGCAATGTCTTCATTATCATAATTAAAAGTAAAATCAGGAGCTCCGTATAATGAAATGTAATTGGCGGTCACCTCTTTATCTTCATTGAACATCCTAGGCATGAAGCTTATGTGAGATTTATTAAACACATAGTTGAATCTTTCCCCGGTTTTTCTGTAAGTTCCGGATTTTTCGTCTTTTTCGTAAATATCTCCGGTGATGTCTCTTTTATAACCTCCGTCTTCGTCTTTTTCCAGTCCGTTTTTATCAAGAAATGCAGTGTAATTCTGTCCGTAAATAGTAGGCCAGTCACCGTATTGCACTCTGTTATAATAATCTCGCATCCCAATGGCTGTATCCGGATCATTAAGGTTCATCGGAGGATTGGCATTGGCTCTTATCGGAATTACCAGCCAGCATGAAAATCCGATGACCATATAGACCAGAGATAAAACAACAGTCTGATATAGTTTTCCTTTTGTTGTTCCCGCATATTTAATAAGAAGATAACTTATGATGGTCATGAGTACAAATGCCACAATTGTCCCTGAATGGAAAGGAAGTTCCAGCCCGTTCACGAAGAAAATTTCAAGCTTTCCGAACATTGTCATTATCAAAGGGAAAATAATCTTGAATACGAAGGCAAGAATTCCCAGCGTAATCAGATTGGCCAGTATAAAACTCTTCCACGAAAAAGTATAATTTCGGGTATAATAAACCAGGCATATGGCCGGAATAGCCAGCATACACATCATATGCACTCCTACGGAAAGCCCTATGATAAAGAAAATAAGAATAATCCATCTCTCGCTGTCTGCTGCTTTATATTCATTTTCCCATTTGGTGATGAGCCAGACCAGCAATGCGATAAACATAGAAGCCATCGCATACACTTCTCCTTCTACTGCTGAAAACCAGAATGTATCTGAAAATGTAAAGCATAAAGCGCCAATCACTCCGGCAAACAGGATTGAGATTTCCTGATGTTTTGTAATTTCTTCAACATCTTTATGTAAAAGCCTTCTTAAAAAATGGGTAATCGTCCAGAACAGAAAGAGGATCGTAAATGCACTGAACAATGCTGACATAGCATTGATTACAATAGAATAATTTTCAGCATTCCCTAATGCAAAAATACTTGCTACAGCTCCCATAATCTGAAATAAAGCAGCCCCCGGAGCATGGGTTACCTCCAGTTTCACGGCTGAAGAAATATATTCTCCACAGTCCCAAAAACTCAGGGAATGTTCTATTGTTGAAAGATAAGTAATAAACGCAACAGCGAAAAGGAACCATCCCAGTACGGTGTTCCATTTTTTAAAAGACCAGTTTTTCATATCATATTTTCCAATATGTATATGACAACCGGGGAAAGGGTTTATTACATGAATTGGCGAGTTTATTCTTTATTTTTCAATTTCAACTTTGGAAAACCCTTTTCTATAGGTTCAAAATACTTTTTAATGCTATTATATTTGTATTTTGAAGTCAATAGTTCTTCAGTTTTTTCTGAAATTCTTTCATCATGTAAAGTCAGGAGGTTATTTTCAAACTCATATTTTCCAAAATAATGCCGGCTTTCACCATGCCAGTATTCATTGATCCTGTAGGTTTTATCTTTATATAACTTAATTTCATATCCATTAGATTTCAATTGATGGTCAGGAGAAATATAACATGAATATTTTACTTCCTTTTCGGATTGAACACTATTCAAATAAAGGTTTATTCCAAAAAGAGCAACTAAAAAAATCAATAATAAATTTGTGACTTTATGCTTCTCTTTATTTTTTGATTCATAAATATAAATCAGAATAAAATTGACAAATATGAGTCCTGCTACTAAAGGAAGAATAATGATGTTAGAATTTGACGCCGTAAAATCATAATAAGTATGAGTATAATGAATAAGAAGTAAGAAAAGTAAAATTACAGTTCCATATTTAATTAACACTTTCATATCACATTCTCTTCAGTGAGATTAATAGGTATTATTCAATCCTCCATCCAAAGGAATACTTGTTCCGGTAAGATAATTTGAATATTCCGAAGCCAGAAACGCCACCAGATGACCATATTCCTCAGGCTGTCCGAATCTTTTCATCGGAATTTTATTTTCCCTCGCCTTTTTTATTTCCTCTGCTGCTGCACCACTTTGCTGAGCTTCATGAGCCACCAGTTTTTGAATTCTTTCAGTATCGAAATACCCTGTTAAGACATTATTTACCGTAATATTATGTTGTGCAATTTCATTGGAAAGCGTTTTGGCCCAGGCAATCACTGCAGAACGGATAGAATTGGACAAGGCCAGATTTCCAATCGGTTCTTTTACGGATAAAGAAGAAACATTAATGATACGTCCGTTTTTCTGTTGAATCATATGGGGCAAAGCCAGTAATGTTGTTTCACAAACGGTTTTGAACAGAAGATCAAATGCGGTCTGATAATCATCACTATTTTTATCCAGTGCTAAACCAGGTTCGGGACCATTGGTATTGTTCACCAGAATATCTATCGAATGATTATTAAAATATCCAGCTATAATTTTTCTATAACTTTTAAAATCTGAAAAATCTGCTACCAGGTATCCATGTTTCTGATCAGGATTGATAACCGGCAGTGCAGAAACGAAATCTTTAAGCTTTGCCTCACTACGGGCCATAACGGTCACATTAGCTCCGCATTTAGCCAGCTCAATGGCAATTCCGGCTCCTATTCCCTGTGTAGCACCTCCTATTAAAACATGTTTTGAAAAAAGCTGAATATTCATCTTGATAATGATTACGGATTGATCTCTATAAAGGTATGAAAAGCTTTAGTTTAAAAAAACCGATTAATGAATATACCAATAGCTTTCTGAATACAATAAAGCACCAGTATCAACCAGCGCTTTAGTATTTGTGTCATTAGAATCTTTCTTGGATAATCATTTTTAGGGAACATTAAAAAGATTAATCTCCGATTCTGAAGACCAGTACCTGGGTAGATTTTGCGGAAAGATTCATTCCTGCACCTAAGCAGTTACCTGACTGCCCTCTTCCTAAAGCTATTGTCCAGCTTGTGTTAGCCGGAACGGTAGTGGCATAGGTAATTGTTCCTCCGTGATTAGAAACTCCTCCCTGAGAATGTGCTCCCGTACTGTGGATTCTTGAAGTTCCAGTGTCAAGAGGGAAATCAACAAAATAAGAACTAACCGTACATCCTGTAGCATTATGGGTCGCCTCATACACAAATGTGATCTGATACGTTCCTGCCGGAAAAGTTACTGAATTTGTCCCTGCATTATAGGTAAGCCCAGGAATAGAATTCTTTATAAGAGTCATAGGTACTACCTGAGTTCCTCCAATCCCTTGAGCCTGTAAAAAATTAGCCTGTGCAGTTTCTAATCGGAAAACAGCAGGACTAGGAATAGATAAAGCTCCCAGCGTACCAATATTCTTTACAACTCCGTTAGCATCAACTACCAATAATTGATCTGTGCTGCTATTTCCGGTTCCAACTCCCTGAAGACGTAATGGGTTTGAACCGTTTATATGAAGTTTATTGGTAGGAGCTGTAGTTCCTATCCCCATATCTCCTCCAACAGTAACCGCTACATCATTGGCTTGTTGTGCTACAGATGGTATTCCTGTAGTTGGATTATCCTTTGCACCATCAATATTAAATACTCCTTGTGGATTCGATGTATTAATGCCTACCTGTGCATTAAAAAAAATAAAATTACTTGTCAAAAGAAGTAAAAGATAGACGAGCTTACATTTCATAATAAATTCTGTTTAGTTAATATTTAATACCTTTCTGAAATATGAAAGTGATTATTTCATTAAAATTCAATATTGATAATCGCTTTTTCACTAAATCAAATATAGTGAATCTCACAAATAAGTGAACCCTTTTAAGTGAAAAATAACACCTTGCCATTTCCATAGATTAACTGTTCTTCTTTTCCATTGTCTTGAATTTGTTAAATGCTACATATTCAATATTCTTACAGCATAAAAATACGCTTTAAATGACTAAAGTTTTTGTTGCAGAAGCTCATCAATCTGTTTATAAAATGAATCTTTACTGTAATCCGCAAGCCCTTTATGATGCAGGCGTATTTCTCCTTTTTTATCCAGTACAACCGTTGTTGGTAAAGATCCACTATACAATACATCAGGAATATTTCCTGCCGGTGTAAGAAAAGGAACCGTAAAGCCTTTCTCCTTTAAATAAGATTTTCCAAGAGCGGCATTATCATCCAGGTTTACGGTAAGAAATACCACATCCGGATTATTTTTGTAATGATCATACATTTTCTGGACAGACGGAAATTCGGCACGGCACGGAGGGCACCATGATGCCCAAAAGTTAATGAAAACCACTTTATTCTGAAAGGCAGAAGTATCTGTTATCTTTCCATCCTCATTTTTCAGCATAAATCCGGCATAGGAAATCTTGGTTGAATTATTTGGGGTTTCTTTTGGTTCTGATATGCTTGAATTAAGAAATCCTGTGGAAGCTACCTGTCTCATCAGCCATGCTTTTGCATCTTTATTTATCAGGATAACAATAAACAATACAGTCAGTATTGCAGTGAAGCCATTTTTCTTTAGCCATATTTTCAGATTTTCCATATATTTAGCTTAATTCTTTGCCAATATAAGGTTAATATTTTGGTTAAAAGGCTGAAAAGATTGTTTTATCATTTCCTGAAACCTGATTTTTCAATGGATTTAATTCATCATTAATTGGTTATATGTAACAATTCCCCTATTCATCCAACTAATCGTACATCATCAAAACATCAATTCATATACAAGAGATCTACTACTTTAAAATAAACTAATGCAAACATCCTTTCTAAAAATTACCGCCGCCACTGCTGCACTCTGTTTCAGTACCCTGGCAATAGCCCAGCAAACGTATTCCGTAAGTGGAACCGTGAAAGACAAAAAAAACGGTGAATTGCTCATCGGAGTATCTGTAAAAGTAAATGAAGATCCCACCATCAATGTTATAGCCAATGAATATGGGTTTTATTCTCTTTCCTTACCTCAAGGAAATTATACCATCATTATTTCCACTCCCGGGTATCAAGATTTTGAGCAGAAGGTTAATGTAGATCAGAATATAAAACTCGATCTTCCCCTGCTTCCATCAGAATCTGTAGCTAAAGCCATTGATGAGGTGGTGATAACCGGTATTAAAAAGGATAAAAACTTAACCTCAGCTCAGATGGGAGCAGAGACCCTAAGCATTAAAAATATAGAAAAACTTCCTGTTCTATTCGGAGAAAAGGATGTGATGAAAACCATACAGCTTTTACCAGGGATCAAAAGTAACGGTGAAGGAAGCAGTGGGTTTAGTGTAAGAGGAGGTGCTCCAGACCAAAACCTGATCTTACTGGATGAAGCCCCTGTTTATAATGCCTCTCATCTTCTTGGATTTTTCAGTACATTCAACAGTGATGCCCTGAAAGATGCCAGCATTATTAAGGGAAACAGCCCCGCACAATACGGAGGCCGTCTTTCTTCTGTATTGGATGTTAAAATGAAGGATGGAAACAATAAAGACTATAACATCAACGGAGGAATTGGTCTGATCAGCAGCAGACTGAGTGTGGAAGGCCCTATTCAGAAGGAAAAATCATCATTCATCGTTTCAGGAAGAAGAACGTATGCCGATCTTTTTCTTAAAACCAACAAAGATTATAAAGACAATAAATTATATTTCTACGATCTGAACCTGAAAGCCAATTATCAGATTAATGAGAACAACCGTATTTATCTGTCCGGATATTTTGGAAGAGATGTACTGGGGCTGGGTGATACTTTCAATACTGACTGGGGAAATACGACTGCTACTTTGAGATGGAACAGCATTATCAGCAATAAACTATTCTCCAATACGTCATTTATCTACAGTAATTATGATTATAAAATAAGTCTGAAGAATGATGATACGGTATTTGATTTAAATTCAAAAATCCGTGACTGGAATCTTAAGCAGGATTTTACCTGGTTTGCAGGAAACAAACACTCTGTACGTTTCGGTCTGCAGTCTATTTACCATACCCTTACCCCAAGCAGTGCTTCCGGTACTACAGTGAGCAGTTTTGTAAGAAATCCGAGATATTCATGGGAAAATGCCGTTTACATCAATGATGATTATAAAGCAACGGAAAAACTGACCATTAATTATGGGGCAAGGCTTTCCATGTTCAGTATATTGGGAGGAGACACCTTCAATACCTATGAGAACGGTGTTCTTACCGACAGTAAATTCTTAGAGAAAGGAAAATTCGGGAAAACCTACGTGAATATTGAACCTCGTATTAGTGCCAACTACCGAATCAACGAAGTCAGCAGTGTGAAAGGAGGCTATTCCAGAAACACCCAGAATCTTCACCTATTGAGCAACAGCAACAGTGGAAACCCTACCGATCAGTGGATAGGAAGCAGCTATACGGTAAAACCTGAAATTGCAGATCAGATCAGCCTTGGTTACAGCAGAAATTTCAACAATAATAATTATGAACTGAACGCTGAAATCTACTATAAAGACATGAAAAATCAAATCGACTTCAAGAACGGGGCGCAGATTGGTTTTGATACCGGAGCCGATGTAGAAAGTGAATTGCTGTTCGGAAAAGGAAGAGCTTATGGTCTGGAACTTATTGCCAAAAAGAAAAGCGGAAAACTGACAGGATGGATCTCCTATACCCTTTCCAAAACAGAAAGAAAGATCAACGGAATCAATAATAATGAATGGTATAACGCCAGAATGGATAAAACCCACGATCTTTCTATTGTGGCCACCTATCAGCTTAATCCAAAATGGAGTTTTTCAGGGCTATTTGTTTACAGCACAGGAAATGCAGTTACCTTCCCTACAGGAAAATATGAACTCAACGGACAAACCATATTCCAGTACAGCAATAGAAATGCAGACAGAATGCCGGCCTATCACAGAATGGATCTGAGTGCAACGTATGAACCAAGTACCAATAAACGATTCCGTGGTTCATGGACATTTGGTATTTACAACCTGTATGGTAGAGAAAATGCCTATACCATCAACTTTGAAGACAATCCTGACCGCCCCGGAACAACCCGTGCGATGCAGACCTCTTTATTCCGTTGGGTACCCAACATCACTTATAATTTCAAATTCTAAATCATGAAAAATACATTTTATATCATAGTATCCCTTTTTGCATTAACTTCTTGTGAAAAGGAGATCGATCTTGATCTGAATGATCAAAGCGGAAATATTGTCATTGAAGGAAATGTTACCAATCAACCAGGACCTTATACAGTGAAAATCACAAAATCCGTAAGTTTTTCATCACCTAATCAATATCCGGCTGTCACCGGAGCTCAGGTTATTTTAAGTGACGATATGGGACAAACTGAAACCCTTCACTATGTAGGAAACGGAGTCTATCAAACGACTGCTTTTTCCGGAGAGCCTGGCAGAACCTATACTTTGAAAGTAGAGTCCGAAGGAAAACAATATAGCGCTCATAGTAAAATGCCTGAAGTGGTATATTTTGACGGATTACAGCAGAGTTCTTTCAAATTTGGAGATAAAACCACATATACCCTGCTGCCATTATTTACAGATCCAATGCCATTGGGGAACCGATACCTTTTCAGCTTTACGATCAATGATCTTACTAAAAAGTACATGAATACTTTTTCAGACAATGTGAATAACGGATTACCCAATCAACAACCTCTCATTCTTCCTAATGACGATAATAAAGGCAGAGATCATGAAGTGGTAGTAGGAGATAAAATTCATGTAGAAATGCAGTGTATTGACAACAATATATTCACGTATTACAGTTCTTTGCTTCAGATTTCAGGTGGCAATGGCGGAACTGCTACTCCAGCCAACCCTCCAAGTAACATCAGTAACGGAGCTTTGGGGTATTTTTCAGCGCATACGACAGATACACAAACTTTGGTCATTGAACAGATGACCACTCCATAAATTTTAAAAGGATATTCCGCTCATTGGAATATCCTTTTTTATTCTCTGTTTTATCTTAGCTTTCTTTTTAAAGCATAATAGCTGTACAGAAGCTTATCATACCTGATCACACAAAGCAGTAATCCTGCAGTTGCAATCAGTACCTTTAAGCCGATCATCCTGTAACCCAAACCACCTGTTACACATCCTGAAAAAAAGCAGGCAATAATCACCAGTTTCAAGGCAATATTCTTTTTAAGCTGCTTCTTTTCCTTTTCCCTTTCCTTAAAAAAAAGTTTTGACAGTTCTATTCCCAGATCAGTAAATAATCCCGTAAGATGAGTAGTTCTCACTACAGATTGTGATACTCTTGTTACCAATGAATTCTGAACCCCCATTGCAAAAAGTAAAAGCCCTGCAACCGCATTAGGAGATATTACGATATCCAATGTATTATCATCTGCTATTCCCACAAAACTTAATATCAGAATTTCGATGACCAAAGGAATAAAATGCGGACGGAACATTTTACGTCCGGAAGAAAATTCGACCATAAAGCTTGAACAGAATGCTCCTCCCAGAAAACATAAAATAAAGATAAGATAAGTAAGGGCTTCACTGTAATGATTAAGAAGAATCTCTTCGGAAAAGAAAGCAAAGTGCCCTGTTATATTGGTGGTAAGCACCTGAACAGATAATACTCCTACAATATTCACTATTCCGGCAACAAATGAAAGTGCTGATGCCAGCTTAAGATTGTGAAAATAAGTTCTGTTTTTTCCCCTGTGTCTGAACATTTTAAATTTCTGTAAGGGCTTTATCTTTAGAAAAAGAACAGCTGGATACAATAAATAAGTAAAAAAAAATAATTAGAAATGTCAGTGTCAAACTGTGAAAAACATGTCCGCTTAAATATTTATCCAGTGTTCTTTATAGATCTACTCTTTCCCCTTTAACGTAAAATCCTATTTTTCAGTAATGAATGATTACTCTGAAAAGGCATCCACAGACCTCAATAAATGTTCTGTTTCTTATTTCAGCATCAATTTTATTACTTTTGTAAAAGTAATTCGTTCAGGAAAAAAATCTTGTGATTTGGATCGGCCCAAAATGTGATTTAAATTAAAAACTGAACGTACATTCAATAGCCTGTATAGAAAAAATTATGATCTCAAAATTTATTTTTAATAATCAGTATCTTTTTGATGAACTTCCTGAATATGATAAGAATCTGCTTACAGAAGCTATGAAAACCAAAAACTACCGTAAAAACGAGCCCATATTTACTGACGGAACAAAACCTAATGGCGTTTACTATCTTAATGAGGGTAAGATAAAAAAATACAAAGTTGATAATGACGGAAGGGAGCAGATTATTTACATTTACAGCTCCGGAGAATTTTTTGGATATTCTGCCATTCTGAGTAATGAATCTTATGGGGATACGACCTCAACCCTTGAAAATTCTGTCATCTCATTTATTTCAAAAGACAGTTTTCTGGATATTCTGAGCCAGTCATCCGTGCTTTCAAGGCTGTTATTGAAATCTCTGAGTCATGAATTCAGTGTAATGGCGAACCTTATTGCCGTTTTATCTCATCGTACAGTCCGTGAAAGGGCAGCCCTCAGTTTACTTATTCTTCATGATAAATATAAATCAAATGATACCCCTGATGACGAAGTGTTCATTTCTCTTTCCCGTGTGGATCTTGCCAATATGGTGGGAACAGCAAGAGAAACTTTAGCCCGCATTATCAATGATTTCAAACAGGAAAAACTGATCAGATCCGAAGGACGGAAAATACAGATCACGGACTTTAAGCGCTTAATTCATATTGCTAATTTTTATTAATAAAGTTATTCAGATTAAAATCTATCATATCTACTGACAGCCTGTTGTCATAAGCGTCCATTACCTTTGTTTAAAATTAGTTTAAACAAATAAGTATCCTTATGAAACTTACCTCATTAAGAATTATCAGCAAAGACATTCAATCAGCAGTAGCATTTTATGAACAGATTACCGGATTTTCTGCCACCTGGTATACGGAAGATTTTGCAGAACTCTCTGCTGATTCAATTACAATCGCTATCGGAAGTACCCGGACCATGCAAATGTTTTCGGAAGATTTTACAGATTTAGCAGGTTCAAAGTCAACCATTATTGAATTTATGGTTAAAAATGTTGATGAAGAATATGAAAGGATTAAAAGTAAAGTTTCCAGAATTATTCAAGAACCGACAACGATGCCTTGGGGAAACAGATCTCTTCTATTTTGTGATCCGGATGGTAATATGATTAACTTTTTTACTCCTGTGAGTGAAGAGGCTGTGAAGAAATTCAGCTAAAGTTGAACCACTTAAGTTTTTTAGAGCCAGGCTTTACATAATAAGCATACCTAAGCTTTGTAAAGTTAAACAACTTTATCATAAAAATAAAATCTCACTGACCAGCAGCGAAGTTTTATTCTAATTTTTTTTAAGTCAATCTTACTGTGCGAGGAACTAACTCAATGGTTTTGTTTACAAATGTATGGTAATACTGATAAAAAGAAGCATGTCCTGAATCAGTACCGCTAAGTCTTTTTCTCCTGACATCTTTTTTCTCATCCAAAAACACAAAAAGGAAGCATTATGCCTCCTTTTTGTGTTTGTAATGTAACCTATCAACTGAACCTCACTATATGTGTTTGTGTTTTTTTCTGATCATTTGGCTTTTTTAAGAAGTCCGTTTAAGGTTATTCATACACTTCTTTAATTTCATCTGTGTTTATTAAATTTTTTCATCATTTGTGTTTCTATAACTACAGCTTATTATTTGTATAGTTATAATCATTTGTTGTTTTTTGTGTATGAAACTTCAGAAGTTTAAAAGCATTTCTCAGTTGCTTTTTCATTACTTAAATTTCACAGTACAAAGGAACAACATTCCCAAATAAAATCTTCTATAAACCCCATCGATACATATCGATCAGCCTATAGATATTTATCGATGAAATATAATATTCGGACTCTTTGAAGTGGTAATTACCTTAAAACATTTATAGTTTATGATGGGTTTTGACAAGGTCAACAAGCTCAACCATATTTTCAATCTTAAGCTTTTCAAAGATATTTTTTTTGATGGTGCTTACTGTGTTCTGTTTGATATTCAGGCTGTTTGAAATTTCCAGATTTCCGTATCCTTCGGCATAGAGTTCTGCAATCTGAAGCTCTCTTTTGGTTAAACTGTTGAGCGGACTTATCAGATCCGGGTTGGAAACAAGCTGTATCAATAGGTTTCGTAAAAGATCAGAAAAATATTCCCCCTTCTCAATAAAGGTTGTAATTGCTTCTCTTACTTCTTCCTCTTCACTCAGTTTACTCAGGTAGCCATCAGCACCGGCTTTGACGAATTTAAGGCCATGCAGCTCTTCTTCAAGTCCTGTAAAAATCAAAATTTTAAGATCAGGATTTACACTTTTCATCTGTGGTAAAATATGAAGACTGTTTCCGTCCGGGAAATGGGCATCAATGACAGCCATTTCGATTCCTTTTGATTCTATCAGTTCCAATACCTGATGTAAAGATGAAGTCTGATACACTTTAGCATTAGGAACAATATCACTGATAACAATCTCCATTCCCTGGCGTACAATGCTGTGATCGTCTGCCAGAAGGAATATAATCTCTTTATTTTGAATTGGTGTTTCCATTATTATTATTACGATTTAAATTGATCCTGAATGTTACTTTAGTTCCTTTATGTAATTTACTTTCAACGGATATATCGCCATCGAAAAGTTCTACAATTTCTTTTACCAGATTAAGCCCAAGTCCTGCTCCCAGATTATCTACTTCATCAGACACCATACCCTGATAATAGGGGTCAAAAATTTTACCGAGATCAGATTCTGATATTCCTACTCCGGTATCTCCTACCGTTGTAATCAGGCAAATTTTATTTTCTCCAAGAGGCTCTGTAGCCATTACAAGATCAATTTGCCCGTTTTCTGTAAACTTATTGGCATTTCCCAGAATATTCATAAAAATCTGATTGATTCTGATATTATCCGAATATACTACCAGATGATCAGGAATTCTGTCTGTAACCATAAATCTGTTATTTCTCGTTTCCAGATACGGAGTAATCACTTTTACAATAGAACTGATTTCATCTTTAAGATTGAAAACGGACTGTATAAGCTCTTTTTCAGCATTTTCATTTTTGGTATATTCCAGAATCTGGTTAGATTGCAGAAGCAAAGTGCTGTTGGTAAACTTAATTGATTTAAGATAATCCTTTATCGTTTCATCTTCAGTAGTTCTGTGGATTTTATCTATGAAAATATTGATGATTTTCAAAGGAGATCTCAAGTCATGGCTTAACATTCCCAGAATCCTGTTCTTGAAATTAAGGTTCTTCTTAATTTCTTTATTGGCAGTATCCAGTTTTTGTTCGTAGACAAACGCCATTCTTGTAAAATACATGATCAGGATAGAAACAATAAACATCAGAATCATCAGCCCCAATACCAGATAAGTCCTTATCCTGTTATTATTGGAGCTCTGTTCATTATACTCTCTTTCCAATTCAGATTTAAAATCCCTGATGGCATTTTCATACACTTCTATTAAGTTATTACTATACACCAACAGCTTACTGAAATTGCTGTAAAACTGTAAATTATTCTTCTGACTAATGGCTGCAAGCAGCTGAACCTTCTTTACTTCGGCAGCATAATGCTTGTCTATAGATTTTATCGTATTGTCCATTTTGGATTTTACCTGAGAAAGATCTATGGTTTTATTATTAGTCATTGTGATCACAGTACTCTCCTTCTGAACATCTACTTTTCCTGTTACGGCATCTTTTAAACGTCCGAAAAAGCCTTTCTTTTTTACAGTATCTGCATAAGTACGGGTTTGAATCTTGAAATCTTCAAAATCATTTTTATATTTAGCCGGCTCATATTGCTTATCCTCAATTTTTTTTGGTGGATTCAGAGAAGTCTGGTACACTGAATCTATTAATGTCTTCAGTTTCGCAGCTTTTAAAGTATCCTGACTACGAAGGGCCAGATTTTTTTTCAATCTGGGACTTGTATTTTCGTATTCACCAATTTTATCAAAATTAGTCTTAAGTTTTCTCAACGACTTGAAATAGAGCTGCAGATCATTCTTATCCTGAGTAGCCATATATTTCTGAAGATGATCCTGTGCATCCATGAAATCTTTCCTGGAGTTATCAGTTAAACCTCCCAATGCACGGCTTTCCTCAAGCTGATCTTTAATAAACTTCAGCTTCTTTCCGTTGACAAATTCATTGTAGAAAAATATGGCAATAATGACCTGTATCAGTAAAATACAAAGGATCAATGAGTAATGAACAAGTTTTCTCAATTTAAAATTTAAGAATTTATTTTTCATATTTGTTTATCAGTTAAATTAATTTCCTGATGACGTAAGTCCATTAGATATTAGCTTTTAACAATATAGCATTATTTTCAATAATTTCATAATAATCATATATCGTTCAATTCGCAAAGTTAAAGTAATTTTTGTCTTCTTATAATAATGAATATTTGATTAAACCCATAGAATTTATTTTTTTTTACTATTAAAAAGCCTTGTAAACATTCAGTTTTATTTATGTAAATCTTTTTTTTTAGATCAATTGCAAAAGTTAAGGCTCAGTAAAAGATTCTTTTCCTGCATATTTTATTCCAAATAACACATATTAAGTTAGAAAAATGAACGGGAAAACCCCTAGATCATTTATTCTTTATACTCTTAATGATTATTGAAACAGCCTTCTGTATATGGATTTCCTATCATTCCGTATTTCTACTCAATGCAATATTTGGTTGTTTACACTCTAAGAACTTATACTCTCTTCTTTGTTAATTTGAAATGCTTATTAATAGTGACAATATTCAATGGAAAACCAGAATATTAACCTGTACCGGAAGATTCATCTCTACACTTCAACTATTGTAGTGGACAAAATTCCGAAAATAGTGAAGATCATTAATGATGGAACATTCCTCCATATTGATGTCTTTACTGTTGGGTTTCCCTCCAATACAATTATAAAAATAAAAACAAATAACCTATGATTACAGAAAACTACGACGTAATTGTCATTGGCGGAGGAGCAATAGGACTTGCTACAGCTTATCATCTTGGCCAGCGTCAGGCTAAAACTTTAGTACTGGAACAATATACTTTTGTCAATCAGCTGGGAAGTTCTGCAGGAGTATCACGCCAGTTCCGTATTCCTTATCCTGATGAATATATGGTACAAATGGCTCTGGATGCACAGCCTTATTGGGACGAACTGCAGAAAAAAACAGATACCCAACTGCTTGATAAAGTAGGAACACTATGGTTTGGAGACCCTGAAGTTCATTCCACCGAAGGGAATATTGCTGAAGCAGAAAAAGCTTTAAAAGCTTTAGGAGTTCCTTATACTACTTTAACTTCAAAAGAAATTGAAGAGCAGTATCATTTCAAAAACCTGCCCGATAATTACACCGGACTCTTTCAGCCGGATGGTGCCAGCATCAATTTTAAGGCAACTATTGAAACACTTTTAGACCTTTGCCAGAAAGAAGAAACCGTAGAACTCAGAGAAGATTCTCCAGTACTTGAGATTAAACAAAACGGTGATCTTTTTGAGCTAACCACTCCCAATGGAATTTATATCGCTAAAAAACTGGCCATCATTCCCGGACCTTATATCAACAGTGTGATCAACTTGCTTGATTTTAAAATAGAAGCCACTTACTGGAATATGTCTTCTGCTTATTTTAAAAAGACAGATCCTTCTATACAATATACAACATGGTTTGTATTTCAGAATGCAACGGGAGACAATGGCAATCAGTTTTATGGCTTTCCTTCCGTGGAATGGGATCATCCCGAATACATCCGTGTAGCACCGGATTTTGTGATCAAACCTTTGGAAGAACCGAGCGACAGAACATTAATTCCCAATCCCCAGGAACTGGCCTACACTTCCCAATGGATTGAAAATCATATGACCGGGCTAAGCATCATTCCGGAATATACTTCAACATGTCTTATCGCTTTAAGTACAATTCCCAATAAAGAACTGCTGATTGATTTTGCCCCGTCTTATGTACCCAATCATAAAAACATTGTGGTGTATGCTACAGGATGGGCTGCCAAATTCACACCGTTCTTAGGAAAAATCATGTCGGATCTTGCATTAGACGGGCATACTGATTTTGACATTACTCCATTCCGATTAGGATATAAATATTTCTTAGCACTTTAAAAATTATAACATCATGAATCAAGAAAACGTCAATAAAAATACACCGCTCTATCCGGGCATGCAGCCTGATCTGAAGGTAGAAGTAGCCATTATAGGTGCCGGAACTTCCGGACTATACACTGCTTTTCGTTTGGTAACAGACAATAAGTATAAAGGTCACGAAGTACAGATCTTCGACATGAGCGACAGATTAGGCGGAAGACTGGAATCTGTAATTATGCCGGGAATGAATTTCTGGGGAGAACTCGGGGGAATGCGCTATCTCACCTCTCAGGAAATTGTAACAACACTCATAGAGGGTTACCCGTTGAAAGAAGCAGATCTGAACAAAAGAACGCCTGTTCTGAAAGATAAAATGACCCCTATCCCATTTCATATGGGAGAACCTGAAAAGCTTCTGATGTACATCCGGAAAGAACGTTTCAAACAAAATGCATGGACAGAAGAACAGAAACATGATAACAAACTGATTACACGCTATTATCTCAATGAAAATGATGAAGGATTCAGCTCTGATCAGTTATTCAATAAAATTATCTATAATGTTTTAATGTCAGACCCATGGGTAGCTGCCACCTATAAAGATCTGATTATTGCAGATCCTAATGGCTATGACTTTACTTTCAAACTGACCAGCCGCGACTGGGATGCTATAAAACCAAAAATGGTTTACAATTTCCCGGGTTCTCCCTATGACAAACGTCTGGTAAATGATATCGGTTTCTGGAACTTAATCAAAGATCAGGTCTCCCAGGAAGGCTACGAATTCTTAGCAAATGCCGGAGGATACTACTCCAACACAATCAACTGGAACTCTGCCGAAGCATTTCCTTATATGGTAGGAGACTTTTCTGCAGACACAACTTACAAAACCATTGAGGAAGGTTACGACAGTATTGCCTATGCAGTAGCCAACACGTATATGGAATATGAAGGAGCACGCATCTGGTCTGAAAACAAGCTGATTACTTTCACCAAAGATCATCATTTGACCGCTACTCATAAATACGAATTAACCTTCCTGAATATACAAAGCAACGAAACATGGAAAGTGTACGCTAATTCAATCGTATTGGGTATGCCAAGAAAATCACTTGAACTTCTGGATCAGAATAATTTCTTCTTTGACGCTAACAGGCATCAGAAACTGAACAAAAACATCCGTTCTATCATCATGGAGCCTGCCTTTAAAATCCTTATGGGCTTTGAACGCCCTTGGTGGAGAGAACTGGGAATTGATTCCGGGCATTCCATTACAGATTTGCCGATGAGACAGTGCTATTATTTCGGTACTGATACTGAAACCAAAAATTCAATGTTATTGGGAAGTTACGGTGATATGGAAACAGAAACATTCTGGAAAGCCTTATCTGATGACAAAGTTCTGTTTAAAGTAAGAGCTGCAAGATCTGCATCATTGGAAGAACTGCATAAGTTTGACGATGTTCAGGCTACAGAATTAATGGTGAATGAATTGATGAACCAGCTTAGAGAACTGCATGGTATAGATATTCCGGAACCTTATGTAACCTACTTCAGAGACTGGACAGATGATCCCTACGGCGCAGGATATCACGCTTGGAAAGCAGGTTTCTCCGTAAAAGATGTGATGCCTTATATGAGAAAACCATTGGTGGATGAACAGATTCATATTATTGGGGAAGCCTATTCTGATCAGCAGGGCTGGGTGGAAGGTGCTTTCTGTGAAGCGGAAAAAATGCTTCAGACCCATTTTAAATTAGACTGGCCATACTGGTTAGATCCTGAATATTATTTAGGATGGTAATCTTGAATATATAATGATAAGATGATGTGTATAGATAAAGCTCCGGAGTATTTCGGAGCTTTATCCCATTTATGGATATAAGAGTTTTTTTGATTTATAATCTGTACAATCTGATGAGCATTATATTCTTATTCCATATCACAATCATTAGTATTTTCTATTTTTCTAAGGGAATCTTGAGATGATATTTTCCTAACTTTTCAGTTTGAAACGAATTAAAGAATACTTCAGACAATTCATTATATTATCTGAAATATTCAAACGCAAATAACTGCAAAATCTCTTTATCATCTTATGACAGATAAAAATTTTAATCCCGGAAAAGGATTTATATTCAGTAAACATGTGCCGGAGGAATTATCACATTTTGACCGGGTCTTTGATGTTTTTAAAGATTTGCTCACCCACACCTCCGGAGATATTGAAGAAGCCTTCGATTGGCTGGATATGCTTGATCAGGAATATGATATTTTCAGTGATGAGTATACCCTTCAGGATTTTGAAGAAGACTTGAAAAAACGTGGTTATATCAAAGAAAAAGATCCTGAAGAAGGCAATACGGGAAGTGGAAAAGGTAAAAATATATTAACGCCTAAACTGGAAGCTGCCCTTCGTGAATATGCGCTGGATCAGATTTTCGGAAAACTGAAGAAAAACGGAGCGGGAAATCACCGTACCAACAAAACAGGAATTGGAGATGAACGTGATGGCGAAAACCGTTCCTTCCAGTATGGAGATGATCTTGCTGCCGTGAATATGACAGAAAGCCTGAAAAATGCACAGATCAACAGCGGAATTTCAGATCTGCGCCTTACAGAAGAAGACCTCATCGTAGAAGAGACAAAACATAAGGCTCAAATGAGTACTGTCCTGATGATCGACATCAGCCACTCTATGATTTTATATGGTGAAGACCGGATTACTCCAGCCAAAAAAGTAGCGATGGCACTCGTGGAATTGATTAAAAGAAAATATCCGAAAGATTCCATTGATATCATTGTTTTTGGAAATGAGGCATGGCCCATTAAGATTAAAGATCTTCCCTATCTGAAAGTAGGCCCTTATCACACCAATACGGTAGCCGGACTTGAGCTGGCCATGGATATCCTTCGCAGAAAAAGAAATACTAACAAACAGATTTTTATGATCACCGATGGAAAACCAAGCTGTATTCAGCTACCCAGCGGTGAGTTTTATATGAACAGTTTCGGCTTGGATGAAAAAATTGTTAACCAATGTTTCAACAGAGCAGCACAGGCAAGAAAACTGAAAATTCCGATCACGACATTTATGATTGCACAGGATCCTTACCTCCGTCAGTTTGTGGAAGAATTTACAGCCCAGAACAAAGGAAAAGCATTCCTCACCGGACTATCTGGTTTAGGACAAATGATTTTTGAAGATTACGAAAAAAACAGAATAAGAAGAATATAAAGGTCAGATTTCAGACTTTAAAGCATTAAAATAAAATCTTACCCGATAAAGTATTACAAGAAATGAAAAACGATATTACATTTAAAGAATTAAAAGACTCTGGTTATACTCATAAAACGATTAATGAGGAAATTCAGGCCAATTTAATTGCCAGGATTAAAGCTAAAGAACCTGTATTTGAAGGACTTTGGGGTTATGAAGACACCGTAGTTCCCCAATTGAAAAAAGCAATTCTTGCCGGCCACCACATCAATTTACTAGGACTGCGCGGACAGGCAAAAACCAGAATTGCAAGAAGCATGGTTAATCTGCTGGATGAATATATGCCCATCGTAAAGGGATCAGAAATTAATGACAGTCCTTTTCATCCTATTTCAAAATTTGCCAGAGATCTGATTGATGAACTGGGTGATGAAACCCCAATTTCCTGGGTGCACCGTTCTCACCGTTTCTACGAAAAACTGGCTACTCCCGATGTGAATGTGGCTGACTTAATTGGGGATATAGATCCTATTAAAGCCGCTACCTTAAAACTGCCCTATTCCGATGAACGTGTTTTACACTACGGAATGATTCCGCGTGCGAACCGTTCTATTTTTGTTTTAAATGAATTACCGGATCTGCAGGCCAGAATTCAGGTTTCCCTGTTTAATATTTTACAGGAAGGAGATATCCAGATCCGTGGATTCCAGCTAAGAATGCCGCTGGATATTCAGTTTGTTTTTACCGCTAATCCGGAAGATTATACCAACAGAGGAAGTATTGTAACTCCACTGAAAGACAGAATCGGATCTCAGATTTTCACCCATTACCCAAAAACTATCGCTCTTGCCAGACAGATTACAGAACAGGAAGCATTGATTTCGGCTGAAGATAAAGCACAGATCCAGATTCCTGATCTGGCGAAAGATCTTTTGGAAGAAGTTGCTTTTGCGGCCCGTATCAGCGAATATGTAGACGCGAAAAGTGGTGTCAGTGCCCGTCTTACCATCAGTGCTATGGAAAATTTAATGGCAGCAGCCAAATTACGTTTAATTGAATCCGGTGCAGAAAGGACCACGGTACGTCTGCTTGATTTCATGTCGATCATTCCATCCATTACAGGAAAGATCGAACTGGTATATGAAGGCGAACAGGAAGGAGCTGATTACGTAGCCAAAATATTAATTGACAAAGCCGTAATGACGCAATTTGAAAGCCTGTTTCCGCGTATTTCAAAGCTGGAAAAAGAAGGGATCAAAACACCGTATACTGACCTGATCAGATGGTTCAACAAAAATCATTTAGAACTTAACTACAATGATACAGATGAAGAGTTTTATGCTAAACTTGATCAAATAAAACCTTTGACCACTGTAGTGGAAGAAAATGCCTCTGAATTGAGCAAAGAAGATCAGAATTTCTGCAAAGAACTGGTGCTTTGGGCATTAACCATCAGCAATAAAATTGACAAATCTGAAAATCAGAATGCATTCACTTTTGATTCTCCGGGAATCGGGCAATTCTTACGCAACTAAAATCAGTAAAATAATATAAAAGTAAAACCTTCAGTGCATCTGAAGGTTTTTTATTTTTTAAGAAACAAGATCATTTTTATACCAGGTTATCATTTTTAAGTACAGCAGAACCGAAAGGATTATCAACCAACCATAACCACTCGCCTTCTGCATTTCTTTTCATGATACAGGAAGTATTGCCTGTCATATGAATAGGATGTCCATCCGGAGCAGTTCCCGTCATTTCCCACTGATCCTGCCACATCGCCAGGTCATTTACAACAGTTATATGGGGAGTTTCCCCTTGGATATCCATTTTTAAACGGCAAATCTCATGAATGGCCAATGCTATCTGATCAAGCCCTCTCAGCTCCCGTCCATCCCTGTCAATGTATACTGCATCAGGATGAAAACAGCTTAATGCTCCCGCTGCATCTCCGTTCTTTATACAATAACGGAAATAGGCTACAGCACCTGCTTCTGTTTTTCGGTTAAAATTCTGCATTTACTTTAGATTTCTGGAAATTAATTCCTTTTCTAGTGCTTTCTTGTTTTTATTCCAGCTGTTCACAGCAAGACCTACAAATACCAGAGGCAACACTGTAAAAAGTCCAAAGCCTTTGGTTGCGGCACTATAAATCGAAATACCCACCAATACACCCAATATTACGGCATTGAGAATCTCGTTGGACTTGAATTTTCTTTTCTTCTCCAGCAGTTCCTGATCGTTTAGCTCTGATAATTCTTTTTCCATGGTTGGTTTCAGGTTTTTTCAGTTATTCTCTATTTTAAAACGATAAAATGTATGATTTCTTTATCTATTTTTATTGAAAGCTAAAATACAATATTGTGGAGACATTTTTTAATTTCTTTTATTTGTAATTTATTTCAGACCTAATATTGCTAAAAATATTGAAGCGTATGGAAGACAACCTGAATTGTATTTACAGAGTTATCAATTTCATGGAAAAGAATTATGATCAGCCTATTTCTGTAAAGGAACTGGAAGATATTTCTCACTCTTCTTACCGGAATATCCAAGAGTCAAAATAAAGCCTGCTCATTTTCCGCAGGCTTTACAGATACAGGGCTTCAATCCTCAGAAAATAACGTAAATTTGCTTTATCCATCCCGAAAAAGATGGTTTTCTATTATACGTATTATGAAAAAAACAGCACTTTCTTTATTGGTTCTTCTGAATATTGTTTGCCAGGCACAAAATTTTGATCTCATTCCCTTAGGAATATATGGTGGTGAGCAGGAAGACAATTTATCAGCCTATCTTGTAGGCGCTCCGAAAGACAATGCCTTTCTCTGTCTTGATGCCGGTACCGTAAATGCAGGAATCCGAAAAGCAATTGAGCTTAAAAGTCTCGACGGAACAACAGAAACAGTTCTGAAAGATCAGATAAAAGGATATTTTGTATCACACGGCCATCTGGATCATTTATCAGGTCTTATCATCAATTCTCCGGCAGATTCCAAGAAAGATATTTTTGCTATAGCTCCTGTGATTCAGATTTTGCAGAATCATTATTTTATCACAGATACCTGGATCAATTTTGCAGATCAGGGACAAAAACCTACCCTTGGAAAATACCATTACAATGAACTTCAGGAAGGAACTGAAATTCCTGCGCCTAAAACACCTTTTTTCATCACAGGCTTTGAACTAAGCCACGTAAATCCGTATAAAAGCAGTGCTGCATTGGTAAGAAGAGATGATCACTATCTGCTTTATCTGGGAGATACGGGTGCAGACCGTATAGAAAAATCAGATCGTCTTGATCAACTTTGGAATAGGGCAGCTCCTCTTGTTAAAAAAAGACAGCTTAATACGATATTAATTGAAGTTTCTTTCCCCAACAGCCAGCCGGAGCATCTGCTGTTTGGACACCTTACTCCTAATCTGCTGATTGAGGAATTGAGCAAACTCAAAGAAAAGACAGGACAAAGCAGCCTTGAAGGTCTCAATGTCGTAGTTACCCATAGAAAACCTACAGGTGATAATCCTGAACTCATCAAAAAGGAATTATTGAAAGACAATCCTTTAAAAATAAATTATATCTTCCCGGAACAGGGTAAAAAGATTAGTCTGCCATAACAACAAGCCAAAAGATGAAGCCTGTTTCGGCTTCATCTTTTTTATTTTCAAGGTTACCATTCATGATGGAATGATTTTAAAATACTGACATTCAGCAACTTAATTCTATATATCTGAAATTAACAAGTTTTTTCATGGCTATATTAAATTATCATCGTAATATTGCAATATAAAAATAAATCAATGGGAGTTACTAAAACAGAAATTTATACAGAAGAACAAAATAAGCTGGCTTCTCTTCTTAAAGTTTTGGGACATCCGGCAAGAATCGCTATTCTACAATATATTATTAATAAAAAGGCATGTATCTGTAATGATCTTGTTGAAGAACTCGGATTGGCTCAGGCCACCATTTCTCAGCATTTAAAAGAGCTGAAGAATATTGAAATTATTAAGGGTTCAATTGAAGGAAAGTCAATTTGTTACTGTATTAATGAAAATACCTGGAAACAGTTTCAGAATGAATTCAACCTGTTTTTTAATCAGGATGTTACTATAAAACAATGCTGTTAAAGGCATTTTTTTAAACAAATACATCGTAATATTGCAATATAACATTAAAAATTATAATACTCAATTTTAATCTATTATGAGACTATCAGAAATCAAAGAAATTCTACCTGCACTGGAAAATGTTGAATTTCAATTAGAAAACGGAAGTTTTGTCCCTGAACATTTCCATGTAACAGAAGTGGGTCAGATTATAAAAAACTTTATCGATTGCGGCGGAGTAATCAGAAATGAAAAAACAGTCAGCTTCCAGCTATGGAATGCGGATGATTACGAACACCGTCTTAAACCGGGAAAACTGCTTCATATCATTCAGCTTTCTGAGGAAAAACTAGGAATAGAAGACTCGGAAATTGAAGTTGAATATCAGGGAGAAACGATTGGAAAATATGATCTTGAATTTAACGGAAAAAATTTCGTTCTGAAAAACAAAACAACAGCCTGCCTTGCCCAGGAAGCCTGTGGAATTCCTTCTGAAAAACAAAAGAAAAACCTGTCTGAATTATCCGTAAACTCTACATCAGCTTGTACTCCGGGATCAGGATGCTGCTAATTAATTCTATTAAAATATCATGTATCAAGAATTAGTAAACACGGTTCAATCTCTGAAATGGGAAAATACAGATCCCGCTAGAAAAGAGATTCTGCAGCCATTGATCAGCTTTATTCAGCAAAAAACAGATAACGGCAAAGAGGTCAATCTGAATTTTATCTGCACTCACAATTCACGCCGGAGCCATCTGGCACAGGTTTGGGCACAGGCAGCCGCTTCTTTCTTTGCGATTCCGGAAGTTCACTGCTATTCGGGAGGAACGGAAACAACAGCATTATTTCCTAAAGTCGCGGAAGTCCTGGCAGAACAAGGTTTTTCTGTTTTCAGCATTGCAGAGACTATCAATCCTGTATATGCTGTAAAATATGATGATAACAGCCTTCCGGTAATTGGTTTTTCAAAAAAATACGACAGTCCGTTCAATCCTGTATCCGGTTTTGCCGCAATTATGACCTGTTCACAGGCAGATGACGGATGTCCTTTTATTCCCGGTGCAGAAAAAAGAATTCCGATCACATTTGAAGATCCTAAGATTTCAGATAACACACCGGAACAGGGAGCAATATATACTGAAAGAAGCTTACAAATTGCACAAGAAATGTTTTATGTTTTTTCTAAAATCAAAAGATAATCATGAAGCCCAGATTACAATTTCTTGACCGTTATCTTACCTTATGGATTTTTCTTGCGATGGGTATAGGGATTGCTTTGGGACATTTTTTCCCGTCTATTCCTACTCTTATCAATTCACAGTCTGTTGGCACTACTAATATTCCTCTGGCTATAGGACTCATTTTAATGATGTATCCGCCATTGGCTAAGGTTGACTACTCTCTTCTCCCATTGGTTTTTAAAGATAAAAAAGTAATCGGAATTTCTTTATTCCTCAACTGGATCATTGGTCCGGTTCTGATGTTTGGTCTTGCCATCCTGTTTTTAAGACATGAACCTGATTATATGGCAGGTTTGATCCTCATCGGTCTGGCCAGATGTATTGCCATGGTGATTGTCTGGAATGATCTCGCTAAAGGTAACAGAGAATATGCAGCTTTGCTGGTTGCTTTAAACAGTATCTTTCAGGTATTCACTTATAGCTTTCTGGTATGGCTGTTTATCAATGTACTTCCTTATCAACTGGGTATCGCAAGCTTTAATGCCCATGTTTCTATGCAGGATATCACAGAAAGCGTATTGATTTATCTGGGAATTCCTTTTCTGGCAGGCTTTCTCACACGGTATTTTCTGATAAAATCAAAAGGTGCAGACTGGTACAACAGAAAATTTGTGCCTAAGATATCTCCTGTTACACTGTACGCTTTATTATTTACCATCGTACTGATGTTTAGCTTAAAAGGCTCTAAAATACTGGAATTGCCAATGGATGTCATTAAGATAGCAGTGCCATTGGTTATCTATTTTGTTTTGATGTTTTTTGTAAGTTTTATAATCAACAAAACATTGAAAATCCCTTATGATAAAAATGCGTCTATAGCCTTTACTGCTTCCGGAAACAATTTTGAACTGGCCATTGCTGTGGCCATTTCGGTCTTTGGTATTCATTCACCGCAGGCATTTGTAGGAGTAATTGGCCCTTTGGTAGAAGTTCCGGTATTAATACTTCTGGTAAAAGCAAGTTTACTATTGAAAAGGAAATGGTATCATTAATTTCATTACAAAACAAGAAGCATCGCCGAAACAGTGATGCTTTTTTAGTGGATATTACTTCTTACTCAATTTATAATTGACACCTCCTTCATTTTTATTTACCACGTAATTATTACAAACCGGAGAATGAAGAAGTAACTGTTTATTTACATAAAAAGGATCTGAAACCTTTTTTAAGAATACCTGAGGTTTGCCTGTCTGAAATAGATTATCTTTATACTTCACAAATTTTTACAACCTATGAAGTTAGAATTATATCAGATAGATGCTTTTACAGAATCTGTTTTCCATGGAAATCCGGCATGTGTTGTTCCATTAAAAAATTGGTTACCCGATGAAATCCTTTTAAAAATAGCCCGTGAAAATGCGGTAGCAGAAACTGCTTTCTTTACTGACAATGGAGATCGTATTCATCTGAGATGGTTTACCCCTGAAATAGAAATGGATTTATGCGGCCACGCTACCCTTGCTACTGCTCATTGTCTTGTTTCCATCCTGAATTATGAGCGCAATAGAATCATTTTTGAAACCAAAAGTGGTGAACTGACAGTAGATGTTAAAGATGGGATGTATTATATGGACTTTCCGTCCAGAATGCCCGAAGCCACTACTCTTCCGGATACGATATCCAGATCGCTTACTATACAGCCTAAAGAAGTCTTCAAAGCGAGAGATTATGTTCTGGTATACGATTCTGAAGAAGATGTAAAAAATATCAGGATTGAAAGATCCGTTTTTGATCTTATTAATCTTGATCCGGGCGGTGTTGTAGTAACAGCAGCAGGTACTGATTGTGATTTTGTTTCAAGGTATTTTACCCCGCAGTCCTCCATTCTTGAAGATCCGGTTACCGGCTCTGCACACTGTTCACTGATTCCCTTCTGGTCATCAAGATTAGGAAAAGATAAGCTTTTTGCGCGTCAGATCTCTGAAAGAGGCGGCCAGCTCTATTGTGAGAACAAAAACGAAAGGGTAATTGTGGCGGGGAAAGCCCAAACATATTCTGCAGGGCATTTTTGGATTGAATAAGAATGTTATCCTGTATTCATTAATAAATATAAAAAAGCCTTGAATCAAATAATTCAAGGCTTTTTGGGACACTATCCCAATCATCATATAGATGATGTACACGGTAGCCTACTTGATTGAATCCGAGTATGACGACAGGGAAAGCAGAAAGGTAGAAAGATTAATTACTACAACTAAGTTCAGACACAGGGCATTTATAGAAGAGATTACTGCCTCTTCTTCAAGGAATATTGATAAGAATACTATTGGACGGTTATCTTCCTGCGATTTTTCTCTCAGAAACAGAATATTCTTATTACAGGAAGTACAGGAGTTGGAAAAAGTTTTATAGCAACTGCCATTGGCTACAAAGCCTGTACAATGGGATATAAAGTCATGTACTTCAGCATCAACAAACTCTTTTCTCAAAGCTTAAGATGGCTAAGGCAGACGGATCTTACCTTAAAGAGATTGCCCCTATAGAAAAGCAGGATCTTATTATACTTGATGATATTGGATTACAATCGCTGGATAATCTGAAAAAGCTGGATTTTATGGAGATTATAGAAGACAGACAAGGAAAACGTTCCACTATAATGGCTTCACAACTGCCTGCAAGTGAATGGAATGAAGCAATTACAGAACAAACAATAGCCGATGCAATACTTGACAGAATGGTTCACAACTCCCTGAGAATAGACCTTAAAGGAGAATCAATGAGAAGAAAAAAAGCTGATCAGAAAATCAGCTCAGAATAAAGATTTATTTTATATTTTTAAACCATCTTTTAGACACCGTTTTTGACTTTATTCTTAGTGGTCAATATCACTGGAATTTACACCAAGCCATATGAAAGAACAACATTTCTTCATCTATCAATGTATTTGCTGATCATTCACTGTCAAAATAAATTAACAAATAAACATAATTTACTAAAATTTGATGATTCTTTAAAATTCAATAATCTGTATAATAACCAACTTTAAGGCTACAATACATTAAATCATCTTCATAAAGCGAAGATAGGCTTCTATTACTTTCTTATTAAAAATAGCAGGCCGGATATCCGTATCTTTTAAAAAACGCTCTGTATTATCACTTTTAAAGTAATAGGTGTTTTCATAGGATTCTACGAGAGATTTACCCTCATGAACATCATCGGTAAATAAATAAAGCAGGGAATAAATTGGCAGTTCCTGATTTCGTCTCCAATGCTCAAACCATTTTTGAAAATCTATGCCTTTCATTTCCAAACCGCAGTAGTCGCTTATACGTACACAAAAATCTGTAAGCGACAAATCGTGTTCCGGTAATGGATTAAGGTTAAAATTCAATCCTACGGCATCCGGTTTCTGACTAATATAAGCAATGGCTTTACAAACGTAATCAACGGTAACAACTTCATCTTTCAGCCCCATCACCAAGGGAAATGCTTTTAATTCAATACAAGAGCGCATTAAAGAGCTCCACCATTGATTCAAAGGCGTTGCACCAGTATCTCCATGGCATACAACAAAGCCTAAACGGAAATTAATCACAGGAAGCCCCTTATCACGAGCTTTGGAAGCCATGCTTTCCATTACCCATTTACTTCGTATATATCCCATATCGCGGCATACAGCAGGAAGATTCTGCTCTATTGGCTCATCTTCGGTCATCCACGTTTTCCCTGTAAAACTTCTGCCCCAGCTGTATACTCCCATTGAAGAAGAAATGATGAGAAACTTAATTTTACCATTTACCGCCAGATGCAGTATATTAGCCATTCCATCAACATTAGGCTTTTTGATATGCTCATATGGCTGAACATAACTTACATCGCTGCCCATATGATAAATGACTTCCATTTCCATTTGAAGCTCCTGGTATAAGTTTTCATCAACTCCAAGATTAGGCTTCGTCAGATCTCCCAATACAATTTTTATTTTGTCTTCGTACGTTGCTTTCCATACCAACTTGAACTTTGAGAATGTACTTTTGATCCGTTCCATACCAAGCTTTTCATTTTCAGCACGCACAAGGCAGTATATGATGGCATTGGGATTTTTTGGGATAAGCTCTTCTAAAATATGTGAGCCTACAAATCCGGTAACCCCTGTAAGAAAGATTCTTGAAGGATTGGCCAGAACCTGAGGATCCGGCTGTTCTGTAATTTCGAAATCAAAAGGTAATTCAGAATCTTTTAATAATTGCTCTTCTACCAAGCGGGCCTTTTGCTGTTGTGTAACTTCATTCTGAGTCAAACGGTTTTTGGCTTCTGTTACAAAGAGATTAATTGTTGGGAAACGGTACAATTCTGGTAATGAAACTTTTTTACGGACATTTAATGGCAGACGATCGTGCATTTGGGCCAACATTAAAGAATGTCCTCCCAATTCAAAGAAGTTGTCATTTTCGTCAATTTCATTCAGATTAAGCAGATCCATCCAGATTTCAGTCATTTCCTGCTTAAGATCTGAAGCATCAACTTTTTCTTTGGCCTTTTTAACGACTTGCTGTAGCGGAATATGGAGTTTGTTTTTATCAATTTTTCCAGTTAAAGTGAGTGGAAGTTTATCATAAAGAACAATTTTTTCGGGAAGCATATAAGTAGGAAGACTCTGTTTTAATCTTCCCCTTATGTCTTCTAGCGTTATGTGTTCTTTATCAGTATCGTAAAGCTCAAGAAAAGCAACAAGCATGGGCAGTCCATGCTCCGGACGGTGGACTTTTACGGCTGCATTGGCAACCTGTGCAAGCTTTCCTATATGGTGTTCAATTTCTTTCAATTCAATTCTAAAGCCTCTTAACTTAACCTGGTCATCGAGTCTTCCTACAAACTCAATATTGCCGTCTTCTCTCCAAAATGCACGGTCACCTGATTTGTATAATCGGCAATCTGTTCCATAGGCCGATTTCATCCACTCTGGTCCTTCAATATAGACTTCGGAAGTTTCCAGAGGCCTATTGATATAGCCTTTTGCCAATTGCTTACCACCTATATATATTTCTCCGGTGACACCCTGGTTTACTTGTTCAAGATTTTTATCCAGTATGTATATCTGGGCGCTGCTTAGAGGTTTTCCTATGAGGTGAGGGTTTGTGTCTTCTTCTTGAAACTGATGGCTCACCACACTCACTGTAGTTTCCGTAGGACCATAGACATTAATGAGCCGAACACGACTGCACCAGTTCTTTACCGTTTGTTCCGAAGGAGCCTCCCCTGCAATGGATAAAGTATGAAGAGATCCGATGGGAATATCCGTAGGAAGTGTACTTAATACCGCAGGAGGAAGATACGGGACAGTATCAATTTTATGATCAATAATAAAATCTAACAAAGGCTTTCCTATAATTTTATTATCCGGATACAAAACTATAGTGGCACCGGTTAATAAAGGTATCCAGATATCAATGATGGACACATCAAAGCCTATGGAGCTGAATTGAAGAGTTTTGTCCTTGCTGGAAAAACCCCAGAGTTCCGTAAAAGACTGTACAAAGGTACAGAAAGCTTCATGATGAATTTCAACGCCTTTTGGTGTTCCTGTACTTCCAGATGTATAGATGATATATGCAGTCTGCATTGGATTGATATCATCAGGATTCATGATCTCAGTGTTCACTTCCATTGGCTTAGCTTTCCATTGATCTATATTTATCAATTGGATGGACGTTTCTGAAAACTTCTCAATATAGGTGTTTTCAGTGATGATAAGTTCCGTTTGAGAGTCTTCAATCATCATTGTAATCCTGCTTTCCGGTAACTGTCCATCAATAGGAATATAAGCAGCACCTATTTTGAGTACCGCTAAAAAAGATATGATTCTTTCCACAGACTGAGACATGCAGACTGCTATAAATGTCCCTTTTTTCAGCTGTAAGGAAAGCAGGTGCCCCGCCAACTCATCAGACCTACGGTCCAGCTCTTCATATGAAAGAGATCTTTCCTCTGAAATCAAAGCTACTTTCTTAGGAATAGATTGACTTACTTTCTTAAAAATAGACATCACATTTTTGAATTGATTTTGCTGAATGTGAAAATCATCATTAACATTTTCATGAATGGTTTGGTTTTTCATTGTTTTAGTTTTTCATTAATATTATTGAACTTGGTATTCTGTTACTAATAATAAATTTGTTACTGCATTATTTACGTTTTAGCTATACCCATTAACGGTCTAGGTCCTCAAAGACATAGTACAATAACAACAGTAAGGTTCAAGAAGTGTTCATTACAGTACTATAATTCTATGATGGATACTTTAAGCCGATCTGTAAATACAAACCATTCTTATATAAGTTCCCTTTAGCCATATAGCAGCAGATAAAGTATCTATAGCACTCACAAATACAATTTATTTGCAGTGTATGTATTGGAGAGTTTGATTCAATTCCTAATCTGAACTTTGAATTTCAATGTTTGCTCTGATATTGAGCATAATAAATTTTCATGGTAAATAGTTTTTAGTTTTGGTTATACTAAAATAATTATTTTTCAACTAATTATTAATTATTTTTCATTAATAACTAATAAAAATATTTAAAAAAAACTATATGATTAAAAAAATCTAAAGCATAAAGGATATTTTTTAACAATCTATCCCATCTATAGATTTTATGTAATTTACATTTAACGTGAGCCTAGAAATACCGATCCAACCGTCAGATTAAGTCTCCTTGGACAAGACACTATTCTATTCACAACTTGGTACATATTAAATTTTTCTCTTCATAAAATGCAATATGCAGCAATATACAATTGGTTTCTAGCTGATACAGCAAACTTATACCAGTGGGAATATTTCCAATAAGTGGAGCGTAAAACATTATATAGCTGAATCCAGTTGTTTATTTTAATTCAACTGACTGAGGATCAATAAAAAAACAAGTAAGAATAGCACTTACTTGTTGTTAGGAATTTTTAAATAAATCAGTTTCTTCTTATTTAGAAAATTCTTTTTGTATTCCAAGAAATTTTTCTGCATCAAATACACTAAACAAAGCATGCCTTTTCATGAGCTTTAATAAAGCTAGCACGCCTGGCAATGAATTGAAGCATATCGTAATAGAAACACATCCAAAAAAAAGCCAATAACAAAGACTTTATGTTTAAGAAACAAGTCTTCTATACTATATAAAATATATATCTTTTGCAGAAAGCTCAAAATTAAAGATGTTCATATTTTGATCAAATGCTCCTTCTGAACTGATTTTGGAATTATCAAAACCTCAGATTAGATCAATCAACTAAACACTATTCATTTTATATAGCTGAGCAAATTAAAAATTTCTACTATATCATGATTATTTACTTATAGTTTTTATATCTATATTTTTTGGATGTGTTAATTCCAAACTCTTATTATTAAAAAAACGTATGGGAAAAAAGAAAATTTCATCTTATTTGATTTTTAGAATCATTAAAAAAATTATATAAGTAAATATTTCAGTTCATAGTAGAATATAAACCTTCATCTTTATCAATCTCACTGATTTATTTTGTAAGATTTATTCAAATTGTTAAAAAGTGACGACCTTTTTGATTCTACATGTATTTTTTATCTCCTGGGATTTTTATTTTTTATTCAGACTATAATCAGTTAGCATTTACTCTAATCCATTCTCCAGAACCTAAATGTATATATTCTGCAGATGTATTAATCTGTATGGAAGTATTATTATCAGACATTATAGAACCACCAGTAGGAGGATTTGTACTTATATTTTGTGCACTTTTATTGACTATAAGAAGCGATTTACCTGCCGGATAGGAAGAAGTAAAAGTATAGGTAACAGGAACAGCGGCATCGTTTACAACTATTTCATCAGTATCTAAAATGGTACGGCTTTGAGTCGTTCTGACAATAGCACGGCTTTGAGATGCAGAAGTGCCGGGCGTTCTCCACACTGCTTTTAATTTAGTTATGTCGCTGGGATTTTGCACTAATGTTAAAACCTGACCTGCCGTTTCAGTTGATGGAGTTACATTTTCTAAATCAGTTAAATACAGGTCTGTATTTTTTATTGTTACCGTTGATCTATAAACACCGGCGCTGATTTCTGTACCCGTGCCATTGATAACTATTGGTGTAGTTGAATTATCAAAGGCATAATTAGTTAAATTTAGGTCTGCATCCACTACAAAAGAAATAATCCCAGGATTTGCAACAATTTTACTTTCAGGTATCCCTCCTATAAAAAGCTCGTTTTGAGAACTTCCCGGTACTCCTCTTCCCGTAACCATCTGCCAAAGTCTTGCTCCATCTAATTGATTATTTGAGAAGAGGTAACTGTATTTAGGATAATTCCCTAATGTATTATTAGTGAATAAAGTACCTGTTGATTCAAATTTATAATCAACAGAATTTAACGATGATCCATTGAGAAATACCATATTGTTCGTTTCTCCTCCTATAAATGAAAAAGTTGGCATACGCGTTTTTTGACTAGTACTATAATTAATAGCACTAGCATTAAAACCAAGTCTAGAAGCTGATGCAGCAGCGGTATACATTCTAACCGTACGAAATGGATTAGTAATAGTACCATCATTGGTGTAGATATTCTGGTTTGCGACTTTTTGCCATAACGCTCCATCAAAATAGTAATATCCTATAGCATTAACATTAATACGTTGACCTAAAGCATCTCCTCCAGTAATATCAGTAATGTATACTAACGCACCCTCTTGATTGGTACCATAAGGTGCAGTAAGAGAAGCAAGTTCTGCTCTGGTTAATCTGGGGGCCTGCAACCCATAAGTTTGCGCTGTGTCAGTTAAAACATTAGATGAATTTCGTTTTGCAGAGACATCAAATGTTGTTTTGGGTTCTGCAGTATTTATACCTACTTGAGCCGTAGTTAATCCTGAAATTAACACCGAAAATAAAATTGCTTTTCTTGTCATTAATCTTTTATTTTTATGGTTAGTATTTTCAGTAATATTATGGCATAAAATGAAAATAAAAAACATTTTAGATATGAAAAGCTTAGATTTGATGAATGCAATAATCTATTAATACATTGATTTCCAGTATAAATTATTTGTAAATCATTGATTTTTCGGTTTCAGATTTCCTCTGTTCGATAAACATAGAAGGCGATATACCTGTGTGTTTTTTGAATACCAAAGCAAAAGTATTATGCGAATTGAACCCAGAAATATCTGCCAGATGACTGATTTTATAATTGAGGAACTTTGAATCGCTATAAATTTCTTTTATGATGTAATCAATTCTTAATTCATTGATATATGTATTAAAATTTTTATTCTTCGATCTATTGATTATATCTGATAAATAGGAAGCATTGGTGTTTAATTCTACAGCTATCGTTGACAAGGTAAGATCTTTCTTCAAAAACCTTTTTTTTGCTTCAAACTTATCTAATTTTTCAATAATATCTAATTCGGTTTTAGTAAATTCTAATTTAGATACACCTACATTTTTTATCTTCTTAGAGACTTCTGCTTGTGGTTTATTACTTATTTGAAACTCTAAATTGCTTATAATGTCTTGATATCTTTCTCCTTCTCTTCTCAGATTAGTTTTATACCTTCTGAATAAAAGATAGATAATAAGTATTGATAACAAGACTCCAAATATGATAATGATCTGTAAAAAAGCATGTTGTTGTTCTTTTTTATTTAATTCATTATCAACTTTAACAAGTATATCTTTCAATGCGTGAGACTGCTGTGTGGACATTAAAGACTTGACCGACGCAATAGACAGTTTTTCTCTCTCCGCTTTTATATTATCCCCTATTTCTTTATAGGCATGATATAAGCTTTCGTGAATATCAAGTTGAAAAGGAGGCTCTATATTTTTATCATCTTTTAAAGACTCCAGTATTGTGATAGCTTCCTGCGGTCTGTTTGTTCTGGAATATATTGTTCCTAATCTTATATTATTTATAAGTGAAATATAGAAATAATTAGCACTGGTTCCCATTAATTTATCAGCCTTATCAGCATAGATTTCGGCTTTTCTGAAGTCGTTAAGAAGCATGTAAACATTACTGGTCTCTGAGTTGAGCTGGGTAATGTAAATCATTTTAGTCTCTAGCTGTTTTGGATCATTTACTTTATTGAAATAATGCAAAGCTTTAGAATACTGTAAAAGAGTTTCCTTGTATTTTTTTTGATCTAATAAAATATTGGCATAAACCGCATAAATCATCCCCTTTAAACTATTATTTTCAGGATCTTTTTTTTCGATTAGCGCAATTGTTTTTTTTATTTCAGATACACTTCTGTCGATCAAACCTATGCGATAATAAGTTTCGATAAGGCACATATTATTATAAACAATCTGATCCGTTGATATTTTATTTCTAGAAAGTTCTTCCTGAGCTTTCAGACAATTTCTGAAAGAATTGAGATAATCACCAATACTGTAATAAGAAAGCCCTAATGTAGAATAGCAGTGAGCTTTTATACTGTCATTGTCACAATTTTCAAGAATATCCAAACCTATTTTAATAGATTTTTTCGCATCACTTACACTCATCTCTTTTTGTCTGGCAATTTCATTTTTCCAATCGGGAATTGTATTATTACAGTAGAAGAAAGCCGATATAAAAAGAGCGATAATAGAAAAATTGTGATGTGAAAAGGGCATAAATTAATTTTTCAGTTAGAATATATATTTAAATTGAGATATTTATCCAAAAATAAAGCATTTAACATCAAAAACAAAAAACATTCAACATAAATAAGAAACAATTAAAATCAATAATGATTTTATATTAAACATTTTAAATTATCATTACAGAATTTTCCTTACTACTACATAAACGTTAGAAATAAGGTTTGAAAATAGGGTCAATATGATCACCTGTTACTAATATTTACAGAAGCATCCATTCTTTAAGTACCCGTAAATTGGAGACTAGAAACACTAAAGCCACTTAAAACTAATGTTTTAAGTAGCTTTTTAACTATTTGCTACTATTAATCAAAATTATCTTACTGCATCAAGATTATGAAATCTTTCATTAAAAAAAATTTTAAATAACATGAAGAGGGCTTATCTCAGTTTATGAGTCTGGATTATTGAATATAGTTTTTAAGTATAAATCTACCAAAACAAAGTACATTTCTTGCATTATGTAATATTGGATAAGATTCATTTCTATTCATTGTATTGACTATATTTCGTTCTTCCTAAACAAGGTTTCTCTATAATCAATTCCCCATTGTGCAATAGCATCAATTACAGGCTCCAGTGTCTTTCCAAATTCTGTCAATTCATATTCTACGGTTATCGGTTTGGTATTTTTTACGGTTCTGGTAACCAAATGATTCATTTCCATGTCTTGCAATTCTTTGGATAACATTTTGGAACCAATACCAGCCACTTCACGCTGTAAATCCATAAATCGCATTTTTCCACCATACAATAATGTGCCTAATATATGTATTTTCCATTTTCCTGTAAAGATATCCATACTGTCTTTCACAGCATTAATTCTAAATCTGCAAAAGCCTATAAACTGTTCTGAATCATTCATATTTTACTATTATACAATAACAAATATAAGTTAATATCTGATTTTTTGTATACCCGCTTTCCTGTTGGAAAGTACTTTCCTGTAGGAAGGTGATATTATTTTTTATAGATGTCCTTTATATTTTTGTGATCTACAATTTAATCAATTAAAAAAATAAAATTATGTCAACATCAGCAAGACAAATAATAGATGAAATGTTCGCCGCATTTGCGACTAAAAATGTAGATTCCGTAATAGAAAAATTTTCAAATGATGCCGAGCTAATTTATCACGGTACACAGGTAATGCCAGCGGCAAAATTCAAAGGAAAAGAAGGCGCAAGAATGTTTTTTGAGTTCAATATCAATGCCTTGGATGTGGTTTTTTTTAATACCAATCAGTTTGTGGAAGAGGGAAATACAATAATCGTTTTAGGTAACGAACATTTTATTTCCAAACAGGATGGTACGCATCTTAAAAACCAATGGGTACAGGTATATACTGTAACCAACGGCCTGATTTCCAAAATGGAGGAATTTGCAACATCCGCACAGCCAGATCAATACGGTGGTAACACGGGAGGGCAATGATTTTAAGTCAAACAACCAATATTTCCTGATCCTTCTATAGTTAATATTGAGATTAGGGATTTTAATAGAAAAATAATATGATACTAATAACAGGAGCCACCGGTAATTTGGGCTCTGCTGTAATTACTCAGCTTTTAAAAACTTTGTCACCGGAAAACTTTGTTGCAACATCCAGCAATGCTGAAGGTGTGGAAAAACTGAAAGCTAAGGGATTGCAATCACGATTAGCAAATTTCAGCGATCCTATTACATTGAATGAAGCATTTAAAGGAATAGATAAATTGCTGCTGATTTCCACGATGGATCAAAACCGTTACGGGCAACACAAAAACGTAGTGGATGCGGCTAAGAAACAAGGGGTAAAACAAATCATTTATACCGGTTTGGCTATAAAAGACATTCATACCTCCGCTGTGAAAGATTTGATGATAAGTCATTTCCAGACCGAAGATTACATCAAAGAAAGCGGCTTAACCTATACTATCCTGAGAAACACAATGTATGCTGATGCATTGATGCAAATTTTAGGTTCCAATGCTTTACACCAAGACATCAATCTACCCGGTGGAAGCGGAAAAGTACCTTATGCTCTGAGAAGAGAAATAGGAGAAGCTACAGCTAATCTACTGTTGCAAGATGGCCACGAAAATAATACATATAACATCACGGGTTCAAATAGTTTGGGTTATACGGAGTTAGCAGCAGTACTTTCTAACCTTAAACGAGATACGATTAAGTACAATGATATTTCAGAAGATGATCTGAAAGTATTTTTGAAGCAAATCGGTTTCCCTGACTTTGCGATCTATCTACACTCGGGCACTATTCACGATATCAAAATGGCACAATACGAAATAGAAAGCCATACGATGGAAACCTTATTGGGCCGTCCTACAGCATCTATTGAAGATATTATGGAGGAATTATTTAAAAGTTAAATCAAATACAATGAAAAATTTTGTTTGATTATTAAGAGCAAACACAAATATGAATCCCGGGGCTTTCACAGATCCTAAAGAAGGAGCAGACAGAGCGCAATGGTTGGAAGATGTAAAAGCGCAAGGAGCTATCAAAAACCTGGGAGGAACAATGCCTCCAATACCAGCTATGGCAAGTTCAATTTTTGCTGACGGGACTTTTAAAGAAGGACCTTTTATGGAAGTAGCACACTTTTTAACAGGTTTTTTGATGATAGAAACCGAAGACTTAGAAGCCGCTCAAAAAATTGCAAAATCAAACCCTATTTTAAAAGCAGGCGGAAGTGTAGAAATTAGAGAAATAATGCTTCGATAACAATAAATTTAGATAATGATATATCATTATCTAAATTTATATGAAAGCAGTAAAACATCCACCGAAATCGCCTATTTTAAGAGTTTTTTTTAATTAAAACAAGTAAAAAAATGAACCTAAATAAACAAAAAAAAATTAAATTCTTTGTTTTGGACACCATTAGGTCATTCAGAATCCAAATCATCTTAAGCTTCTTAATAATTTTTTTGCCATTTCACACCCCCGCAAACTATCCAAATTCTTACCAGATCAAACCCATCAATCAAATACGAAAAACGAATCAGTAGAAGCAGCAGTAAAAAATAATCACTCATAATGATCGCAGACAATTACTCTGCATATCTGTAAAATAGGATCTACGTTAGTATAGTTTTGACTATCCTTTCTAAGGAGTTCTTCGTTGGGCAGAAAGTTAAGGTAGAAGTCTTCAACTTTTTCAAAAAAAAGATGCCCGATAACTTTGTAAGGATATTGATAGGCTTCATTTTTTTCATCGTTATAAGCTTCTTCTATAGCCAATCCCTTTAACGATTTTCCGAAAACAGATCTTGATAATGGAACGTGCTTTTGGATATAATACTCCATATCAAACCAGTCATTTTCTTTAACAGGATAAAAAATAGTGACTTTAAACATCGCTTTATTGGTACTTATTACACTTTTTCACATTCAACGATGCTTGAGACTTCAGTATCAGTCTGAATGAGTCTTTTAAAGGTCAATCCTGCTTTTTCAATCAGAATTTTGAATTCGTTCAATGTTCTTTCTTTTCCTGTGGTCATCGCCATAATATTGATATCCAATAATTTTCCGGCATGCGGAGTGTTTCGTGAATCATCAGGGATAACAGAATCAATAATCAACAGTCTCCCGCCTACGGGCATTGCTTTATAAACATTGCTTAAAATTTTGATTGCCTCCTCGTCATTCCAGTCATGGATTACCCATTTCGTCGTATAAAGATCAGCTCCTGCAGGAATTTCTTCAAAAAAACTTCCTCCGAAAACCGTACATCTTTCCTTCAAATCTTCCGGAATGAGCAGAGCGGTCTGCTGTATCACATAAGGCTCATCGAAAATGATGCCGGTACTTTCTGAAGATGCGTTCAAAACAGCAAACATCAAAGCTCCGTTTCCTCCTCCAATATCAACCATCGTTTTGTATGATGAAAAATCGTAGGTATCTATAATCGTTTTCAGAACAGCTCCAGACATCCCAGCCATTGCTTTGGCAAGATTCATCCCAGCGGCAGGATTCTGTTTATAGTATTCCCAGACAGGGATTCCATGGGCATGTTCAAAAGGAACTTTTCCAGTTTTCACGCCATAGGTTAATTCTCCAAAAGCCGGATAGTGCTCTCCGAGATTAGCCAGAGCCCATGGTTTTACTGATCCGGGAACGTCGCTTAGTAAAACAGCTCCCAAATCATTTAGTTCAAACGCTCCGTCTTCTTTTTCGTTAAAAATGCCTACACTGGTTATTGCCCTTAATAATCGATACAAAGACGTTTCATCACATTCTGTTTCGATCGCCAGCTGTGACAAAGTTTTAGGGCCGCTAAGTAATTTATCCGCGATATCAAGCTGTACTGCTGAACGGATACAGGAAGCCACCCAATACCCGCTTATCAATTCATACATTTTAAAGGTGAGCTCCGGTTTTTGAGGTAATTTCTCCATATGGTATTATATTTTTTGTATTTTTAATTACAATAACGTGAATTTAGTGTTTTATTTATAATTTTATTGTTTAAAAAAAAAAATTTAACCATAAAACTCAATAAAATGTTAAAATTCAAATCAATCCTATCGCATCTTGAGGATACAGTACATTTGTGCCCATCTAAACCGGCACTGATTTACGAAAATTCAACGCTTACATTTGAAAAACTAGACATTTTTTCGAATCAATTAGCACATTATTTAAAACAAAGAGGAAATTTTTCAAATATTCCTCTTTGTTTCTGTTTAGACCAGTCTCTGGAAAAAGTAATTGCTATGCTCGCTATATGGAAAGCTGAAGGCGCTTATGTTTCTCTCGATCCGCTCTATCCGGAAGCAAGACTTCAGCATGTTCTAGAAGACACAGAAAGTCCTCTCCTTATCACAACACGATCTTATGCCGAAAAATTTTCTTTTTTTAAAGGACAGATCATACTCATCGATGAACAGAAAGAGGAAATCAAACAGATGCCTGAAAGCACTCCAAAATATAAAATTGCAGAAGGCATGGCTTATTTGGCCTATACCTCAGGCAGTACAGGGGTACCTAAAGCAGTAATGGCTGAACACAGGGGACTCAATAATTTTGTAGAGCAATTTGGCATTTTTCTGGATCCTCAAAAAGAAGATACAGCCCTTACCATCTCATCATCCAATTTTGATGGTATCGTACTGGATCTCTGGGTTCCGCTTTCAAAAGGAATGACCGTATTCCTTTATCCTGATAACAGAATGGTAGGAGAACCTCTCCTTCATTATATTCGCGAAAGTGGGATCACTATCCTGCCTTATGTTCCTGTGTCTATTCTGGCAACATTACCCACTGATCAACCTATTGGAAAGCTTAGAAAAATATGTACCGGCGGAGAAGCTCCGATACCGTCAGTAATAGAATCCTGGAAGAAAAGAACGGAGCTGATAAATATCTATGGCCCCACAGAAACGACAGTAGTCGTAAGCGGATTTAAATTTGATGAAAGCCATCCGATAAATACAATCGGGAAGCCTCTTCCTAATGTAGATTTTTATGTGCTGGATGATAAAATGAATCCTCTTCCCGCAAACGAAACCGGAGAGCTTTATATTGGAGGAATTCAAGTGGCAAGAGGTTATTACAACCGTCCGGATTTAACTGCTGAGAGATTTTTAGAGTATAAAACCCCTGAAAATAAAACAGTAAGGGTCTATAAAACAGGAGACCTGGTACGTCGTTTAAAAGATGATACCATAGAGTTTGCAGGAAGAGCAGACCAGCAGGTGAAAGTAAGGGGATTCCGTGTAGAACCGGCTGAAATCGAAGAAAATATCCGGCAGTCTGGTCTTGTAGAAAACTGCATCATTATTGTAAAACAAAAACAGGATGTAAAACAGCTCATTTGCTTTTATAAAAATAAAAGAGATAAAAATTCATATCCTGAAGATATCAGATCCTATTTATTTGAGCGTCTTCCGTCTTATATGATTCCTTTTAAATTTCTGGAAGTAGAAAGTTTTCCGCTAACTGCTAATGGAAAAATTGATAAATCTGTTTTAAGTACCGATGAAATTACAGAAGAGAAAAGAAAATCTTTTGTTGCGCCTCAGAGCCCATTACAGAATCTTTTGGCTGATGCATGGAGTGCGATTTTAGGAATGAGATCAATAGGTATTTATGATAACTTTTTCCACTTTGGTGGTAATTCAATTTTAGCATACCGCTTAGTTTCTCTTCTCCGCAGAGAATTTAATCTTTCTTTACAGGCAGCAGATTTATTTTTACATCCAAACATTCACCAACTTGAGAATTATATTACAAAACAAGACAATCGTAATCAGACGGATGAAATAGATATTCTGGATCAGTATGATCCTGTACCGCTGTCATCGCAGCAGCAAAACTTATGGTTTATTGACAAGTTATATGGCAGTACCCCTTATAACATTGGTGTACTTTATCCTATGCATAAAGACGTTTCTTTTTCAATATTAGAAAATGCCCTGCACAGGCTTGTCAAAAAGCACAGTATACTAAGAACCACTATAGAGGAAAAGGATAATCACCCATACGTTTCGGTAATTAATGCAGACCACTGGTTATTGCATACACAGCACGGTTCAGACAATATAAAAAACCTTGTCACTATACCTTTTGACCTTCAGAGGGACTATATGCTCAGAGCCTATATTATTTATGATTCAAACGCGGCGGCTTCTTTATTATTGGTAATTCATCATATGGTTACAGATGGCTGGTCTATGCCGTTAATTGTTCAGGAAATTAATACATTATATCAAGAGATCATAAACAACAAAGCAGAAGAAAATTTTAATCCGATTATAGAATATAAACACTATGCAGTCTGGCAGTCTAAGCAGAATATAGGGGACGGAATTACTTTTTGGAAAGAATATCTCGAGGATGTTCCTGTACTGCAGACAGCTCATGATTTCAAAAAATTACATAATCATACTGATTCGGGAGAACAGTATCAATTTGAAATTGATGAAGAACTTACTGAAAACCTTAAAAATATTTCAGAAGAGCAGTCTGCTACTTTATATATGACACTGCTTTCTGCGTTCAGTCTATTGATGCAGTATTACAGCGGGCAGCAGGACATCTGTATTGGAAGCCCGTCTGCCAACCGGCCGCATCCTTTTGATACAACAATCGGCTATTTTGCCAATATGCTTCCCATCCGCATTAAAATCGATGGAAACCCTGTATTTGTCGATTTTTTACAACAAATCCGAAATATGATTCCACAGATTTTCAGGCATCAGGGAGTTCCTATAGACATTATAGTAAGCCAAGTGATTAAAGACCGTTTTGCAGGGCACAATCCATTATTCCAGAATATTTTTGTCCTTCAGGATCCTGTAGAAAAGTCCGAAAATTCATTTCCTGTACAGGCTGAAAAAGTACAATGGATTCATAACAAACATATAAAATTTGATCTGCAGTTTGAGGTTCTTCAGACTGATGGAAAATTAAAAGTAAACATTGATTATTCTGATGCTTTATTTAAAAAGGAGACTATCATGGAAATGGCAGCAAGATTCAGGTATCTGCTGCAATCAATAACTTTAGATCCTAATCAAAAAATTGGGGATATTGACTTGTATGCTGCTGTATCTGAAAAAAATATCGAAACTCAAAAACATATTGAAATTCCCAAAACACTCGTACAGATGTTTGAAGAACAGGTGCAAAAAACACCGGATAAAACAGCCTTGATATTATCCGGAATAAGTATTTCTTACCGCAGTTTAGATGAGAAATCAAGTTGTGTTGCAAACCATCTCATTCATCTAGGAATTAAAAGAGGTGATTTTGCGGCCTGTTATCATGAACAATCTATTGAACGGATTATCAGTTTATTAGGAGTTTTGAAAGCCGGTGCAGCCTATGTTCCTTTAGACACCACTTATCCGATGGAGAGAATTAAGCTCCTCATGGAAGATACTCAACCCAAAGTTATCATTGGATCAGCAAAATTCAGTCAGATAAAAAGGGAGGTCAAACAGCCGGTATATTTCATTGAAGATCTCCTCAAAAATCGATCTGAAACTATACTGCAGAGTTATTGCAGTACCCACACCCATACCGATCTCGCCTATGTCATTCACACTTCCGGAACTACGGGAATGCCTAAAGGAGTTCTCATTGAGCATCAGTCATTGGGAAATTTCATTACAGAATACGGTAATCTTCTTGACATTAGTGAAGAAGACAGAACGCTCCAGTTCTCGCCTTATAATTTTGACGGGTCAGTCATAGATCTTTGGATTCCGCTTACTAAAGGAGCTACCGTTCACCTTTATCCCAATAACAAACTGCTTGGAGAACATTTATCTGAATTTATTTTCCTTCATGCAATTACAGTCATTCCATTCATTTCTCCTTCAGTACTTTCTACCCTGCCTCAAACTTTTGATCTTCCTTCCATAAGAGTAATTGGCACCGGAGCAGAAACATGTCCTTCACAGGTAAGTCAATATTGGAGGCCACTTGTAAAACTGGTGAATATGTATGGTCCTACAGAAACAACAGTGGCTGTCAATGAATTTGTATTTGATGATATTCATCCTGATCATACGATTGGTAAAGCAATTAAAAATATGCGTCTTTATGTTTTGGATCAATATCTCCGAAAGGTTCCTACCGGGGTCACTGGTGAACTTTATATTTCGGGAATCCAGCTTTCGAGAGGATACCTGAATCAGCCGGAACTTACCGCAGAGAAATTTATTAAAAATCATTTTATAAACGAAGAAAGTATCATTTACAGCAGACTGTATAAAACTGGAGATCAAGCGAAAACATTATCTGACGGTATACTTGAATACATTGGAAGAAGCGATCAGCAAGTGAAAGTGAGAGGATACCGGATCGAACTTGCTGAAATCGAAAATGCACTGTTGCAGATCAAAGGAATAAAAAATGCAAAAGTACATGTTCATAATGAGTCACAAACCATAAAGTCATTAAGAGCATTTGTAACCGGAGACTCTCATATTTCCAATATTAGAAGTGAATTGAGCAGAAAACTCCCTACCTACATGGTTCCGAATGAAATTTTCACTGTCGATATGATCCCCATAAAATCAAACGGAAAAATAGATATGGAAGCCCTTGCCTCTCTGGCAGAACATAAGACTGCAGCAACATTAGAAATAGAAGATGAACCTTGCAATGAATACGAAAAAGTCATCAAAGAGATATGGACTGAGGTACTGGAATGTAGAATTCCAGGTATGGAAGACGATTTTTTCCATCTTGGCGGGCATTCTTTGTTACTGACCAAAATGTATAATAAGCTTTTCAAACAATTTCCAAATACCATTACTCTCAGTGAATTGTATACCAACAGTACAATCAGAAAACAGGCTTTATTAATTGAAGAAAGAGAGAAGAATCCGCATACCCTACATTATGGGCTGGGAAAGGACCCTTTAAGTAATGAAATAAGAAAAGACGCTGATGTAAAGCATGAAAAATTCAAATTCAATATTTCAATAAAAGGAAATTTTGAAAATCCTGAAGAAATTTTACTGACAGGAGTAACAGGGTTTGTAGGAGTAAATATGCTTGTGGAATTATTGAAATCCACCGCTGCAAATATTTATCTTTTAATTCGTGCAGATGATGAACGTGCTGCTGAAAAAAGATTATTAAAAGCTATGGAGGATCAGCTCATTCCTTTAGAAATGTATGATAAGAAAAGAGTTACATTACTGCCAGGAGATCTTGCAAAGCCATTTCTGGGCCTTACCCCTCAGAAATATGAGGACCTTACTAAAACCATCGATGTCGTACATCATGCCGGAAGTGCGGTAAACTTTATCCAGCCCTATTCCTACATGAGAGCTGCCAATGTTGATGCTTTACATACTATGATTCAATTTGTAACAACGTACAAGTTGAAACAATTATCTCTTTTATCTACTGTAGGGGTTTTTAGCTGGGAACATTATTTTACCAAACCTGCAATGATCATGGAAAATACAGACAGCACATCTGCCTTTAAATATTTAAGCAGGGATATGGGCTATATACAGAGTAAATGGGTCATGGAACAGGTTGCCCAAGCAGCTATACAACAGGGTGTCCCCATCGTTATTTTCCGGTTAGGATATGTATTCTGCCACAGCGTAACAGGCGCTACAGCACGGTATCAATGGTGGGGACTTTTAGTAAAAACCTGTATCCAATTAAAAGCTTACCCCATATTAATTGACCAGAAAGAAGAATTGGTTATGGTAGATTTTGTAAGCAAAGCAATTGCTCATATTGCTAAAAATTCAGGCTCTACAGGAGAGATATTTCATTTAAGTCCTGCAGCCGAAGATAATATGACCGTAATGGAATTTTTTGAACTCCTGCATACCGAATTGAACTTTGATCTTAAGCCCGCTCCTTATCTTGAATGGAGAGCTCTTTGGGAAAATGATGAGACCAGCCCACTCTACCCGCTTTTGAGTTTGTTTAAATTTCCTGCTTATGATAATAAATCGATAATTGAAATTCATCAAAACACCCCGGATTTTGATATCAGCAACACCAATAGATTCTTAAAAGGAAGTTCAATTGAGAATAAAAAAATAAACCGTGCTACAGTAGAAGCGTTCTGTAAATATTTAGGAGTTCTTTAATATGGGAATACTTATTTTTTATACTCAGTCTAATGATGATAATAAAGCAGCCATTAATAATAAATGGCTGTTTTTTTACCTTCCAAATTCCAGAAAATCAACCTACGATTTCATAATGAAGATGACAGGATAAGAAATTTATCAGGGAAATTACTTCTTTCTGAAGCTGTAAAACATCTCGGATATGATTCAATCACACTTCATGACCTCTATTACAATCAATTCAAAAAACCTTATTTATCACCAGATTTTGATTTTAGTATAACGCATTCGGGATGTTATGCTTTCTGTGCTATATCAAGTAATATACACCTGGGAATTGATATTGAAGAAATAAAACCTATAGATTTTTTTAGCGTTAAAGAAAGTATAAAAGCATGGTCGATTTTAGTAATATCAATATCAGAAGTTTTGTATTTCCAGTTGAGAAATTCCTGCGTATGTTTTAAAGAGGTTTTGTACCGCTCCAATGTTCCGGGTGCAAAATCCTGATCAACTAAAACCTTAACTTTATCATTATGATCCTGAAAAATAGGAATGAGCATTCTTGTAGAGACATCAGTTCCAAGCAGTTTAGATTTTAAACTTTCTGATGTTACAAAATCTTCTTCTTTCAGCATCAGGTAATGATAATCGTAAACTTGTTGTTCCACAGTTTTAAGATAGAGGTTTAGTATTTTAGATTCCTGAGTATTACCTAGTGCCTTGTGTGATTTAGTGTTCCATTTCTGTGGATCGATATACCTTTTAGCAGCAATGTCCACAGCTTTGCCATCTATCGTGATTCGTAAATAGATGGGAGCGGTTCCGTTTGTTCTGATTTTATTCTTTTTTATAAAGAATAATAGGTTGAATGTTTTGTTCATTGTGTGGTAACTTTAATTGTTAATAAATTACTTTTTGTTACCACTTTCTGCAAGATGTACAATAGTTAGACTACCTGTTAGTCGGCTTTCCCTGATTTTTTCGTGACCCATTTACAATTTTCAGGATGGGTCACGGAATAGGTCATATAAATCGTGGATCAGTCTCAAAAGTTGGGGAGAAAATTAAAAAAATATAACTTTGTTGTATGTTGAGCGAACAAGAATTACTAAAGTTTTTGCTTCCACCATACTCTGTGGGATATTTCTGGATAGAGTAAGAGAATACAATATTGTAAGACATCTTTGAATCAAATAATTCAAAGATGTAAGCTAATCTGTCTGTATTTTCAAAAAATATAAAAAAATTGGCTACTCTTTTGGTAGCCAATTTTGTAGTTATTTCTATGCTATTTCAATCATTCTTGGTGGTTTCTGTTTCGCATCTTCTTTTTTCGGGATGGTTAACATTAAAAGGCCATTTTCATATTTTGCATTAATATTATCCTGATCCACAACATCTTTTGGAAGCTCAAAACTTCTCTGGAAAGATTGGTAACTGAATTCTCTTCGTGTGAAATTTTCATCTTTTGTCTCTTTGCGATCTTCCTTCGCTGATGAAATAGTAAGCAGGTTACCATCCAGCCTGATCTGAAAATCATTTTTATCCATACCTGGTGCTGCAACCTGAACTTCATAAGCCTCTCCGTTCTCCTTTATATTTACCGATGGTACGGTTGTACTGGTAGATGAGTAATTGTTATTGCCCCAGTTAAAAAGTTCACGACCAAAAAAATCATCAAAGACATTTGAAAAGCCCAAATTGCTGTTTCCGTTTCTTCTTATTAGATTATTCATTGCAATCATTTTTAATTAAGTTTAACAATCATTAAAAAACACGTCAGCTGGCCAGCTGTACATAAAAATTTACAAAAAAAATACCATTTTAGTAAGAGTGAAATTTTTTCCGATCTACTGTCATTTTTTCAGCATTTCTGACACAAAACCCTGATCCTTAGAACATTAACTACTTTTAATAGTAGTCATACAATCCTAAAGTTCAAGGATGAAGAATTTTCCAAAAAATTCGAAAAATTACTTTGGAAAAGATGTGATTATACTGTATAAACTTAAATAATATTTCAAATAATAATGTATTTCTAAAATATAAAATAAACTAAAGTGTAATGCATTGTATTTTACATTTCAAAAGTATTTTTATCTTCATTTTATTTGTAATTTAACAATCTGAGCTAAGTGTCACATATAGAATAACTTGGTGCAAACCTGAGATATCCATATTGTAACAAGTAAAAAGATAAATAATACCATGATAAAATCTTTCAATATCAAATTGTTATTAGTCCTTCTTTCCATTGTTTTTGCATTTGACTTAGTATTTATTGCTATGGATCATAGCTCCTGGCGGTTTTTTACCAAGCCACTGTTATTACCTATTATTATCTGGCTTTATTCTACTTATTCTAAACAAAATGTATTTCGGATCAACCAATGGTTTTTGTCTGGATTAATTCTGAGCTTTTTGGGTGATGTGTTTTTGTTATTTGGATGGGGATTTATGCCCGGTTTGGGAAGCTTTTTATTGGCTCATATTTGTTACATCATTTATTTTTTAAAGATTAAAAAGAAAAATGTATGGAGTTGGCTTCCCTTTGTTTTTCTATATTTAGGCTCATTTATTTACTATATATATCCTTATTTAAACGAAATGAAGATCCCCGTGGTGATTTACGGAATTACCATTGCTACGATGCTGTATTTTAGTATCAGAACTTATTCTTCATTATTAATCCTGGGAGCTGTTTTGTTTGTAATATCAGATTCCGTATTGGCCATTAATATGTTCGTACAGCGTAGTATTGGGAAAGAACTTGTTGTGATGATTACTTATGTTTTAGCCCAATTGATTTTGGTGTTGGGAGTGGTTGGTATTGAAAAAAAGAACAGAATTATTCGATAAAATCAAGACTTATGAAAAGAAAAGATAACCGATTTTTTCATAGTATTGGCCTATTCTGCCCATTGGATTTTACTGATCCTGTTACTTATTTCATTCCTGTGTTTATCTTGTTGATATTAGGGGAGATATTTTTGTATCAGATTCCTCAAAAAGTATTCACAAAAAGACTCATCAAAGATAATGTATCGAGTATAGGATTGGGGATAGGGGCAGTAATGTTAGACTTTGGGATGAAAGCTATTTCATTATCCTACTTTTTTTGGATTTACAATCATTTTAGGCTTACTGATATTTTCGGGATCAAAGATTTCAATAAATTCTTCACTTTAAAATGGCATGCAGATCACTGGTGGCTTTGGTTATTGGTTATGATTGTCCAGGATTTTGGCTTTTACTGGCATCATCGGTTGAGTCATAAAATCAGATTATTTTGGACAGGTCATGTCAATCATCATTCGGCTACTCATTTGAGTCTTGCTATTGCATTGCGTCAGGGATGGTTTGAAATCATATATCGGGACATTTGGTATATCCCTTTTATCATGATTGGTTTTCATCCTATTATGATTGCTATGATGCATCAGTTTAATTTGATTTTTCAATTTTGGCCGCATACCAATGCTATTGGAAAATTAGGGTGGTTCGATAAAGTATTCAATTCTCCTTCCAACCATCGGGTGCATCATTCCCGAAAAATTGAGGATTTAGATAATAACTATGGGGGCATTTTGATGATTTGGGATCATCTTTTCGGCACGTACAAAGCGGAAGAAAAGAAAACGACGGATTACGGAATCTATCATAACATCCATACTTATAATGTTTTTCATATCGTCTTTGATGAGTTTGGAAATATGATAAAGGATGTCCGGAATGCACCTACATGGAAAGCGAAACTGGGGTATATATTCAATGCTCCGGGCTGGCATCATCATGATAAAGATGAGCGGATTTCTACTTTGAAGCGGGAATTAGAAGAAAAGATGAATTGATGGTTGTCTTGCATGAAAAGTGCAAATTACTGATAAAACTCTTTATTAATTCAGAAACAGACATAAACCTTCTACGACTTGTTAGACAAAGTAATGTTAAGAAAATAAATTTTCATTACTCCAATTCAATTGGATTATATGGTAGTGGGTCTGATTTAACAGATATCTGACTACCATCTTCATTGTAGGCTTTACCATGAAAAAAGCCAGGATTATCATTGTAGTTTTGTAATACTTTTCTGAATTGTTCTCTTGTTACTGTTAATATTCTTTTTTCGTTCCTCAGATAGATTCTGTTAGGCTTTTTATCCATTGCTATTGCAGTAAAATGGAAATTACTTTTACTATCCTCAATTTCTAAAATTAAACCAGGTAAATTTTGAAAAACATACGGTCCGTTATTAATTGGGATTTCTTTAGAATACCAAGCTGTATATTTTCTACCTCTATATTTAGTTGTGGCTTTATTACATAAGTAACCCAATATATCTTTTGTCTCATTTTCGAGCTTCCATTCTATTACTGGCTGGTTCTCTTCATATTGATAAGTTACATTTGCTCTATCCTGTACGATAACTTTATTTATTGAAAAATCTTTAACCAAAACATTTTTCCATTTATCAGGTAAATTAAGTGTTTGGTTTAATTCTTTAGCTCCTAGTTTTTCTAAATGACTAAAAATTAACATTAAAGAATCCTTTCGTAAGGAATTAAAATCTGAAAACCTTGAAAAATTCTTTCCCATTTGAAGTAAGCATATTGTTTCCAACTTCTTTTTTTTAGGGTCTTTTACAAATTCTAATTTGTAATAAATATTTTGATAACTACTGTCTATAATTTTTTCTTCATAGGAATCAGGTTTCATAGAGAAATTACCTGTTACAGTAATTTGAGCATTTGAAAAGAATCCAATCACTAAAAAAAATAACCGTAAGAAATTACGGTTACTATTAATCATACCGATTTGTTTTAGCATTTCACATCATTAAAATATTCTGCTGCTTCTTGTAATTCAGCCCAGCCATTATAATTATCTGTGCATAAAGAATATGAAGCTCCACAAGGTGCAGTAACACCAACCCATTGACTACAAGTTCCTCCTGCTACTTTTTTAAGATCATTTCGAGATAATTTTTTTAATTTTTTCATTTTTGTAATATTTTAAATTAGATAGCTAATATAACAATATAAATCATTATAAAGAGAAAAATTTCATCATGTTAACCAGTTGTGAATAAATGATTTATGCCAACTTGTGCGTTATTATGATTTACAGATATGTGATATAAATGATTGATAGAATTTTGGGTTTATCCAGAATGTGAAGACCCATTTCAATACCTGAACCAGCTTTTTATATGTAGTTTAACTACCTATATGAACAACGAGCCTCTCCCTTTGCCGACCGGAAATCAAGCAATTTAGGGCACAAAAAAAGGAGACGTTAAAAAAATAAACGTCTCCCTAAGCGGAGAGTGAGGGATTCGAACCCCCGGACCTGTTACAGTCAACAGTTTTCAAGACTGCCGCAATCGACCACTCTGCCAACTCTCCCTAAACTCCGGCTATACCGTTGTTTTCAGTGGTGCAAATATAGAACGATTTTTAATTTCTGCAAAACTTTTCCTACACAAATTTTAACAAAACTTAATAATAGACTAGGAATCAGGGGAATTATTTTTCGCTCTTTCATAAAAGTTTCAATATAAAAATCTAAAACGCCCATGTTTTCGGAAATGCCATTATAGAAAGGCATTTGTATAACAAAACTTACAGCTCTATTTACAAACACACATATTTTTCACTACATTTGTAAAAACACAGGTATCCTATGACAATGGAAAAACTAAGAACATTAAGAAAACAGAAAGGTTATACTCAGCAGCAGATTGCTGATCTTCTTGCCACCGATGTCTCCAACTACAGCAGAAAAGAAAGTGGAGATGTCAGAATATTTGATGACGAATGGGAAAAACTGGCTAAAGCTTTGGAAGTTCCTGTAGAAGATATTAAGGAAGAGAAAGAACCGAATGTTGTACAAAAAAATGAAAACATAACATTTAATGATACTAGTTCATTTCATCAGTCTGGCATCTATAATTGTAATGTTCCAAATTATCTTTTAGAAAACCAGCAGGAATATATTCATCTTCTGAAAGAGCAGATTAAAGCTTTAAAAGAAGAAAATGAAAAACTAAAAAAGGGATAATCACCTCCGCATAAAGAATAAAATGAAGCCGTCTCACAACTCGTGAAAACGGCCTTTTTTATGAAAATTTCCTGTATCCCTATACGAGAAGGGTTTTCGTTTAAGCGATTCTCAACCCACATCATCTAGTTGTGATACACCTTCGTTTTTATTTTATATCTGTGAAAGGCTGCCTATTCCCGATCAACAATAGAAATGAAGCTGTTTTTTAAAAAATCAGACGGATATACAAACTGGTCTCCATCTTCTCCCTTTACTACAATAGCAGCCTGTTCATCATTAAGGCATTTATCCAGCTGGGTTTTCATATCATTAAGCGCTCCATTGGGAACTTCAATGATATAGGTTCCGGTAACGTGTGTAACTTTTATGATCTTTGTTTCCATTTTGTTTTTAATTAGAAGCCAAATTTAGGAATTTTACAATTCTAATGGAATGCAAATTCAGGATCGTTTTGCCGTTTCACAAATATGTCAATGTTTTGTTAGTTGTTTCACGATTCTGATTAAATTTTTGATGGATACTGCTGGAAAGTGCAAAGGCGCAAGAAATAGAAATATGAAGACCCTTTTAAGGCGCCAGGATTTTATCTGTGATAAAATTGATACCGTATACTCTTTGCTGAAAATCTCATATTGAGCGAAGTCGAAATGTTCTTGTGCCTTAAAAACTATAGATAGGATTAGAAAAAATTGACTTCTTTGCGATTACCTGACAAAAAATTAATAATAAAATACGTTGTGTTAAAAAAGAATCCATAAATAAACAAAAAAGCGCACCCATAGGGCACGCTTTGTATTGTATAAGCTAAATAAGATTAGTGTAATTCAGCTAAATATTTCTCTGCATCCATTGCCGCCATACATCCGCTTCCTGCAGCTGTAATAGCCTGTCTGTAGATATGATCCTGAACATCTCCTGCCGCAAATACTCCAGGAAGATTGGTTCTTGTAGAACCTTTTTCAGTTACGATATATCCATTTTCATCAAGATCTACCTGACCCACGAAGATATCCGTATTCGGTTTGTGACCGATTGCGATAAAGATACCTTCCACATCTACTGTAGATTTCTCCTGAGTCTGGTTATTGATAATTACCGCTCTTTCTACAAGGCTGTTTTCTCCTTCAATCCCGATTAATTCATGGTGAAATTTTACTTCAATATTCGGAGTACTTTCCACTCTGTGAACCATTGCTTTTGAAGCTCTGAAAACGTCTTTTCTCACCAACAATGTCACTTTCTTACATAATTTTGCAAGATAAGTAGCTTCTTCTGCAGCTGTATCTCCTGCTCCTACTACCACAACGTCTTTTCCTCTGTAAAAGAAACCGTCACACGTAGCACAAGCTGAAACACCACCGCCTGCATATTTTTTCTCATCTTCAAGCCCTAAATATTTTGCAGTAGCTCCTGTAGAGATAATTACTGTTCTGGCAAGGATCTCTTTGTTTCCTGCATATAATTTGTGAACACCGCCTGCTTCCCTGGAGAATTCAGCTTTAGTGATCATTTCGTAATGAACTTTGGTATCAAATCTTTCTGCCTGTTTTTGCAGATCCATCATCATTTCAGGACCTGTAATCCCGGCTGGATACCCTGGGAAGTTATCCACTTCCGTAGTTGTAGTTAATTGTCCGCCCGGCTCCAAACCTGTAAACAATTCAGGTTTTAAGTCTGCTCTTGCTGCGTAGATAGCAGCTGTGAAACCAGAAGGCCCAGATCCAACGATCACACAATCTAAAATGTTTTGCTCCATAATTTGCTTTGTTCGAAAAGATTTAATTTGAATTAGACCGCTAATTTCGGAATTTTTAATTTCTTTTTAAAGTTATTTTAATGATACTTGTCAATATCTGATATGTTGAATTTCAATGGTAGCTGTTCCGAGGTTCGGGTTGGTGTAAATTTAACATTTCTGTTTTCATTTCCTTTGCCATCATACCTCAAATTGTGCATCTTGCATCCCGCTAGCTCATCGCTCGCCTCACACCTTCATTTTAATCTTATCTACATTGATAATCTTGTACACAAGCTCTCTGATGAGTTCAGCTTCTCCCATGTTTACTGCTCCAAGTCCTTTTCCTTTCATATCAAATTCGCGGAGAATAGAAATGACTCTTGTGGCATGTTTCAGAGGATAAAGCCTGGCACTTTCTGCATAGTCTTTGATAAAATAAGGATTCACTCCCATCTGTGAAGCAATCGTCTGCGGAGACTGTCCTGCCATCGTCTGATAAATAATAATGTTTGAAAAATAATTGTAAAGGCTTGCCAGCATCATGACAAAAGGATTATTCTTCGGATTTTTACCCATAAAATGAGCAATTTTAAAAGCAGCATTGGCATTCTTAGTTCCCAAAGCCTTCTGAAGCTCAAAAATATTGTATTCTTTACTGATTCCGATATGGTTTTCAACAATTGTTCCGTCAAGAATTTCTCCTTCTTTAAGAATCATCTTCAGTTTGTTCAGTTCGTTGGCAATTCTTGAAAGGTCATTCCCCAGATATTCTGCCAGAAGATGAGAAATATTGGGAGCTGTATTGATTTTAAGCTTTGCACATTCATCCGAAATCCATTTCGGAAGATGGCTCTCCTTTACAGACTCACTCAGGAAGAGGGCTTTGGCTTTATCCAGGGCTTTGGCCGCCTTTTTTCTGCTATCCAGCTTTTTGTGCTTATGAGCAAAAACCAAAACTGTAGAAGGCACCGGGTTGTCTACGTAAGATTCCAGAATTCTGTTTTCCTCTTCATTGAATCGTAAATCCTGAGCTTCTTTCACAATAATCACCTGCTTATCTCCCATCATCGGAAACTGTCTTGCCAGAGAAAGAACTTCCTGATAAGAGGTATCTTTTCCGTAAGTAACGGTTTGGTTGAAAGCTTTTTCATCTTCTTCCAAGAAGTTATGTTCAAGGGCTTTTACCGCAACATCAATGAAGTAAGCTTCTTCTCCGTGGAAAAAATAAATAGGTAAAACTTCTTTATTTTTAATATTTTTGAGGATTAAATCTAATTCTTTCATCTTATTAATGGAACTTCCAAAACTGAATTTTCAGGAAACTTTTGATTTTAAATTCAAGAAAGACAAAGATAAGTTTTTTATTTATGATTTGGTTCGCAAAACTTATCTTCTGCTCACTCCTGAGGAATGGGTCAGACAGCACTGGATACATTATTACCTTACCGTAAAATCCTACTCCACCTCGGCTCTGATTACCGAAAAAAAGATTGTTCTGAATGGTCTTACCAAAAGAATTGATCTGCTGGTTACTGAAAAAACAGAACCCGTCATTCTGATTGAATGTAAAGCTCCGCAGATCAAACTAACAGAAAAAACATTTGAGCAAACCGCCAGATACAATTCTGTTATCGGAGCAAAGGAAATTATTCTGACCAACGGACTTCAGCATATCAATGCTTATTATGAAGACGGCCAGTACCAGTTTTACAGACCGGAATAAATAAAAAATACAAAATCATTTCCGTTTTCACAATCATTACAACTGAAGACGTGATCATTCCCCTCTTCTGGAGTGGCGAAAATTTAAAAAATTTTTGACGGGGTGGTTCATAAAAATAGCAGTAACTCACAACAATATTATTAAGTATTATGAAAATAAAAAATATTATATTCGACTTCGGAGGGGTACTTATGGACTGGAATCCGAGATATTATTTCAAAGATTATTTTAATGATGACGAGAAAATGGAATACTTCCTTGAAAATATCGCACAGGATGAATGGAATATTGAACAGGACCGAGGAAGAAGCCTTGCCGAAGGAACAGAAATTCAGGTAAAGAAATTTCCTGAGTGGGAAAAAGAAATCCGTGCTTTCTATGACAACTGGACAGTAATGCTGAAAAGCGATATTCCGCAAAACGTTGAAGTTCTCAGAAAACTTAAAAATACAGATTATAACCTATTTGGATTGACCAACTGGTCCGAAGAAACCTTCCCTTACGCTCTGGAAAACTATGATTTTTTTGAGATTTTCGAAGGTAAAATTGTAGTTTCAGGAACAGAAAAACTGATCAAACCAGATCCTGAAATCTGGCATGTTCTGTTAGACAGATACAATATCAAGGCTGAAGAATCGGTTTTCATTGATGATAATACAAAGAATATTAAAATGGCAAAATCGCTGGGATTCATTACCATTCAGGTTTTTCCGGATACAGATTTAACAAAAGAACTGAATGAATTGGGAGTAAAGGTTTAATTCTTTAAATATTTCCTTAGTTTTACAACCTACTAATTCACAAACCATTACTTATGATACGTTCTATCTTATTAACTGCGATGATTACGGCTTCGGGAAACCTTTTCAGCCAGAAACTTAAACCTGTTTCCTATCAGGACGGTTCACAGAAACTGAATGGCCTCATCACTTCGAATGCAGGAAAAAAACTTCCCGGAGTACTGATTCTTCCAGCCTGGAAAGGTATTGACGAAGAGGCTAAAACAGCAGCTATTGAACTTGAAAAGCAAGGGTATATTGCTTTCATTGCTGATATTTACGGTGAGGGAAAAATTCCCACTGACAATGAATCTGCAGCAAAGAGTTCAGGATATTATAAACAGAATTTTCAGGAATACCAGAAAAAAATTTCTCTGGCATTGGAGCAGCTGAAGAAAAACGGAGCAGTTTCTGATAAAGTAGCTGTTATTGGTTATTGTTTTGGAGGTACAGGAGCTTTAGAATCCGCAAGAGGACATCTTCCTGTAGCAGGTGTGGTTTCTATCCACGGAAGTCTGGGCAGAGATCAAAGCCGAAAAAATGAAGCATTGAGCGCTAAAATCCTTGTTGAAAATCCTGCGGATGATAAAAGTGTAACTCCTGATGATTACAACAACCTCATCAAAGAAATGAATGAAGGAAATGCCGACTGGCAGATTATCACATATGCCCACTCCAAACATACATTCACAGATCCGAAATCACCGGATTACAACCCAACAATGGCCAAAAGAGCGTGGAATCACACCCTTATGTTCCTGAAAGAAATTTTAAAATAATCATAAAAAGAGGCCGTCTCACAACTCGTGAAAACGGCCTTTTTTATGAAAATTTCCTGTATCCCTATACGAGAAGGGTTTTCGTTTAAGCGATTCTCAACCCACATCATCTAGTTGTGATACACCTTCTTTTTATATTTTTGAAATGTTGTTAATCTACTCCTTCTTCTTCCCTGTGCACCAGCTGCATAGAAAATGCAGGCAGACAGATCGCAAGATATTCGCAAGATTCTGAAAAAGGATTACTGTAGCGGATTCTTGCTCCTTTTTCAATAAGGATGCTTTGTCCTTTTTCAAGAACAACAATCTCACCGTCTATTTCAAATTGCTTTTTCCCTGAAATAATATAGGTAAACTCATCAAATTCAGGAGTCTGGTGAGGCTCACTCCAATCCGGAGGTGCTACCATATGGGCAATGGAAATAGTAGAATTCCCTGTAGAGTTTCCCCAATGTTCTTCTATCAGTTTTCCGTCTGTAGTAGGCACTACAAATGGTGATTGTTGGATCTTATATTTCTTCATGTCCAGTCTTCTTTTTTGATTTCATAAACAAAATTGGTTCTTGAAGGCTCTGCAAAATAAGCCACTTCTTCTTCAGATATTTTTTGTCCCCCCAATCTTTCCAAAGCTGTCTGCGAACGGAAATTCTCTTTTCCGATATGGAAGTGAACCTTATCTACAAACTGGAAGATATAATCCAGCATCAGCTTTTTAACCTGAGGATTAATACCTTTTCCCCATGATTTTGTTCCATAGAAAGTATATCCGATGAAAATATGATTATCTCCTTCATCAAAATCATAATAACGGCTGCTTCCCAATACATCACCGGTTGCTTTCTCTATAATTTTGAAAGCACCTTTACTTTCCATAGCTCCCGTGAAAAAGTTTTCAAAAACTTCTCTCTTGTAACGATCTTTGTTGGGATGTTGCTCCCATACTTTCGGGTCAGAAGCTACTTCATACAAAGATTCGAAATCCCCTTGCTGTAAGGGGATTAATTGAAACTCTTCATTCTCTAAAACAGGCTGAACAGAAAAATTCATTATTTAGCTCTTTTTAGTAGAATCAGATTCTATTTTCTTGATTTCTTTCAACTTGTCGGAAATCTTGATTACGGTGTCTAATTTTGATGGTTTCAATGGTACTTCTGCCTGAGCCATATCCCATTTGATTACCAGGTTACCTGAATTTTCATCAGTAGGATTTAAAGTGATTTCAAACCACTCCTGTTTGTCAGCCAGCTTATTAACCGGCACAGTAACATCTACTACATCCTGTTTAGGATCGTATGTATAAGCTCCCCATTGCTGGAAATCTTTATTCAGGATTACTTTCCATTCTTTTTCTGTAGGAACGATAAATAATCCGTATGTTCCCGCTTGCACTGTTTTCCCACCGAAGTTAACGGCTTGTCCGAAAGTAATTTTCGTAGAAGAGTTAGCTCCTGCTCTCCAAACCTGGCCATAAGGAACCAATTCTCCGAAGATCTTACGCCCCTTCACTCCCGGTCTTCCATAATCAATGGTAATTTTGGACATTGAAAACTGCTGCTCTACTTTTTGGCGAGGACTTGCTGCCGGTACAGAATAATCCTGAGCAAAACTGAATGCTGAAACTGAAATGCAAACTGCTATTATTAACTTTTTCACGTGTAAATTTTTGCTTAAAATTACAAAAATCAAAACAAAATAGCTTTCACAAACTTCGTTAATTTTTGTTTTACCGATATTTTTCTATGAAGATATTTTTTAAACAAATGCTTGTAAAAACTAAACTATCAACTATTGAACAATTTACTTTTCTTAATAGTTTTCCCTTTTCTAAGTTGGATGGAATGAAAAACGGAAGGAACATCATGAGTCCATTTTTTCAATAGTAAAAGAATCGCTATAATCTCTGCTCTGGTTAGCAGCCCGACCCAGAAACAAAGATTAAACAGAATAAGTGACTGGCATTCTAAAATAACCTGTATTAATGTTCCAAAAAGCAATAAAGTCCAGATCTTGGCACCAATAGAGTGTGTAGCGACTTCTTTTCGGAATTTTAAAAAGCTTACCAGATAAATAAGAACTTCAGATCCTGCAAGAATACCTATTTTGTAAACATTTGTTTCAAAAAAAACAGGACACTGTATATACGTAGCTACTCCCACTGATACGAAAAACAGCTGATCCACCGTAGAATCCAGACGTCTGAGTTTCTGAGTGGAAATATCAAGATATCGTGCTATAATTCCATCAAAAATATCTGTCAATAATCCTATGGATAAAAGAATGACAGCAATTATCTGATAATTTTCTGTTTTAATAAGGCTTAAAGAAATGATGACCAATCCAATAATCAGTCTGGAAAAAATGAGAATAACCGGAATTTTCGATTTCATAAAAAGATGGAAAACATATTGTAGCGACGAAAGATAAGAATAAATTGTTTTTCATATTTCTAAAATAAAATAGCCTTTTCCAACTCCAGCAGCTTTTGCTTTCTCCAGATTCCTCCGGCATAGCCTATCAACTCACCGTTTGAACCTATCACACGATGACAGGGAATTAAAATAGCAATTTTATTGATTCCGTTGGCTGTTCCTACAGCACGTATTGCCTTAGGGTTTCCTAATATTTCTGACTGCTGTTTATAGGTTCTTATTTCACCCATCGGAATTTCACGCAGCAGCTGCCAGACCTTCTCCTGAAACTCTGTTCCCGTAGTAAACAACGGAACATCAAATTGACTCCTTTTTCCCTCAAAATATTCTTTCAATTCCTTTTCCAGCTGCACAAAATGAAGATGTTCCTTTTCTACTATCTCTGCTTTTAAGACCTTTGATAAAGCCTTCAGCTGTTTCTCAATACTCTTCCGGTCTGTAAATTCAAGCAGACAGATTCCCTGATCTACAGCACAGGCGATCATTTCTCCCAACGGAGTTGATATGTTTTTTTGGTGTATCATTTCCATTCGTTTAAAATTAAGCTTTTTGGAAATCATATATTCTTTTTAATGCATTAAAATTCTTTTTATCTGTTCAACATGTCTTGCATTATGATAAATAACAAAACAAAAGGTATCTCCCAGCCTTAGTTTGATTAGTTTTGAAATGCTTATGCTTGTTTTTGTTTTTTCTAAGTCAATACATTGAGCCTCTTCCAGTAATTCAAGCAATTTTCCTTGATGATTAATGAATGTTTCCACTACCCTTTTATCCAGATTGCTGTGGATCGGATTCATGGCTTTAAGCGTTTTCATTGTATTCAGTTTCTCTTTGGGAAGCATACTTTTAGCAAAATAATTTCCAAGAATTCCGGGTTTAAAATAGGATTGGGAAGACTTTCCGGCAGAAGAAACAGCCCGGCTGATTTCAGGAATATAAAAATCTCCGTATCGGTTAAGATGTTCCAGACATTCCAATGTACTCCAGCTTTCTGCTGAAGTTCTGAAATTCAGATCATGTTCCGGCTTTACAGACAACATTTCAGCATAGTGTAAATGCCCTTCTGTCCTAATTGTTAATTCATTCAGTAATTCTGAGGTTGAAATTTTCATTATTTTTTTATACAAATATGCTGATCCGGATGTTCTTAAATCTTGACTGAACTCAAGATTTTTTAAGTCTGGACAAAGTTTCCGGCGACATTCTCAGGTAATTGGCAATATATTTATTGGGAACTTCCTGAAACAGTTTTGGACTTCGTTTTAAAACCCTTTCAAAACGTTCTCCGGGAGCATTGATGAGCAAATCTTTTTCTCTTTCAAGCTGCTGTAATACGAGATCTTCCAATACGTTCATCCAGAATTGCATGTGTTCTTCATCCGATTGCACGAACGCATAGAAATCCTTTTTTGAAGCTACTTTTACCGTTGTTTTCTTAATCGCCTGAATATAAAGATCCGAAGGTTTTCCCGATAAAAAAGAATCCAGGCTGACAATAATATTTCCTGTGTATCCGAAACGAATGATCCTTTCTTCATTTTCATCCATCATAAAAATCCGGACACTTCCGTTTTCAATAAAATAAATAGAGGTATCTGTACTGCCTGAAATCTTCAGGAACTCATTCCGTTTGAATGCTTTCTTTTCCCAATGGATTCCACTTTGAAGCAATTTTTCAACCATTTCATTTTAGTATTTGCTTTTCCAAAGATAATAGGTAATTTTAAAGTTTTAAAACACTAATCACTGATAATGCTCAAAAGAACAGTACTTTTTATACTGCTTTCTGCCGGATCTTATGGTATGAAAGCACAGGAAACCATCCCTTTCCGCATCACAAAGCACAATAATATCATTGTCAAGACCCTTGTCAACAAAAAGGATTCTTTGGATCTGATGTTCCAGATCGCCATGAAAGAGTATTCAATTTCTCCCGACAGCAAGCGGAAAGCAGATCATATTATTTTCAACAAAGAAGAACTCAGCGACCACAATACCGTACAAATTGGAAAAATCACTCAGAAAAATGCACGTTTTTTTGACAATCAGTTAACGGGTCATGAGGCAGACGGAAAAATTGGGACCGGAATTTTTGAAGGTAAAGCATTTAAAATGGATTACGATAACAGCCAGTTTGTGATCTATGACAAAATGCCGGATCTAAAAGATTACCAACCTATTAACATCATCCTGGATCATGACAGCTTTTATCTGGCCGCAGATAATATCCTGGATGGAAATCAACAGCAGGAAGCTTATTTTGTTTTACAATCCGGATTTTCCGGAGCTATTCTTTACAGCAATGAGTTTGCTGAAGAAAAACATCTGGAGAAAAAACTAAAGGTAACAGGAGAGAAAACACTAAAGAATTCTGAAGGTAAAACTTTAACGACCAAACAAGCTGTTCTTCCCTATTTTAAATTGGGAAAAAGTGTGTTTAAAGATGTTTCAGTAGGATATTTCTCGGGAGAACTGAAAACACAAAATGTAAGTTATCTGGGCGCTGATATGCTCCGCAGGTTCATTTGGATCTTTGATGCTGAGAGAAAAATGGCTTACATTAAACCCAGCAAATACTTTTCCGAACCTTATTACAAAATGAATTAGAATATGATAAACACTTTAATGCTAAAAAAGATCGTGAAACCCAAAACGGTTGCTGCTCTTTTACTTTTGCCATTGGCTGTTGTATGCTGTAAGAAAGAAGAAAAAAAAGCAGTGACTACAGAAATAAAAACCTCGAATGATTCAATAAAAACGGTAAAAACTGAAGAGAAAATTAATTATACCGATTTTAATATTTTCAGTCTGTCCATCATTTCATCTGCAGAAAAGAATACTGATATGGATATTTTCATTTCTGTTTCAGACATCTATAAAGGAGAGCAGCCAATTCCTGCAGCTATTATGAAAAACCAGAAGCAGATGACCTACGAGGAACGCCAGCATTTTGAACTGGATGCACCCAGCAGAAAAAAACTGCTCAACGGAATTCAGCTCACGGAAAATGATTCTCTGTATATTTATGAATATGGCTCTAACAAACTTCAAAGAATGCCGATCAGCCAATTAAAAGCTGTAGCTTATTTAAGTCCTTATTCAGATGATGAAGATTTAGATCCGGATTCTTATATGATGGGATTTCAGATAGCCACTCACCAAAAAACTACAGACTACGACCGATACAATAATGCCATCGCTTATTTTGGGAATAAAAATCCTTTCGTAGACAATAAAATGAAAGCTGTGAAATGGCAAAAAGCTGATGGAGCTATTTCAAAAAAATATTTTACCCATTCAAAATTAGCTCAGGGAAAAACCTATCAGGCACAGTATGAAAATATGACCTATTACCTTCAGGATTATCTTGAAGAAGGAAATATTGTAGATCGTAAACTGGCTGTCATCAATGATCGTAAAGAAAAAATTGCGGAGAAGACATTTTCCCTTGCAGGAAGTGATGGTGGAGAATTCCTCCCTCTGTACGGTATAGACACCGATGAAGCCAATATTTTCCAATATACAGGTCACCTTTTCAAAGGAAAACCTCCTGTTATTTTTGGATTCATTGCCCAGTCTTTTGGCTGTCCTTCTATTAGCTTTTTAGATCAAAAGGAGAAGGATTTCCCGATCAATTGTGATAACAGACATTAGAAAAGTGAGAAAGCAAAAAAGCAAATCAATACATCCGGAAATATCAGCATAGGGATTTCTGGTAATGAATCGGCTAATCGGATATTTTGCAGGATTGATGGTAAAATTAAAAGCGAAAGAAAATCTTTCGCTTTTATGATTAATTATTTCTGTTAAAGTATTAAATTATATTTTTTTATATGACAGCAGCAGCCATCATAGACATATAGTAATTGGCGCAGTGTAATGCATTAATTAACACAATTTCTTTCTCCGGAAAGGTTTCAAAGGCATCAGATGTTGTGATCTGGTATTCGTAATTCATGGAAGTCCATTTTAAATGCGGCTTGATGATCATAAGCTCAACGCCGTCCTGGTCTGTAAGAACAAATGATTCTTTAAAAATACCTCTGTGCTTGAAAAGATAGCCATTCTTCACTCCGTCAAAATAGGTCTGCACCACAATTTCTCCGTTCCAGTTCATTCTGAATTTCAGAAGAACTCTTTCATGATCTTTAAGCTCAATGGTTGTTCCCCAAAAACCTTTTGGCTCCACCTGATAAGTTTGTCCATCGGCAATTTCAATAACAGCATTAAATTTAAACCAGCTAGTATAGATAAGTTTTCCAATTAATTTTTCTTCTCTTGTAACCTCAAAAGATAAAGAATTGCTTGATTTTGCGTAATATTCTGCCATGGTTATATTTTGATTTGGTGGAATTTTTATTAGTTTTTAAATAATAATAACAGCTTGAATTTTAACGCTCTAATTTATAAATAATTCGGTAAAGATAAATGCATTTTTAAGCGGGTGTGATAAAAATGATTGAGAATTAGTTGGGAGTTATGATTTTTCAATCAAGTTTTTCATAATAATGATTCGAATCTGCATTTAGAACAATCTTAGGTTTTTCAAAAATCCCATTTAAAAAATAGGTTTTATAAGCAGCTGGCTGACCAAAATCTGTATAATGAAGTTCTATTTCAGGATTTATTCCATTATCTAATTGATATGTCCCAATTCCGTAAAATTTACTTTTAAACGTATTATCTTTATATAAAACTAAAGTGTCAGCGGTATGAGGAGCTTCCACACAGCAAATTGGCTTATCAAAATTCATATTAATATATTTTCCATAGATATCCTGCTTTTTTAATGGAAAATTGATATTGAGAATAAATATAACTCCTAATACAAAAGTGAATATAAAAAGTCTTTTTTTCATAGAATCATTGATAATGGCACGATATCCTTTTTGATCGAAATATTTACTGATCTAAATTATAGAATTTATATAAAAAAACCTCATAGGTTTTTGAAATCTATGAGGTTTACAATATTTATTCTAGCTCGAAATTACATCGTCTCCATTTTGAAGCTCATGCTTTCGATTACTTTTAGAATTGCTTCTACCGTATCCATTGAAGTTAAACAAGGAACACCGTTTTCCACACTCATTCTTCTGATCTGGAATCCGTCTCTTTCTGCCTGCTTACCTTTTGTAGTGGTATTTACAACATACTGAACTTTTCCTTTCTGGATCAGATCGATAAGATTTACACTTTCTTCACCGATTTTGTATCCGATTTTGCAAGGAATTCCTTTTTCTTCGAAGAACTTCGCAGTCCCTTCCGTAGCCCAGATTCTGAATCCTACTTCATGGAATCTTGCTGCCAGAGCTGCTGCCTCATCTTTATGCTTATCTGCTACCGTAAACAGGATAGAACCGTGCATAGGAACTTTTCTTCCCGCGGCTACCAATCCTTTGTAAAGTGCTTTTTCAAGGGTTGTATCTTTCCCCATAACTTCTCCTGTAGACTTCATTTCAGGGCCTAAAGAGATATCCACTTTCGTTAGTTTAGAGAAAGAGAATACCGGTACTTTTACAAATACGCCTTCTTTGTTTGGAACCAATCCGTTTTCGTATCCTAAATCTTTTAGTTTTTGTCCCAGGATAGCCTTTGTTGCAAGGTTCGCCATTGGCACTTCTGTGATTTTAGACAAGAAAGGAACTGTTCTTGAAGAACGAGGGTTTACTTCGATTACATATACATTTCCTTCGAAAAGAACGTACTGGATATTCATTAATCCAATAACCTTTAATCCTTTTGCCAGTCTCTGTGTGTAGTCTACCAAAGTCTCAATCTCGCTTTGAGAGATATTCTGTGGAGGATATACCGCGATAGAGTCTCCGGAGTGAACTCCCGCTCTTTCGATGTGCTCCATAATTCCCGGAATCACTACTGTTTCACCGTCACAGATGGCATCTACTTCAATTTCCTTTCCTACCATGTATTTGTCTACCAATACAGGGTGCTCAGGGCTGGCTTCTACTGCATTTTCCATGTAGTGGGCCAGTTCTGCTTCTGCGTATACAATTTCCATTGCTCTACCTCCAAGAACATAGCTCGGACGTACCAATACCGGGTAACCGATTTCGTTTGCGATTTTTATCGCTTCTTCTTTAGAAGTTGAAGTTCTTCCTTTTGGCTGAGGAATTCCCAATTCCTGAAGAGCTTTTTCGAATTTATCTCTGTTTTCAGCTCTGTCAAGGTCTTCCAGTGAAGTTCCTAAGATCTGTACTCCGTGAGAGGCTAATTTATCAGCAAGGTTAATGGCAGTCTGTCCTCCAAACTGTACCACTACTCCTTTTGGCTTTTCAAGCTCAATGATGTTCATCACATCTTCTTCTGTAAGCGGCTCGAAGTATAGTTTATCAGAGATAGAGAAGTCTGTAGAAACTGTTTCAGGGTTGTTGTTGATGATAATCGCTTCATAACCCATTTCTTTGATCGCCCATACTGAGTGAACGGTTGCGTAGTCAAATTCTACTCCCTGTCCGATTCTGATTGGTCCTGAACCCAGTACGATGATTTTTTCTTTGTCTGAAACAACACTTTCGTTTTCTTCTTCGTAAGTTCCGTAGAAATAAGGGGTTTCAGATTCAAACTCAGCAGCGCAAGTGTCTACCATTTTGTACACCGGCATGATTCCGTTTTCTTTTCTGAAGTTGAAAACCTCACGCTCTTTTACATCCCAAAGAACAGCAATATTGATATCTGCGAAACCTAGTCTCTTCGCTTCAATTAATGTTTCTTTATCGAATTTGTTTTCAGCGATTACTTTTTCGAAGTCCACTAACTTTTTCAGTTTCCAGATAAAGAACTTGTCGATTTTACTCCATTCTACGATTTGCTCCCAGTCGTATCCTCTTCTTAAAGCATCCCCGATGATGAATAATCTCTCATCGTCGCATACTCTGATTCTTCTTTCGATTTCTTCAGCAGTAAGTGCCTGAGCCTGCTTGGTTTTTAATCCTAAATGTTTGATTCCTGTTTCTAATGAACGGATGGCTTTCTGTAAAGATTCCTCAAGGTTTCTTCCGATTGCCATTACTTCACCGGTTGCTTTCATCTGAGTGGAAAGTCTTCTGTCTGCTGTTTCGAATTTATCGAATGGGAATCTTGGGAATTTTGTTACTACGTAGTCAAGAGCCGGCTCAAAACATGCGTATGTTTTTCCTGTTACCGGGTTCATGATTTCATCCAGAGTTAATCCAACTGCGATCTTCGCAGCAATCTTTGCAATCGGGTAACCTGTTGCTTTACTTGCTAATGCTGATGAACGGGAAACTCTAGGGTTTACTTCGATGATATAGTAATCGAATGAATGCGGATCTAAAGCTAACTGTACATTACATCCACCTTCAATTCCTAACGCTCTGATGATTTTCAGGGAAGCATTTCTCAGCAGCTGATATTCTCTGTCTGAAAGTGTCTGAGAAGGTGCTACTACGATAGAGTCTCCTGTGTGAACGCCTACCGGATCTATATTTTCCATGTTACAAACTACAATGGCGTTGTCGTTTGCATCACGCATTACTTCATATTCAATTTCTTTGAAACCTGCGATTGATTTTTCAATAAGACACTGTGTAACAGGGCTGTGTTTTAGTCCCAATTCAGCAATCTCTTTCAATTCAACCTCTGTAGAAGCGATACCACCTCCGGTTCCTCCCATGGTAAAAGCAGGACGAACAATTACTGGATATCCGATTTCATCTGCGAAAGCAAGGGCTCCTTCTACCGTGTTTACGATATCAGATTCCGGAACCGGTTCGTTCAGTTCTCTCATCAGCTCACGGAAAAGGTCTCTGTCTTCTGCTCTGTTGATGGCAGAAAGCTTTGTTCCCAAAACTTCCACTTTGCATTCTTCAAGAATTCCTGATTTCTCCAGTTCTACCGCCATGTTAAGACCTGTCTGGCCTCCAAGAGTTGGTAATAATGCATCCGGACGTTCTTTTCTGATGATGTGGCTTACAAACTGTAATGAAATCGGCTCGATATATACTTTATCAGCGATTTCAACATCTGTCATGATCGTTGCAGGGTTTGAGTTGATCAAAATTACCTTGTAGCCTTCTTCCTTCAAAGACAGACAAGCCTGCGTTCCTGCGTAATCAAATTCAGCTGCCTGACCGATGATGATAGGTCCTGAACCGATTACTAAAATTGTTTTTATATCTGTACGTTTTGCCATTTTTCTTTTTGTTAATTAGAGTCTAGAACCTAGAGCCAATAGCCAAGATTTCCAGACTTTATTTTAAATTATTTTTAAATGAGTAAATCATTCTTTGAATTTCAGAAACTTCATTGAGTAAAACATTTACTTTTTCTTCAGCTAAAAGATTCAACTCTTTTACCAGAATCAATTGAGTTTGCAATTCAAATGCAGAACCTAAAGCGATAGCAAGAAAATGATTAAACTCTTTATTGCTATTTCTTCCAGAACCTTCAGCAATGTTAGAGGGAATAGAGATAGTACACCTTTTAATCTGTGAAATTAATCCATACTTTTCATCATTACTGATCTCTAGACAAATAATGTATACATGTTTTGCCAATGCAATTGATTTCTGCCAGAAAAGTAATTTTTCAAAGTTGTGCATATATTTTCTCTCTTAAGTCTTGACTCTTGGTTCTTGGCTCTTGAATCTTACTTTTTAAAGTCCTCCATCATTTGAATGAACTCATCAAACAGGTAGTTTGCATCTTCAGGACCAGGGCTCGCTTCAGGGTGATACTGAACTGAGAAGCAAGGGTGAATTTTATGTTTCAACCCTTCATTTGTTCTGTCGTTCAATGCGATGTGCGTTTCGATAAGGTCTGTTCCTTTTAAGCTTTCCTGATCTACCGCGTATCCGTGGTTTTGAGAAGTAATAGCTACTGTATTTTTCTCCAGATCCAATACCGGGTGATTTCCTCCTCTGTGTCCGAATTTCAGTTTGAAAGTTTTCGCTCCACAGGCAAGACCAATTAGCTGGTGTCCCAAACAGATTCCGAAGATTGGGACTTTTCCTAATAATCCTCTGATCATATCCAATGCGTGTGGTACATCTTCCGGGTCACCAGGACCGTTTGACAACATAATTCCGTCCGGATCCATCAACAGGATTTCTTCTGCTGTAGTATCCTGGGAAACCACAATGATATCACAGTTTCTTTGAGACAGTTCTCTGATAATTCCCAATTTTGCCCCGAAATCTACCAATACTACTTTAAAACCTCTGTTTGGGTTAGCATAAGGTGTTTTTGTAGAAACTTCCTCTACCTGATTGGTTGGGAAACTCGTTGCCTTCAATTCTGAAGCTACTGCAGCTTCATCAGTATCTGCATTTACAATTTTTCCTTTTACTACTCCATGGTTACGAAGAACTCTTGTCAGTCTTCTTGTGTCAATTCCTGAAATTCCTGAAAGGTTTTTCTTTTTAAATAATTCGTCTAAAGTAATCTGAGTACGGAAATTGGAAGGAAGATCGCAAAGTTCTTTTACGATAAGCCCTTTGATTGCCGGCTCAATACTTTCATAATCATCACGGTTAATACCATAATTTCCGATAAGCGGATAGGTCATACAAACTATCTGACCGCAATACGATGGGTCAGAAATCAGTTCCTGATACCCTGTCATTCCGGTATTGAAAACTACTTCCCCTGCAGTTTCCAATTCTGCTCCGAAACCTTCTCCATGAAACACTTCACCGGACTCCAGTATTAATTTTTTCTTCATTTTAAACTTTTATCTCTTATTATTTATATATGTCATTAACAGGTCGCCCTTACAGGGCTTGGATTGTATACATCCTTTTATTTTATGGGGTTCTCTCCCATTGCTATTAACAGGCCGCCCCTACGGGGCTCTTTAACTTTACCTTCTTACTTTTACCCTGGCTCTTATTTAAAAGTATATCCTTTACTTTCCAATGCTTCTTTCAAAATGGCCATTCTCGCGAAAACACCATTCTGCATTTGCTTGAAAACTCTTGATCTTTCGCATTCTACAAGATCTGAATCTATTTCCACTCCTCTGTTGATCGGAGCCGGATGCATGATGATCGCTTCTTTTTTCATGGCTTTTTCTCTTTCTTTCGTCAGTCCATATCTTTTATGGTATTCTGAAGCGGTGAAGCTCATTGCAGCATCGTGTCTTTCGTGCTGGATTCTTAATAACATTAAAACATCCACTTCGCCGATCAGCTCATCTACTGACATATAAGTCCCGTTGATTAAGGCTCCTTCATCAAACCATTGTTCCGGTCCTGAGAAGTATACTTTAGCGCCTAACCTTCTTAAAGCCTCCGCATTGGAGTTCGCTACACGGCTGTGTTTTACATCTCCTACAATTCCTACTTTCAATCCTTCAAACTTTCCGAATTCCTGATAGATCGTCAGCAGATCCAGCATACATTGTGAAGGATGGTTTCCTGTTCCATCTCCTCCGTTGATTACCGGAATATTAATATTTTTCAGCTCCTCGAAGTATCTGTCTTTCTTATCACGGATCACCACAAGGTTTACTCCTATACTTTCAATAGTCTTTACTGTGTCATAAAGACTTTCGCCTTTGTTTACCGAACTGTGTGATGCATCAAAGGGAACAACCTGAAGTCCCAGCTTTCTTTCTGCAAGATCAAAACTTGTTTTTGTTCTTGTACTGTCTTCGAAGAAAAGGTTTGAGCAAAAAACTTCCCCTTCAATTTTAGCAGTTTTACCGTTTGCAAAAGCCAGCGCTTCTGTCAGTATACTGTTGATTCTCTCGGTGCTTAGTTCTGTAATCGTAAACATAATTCTTATTTTTGGGCATAAAAAAAGCGAAGACAACAATCTTCGCTAATAACAATAAATATCGTAAAGGGCGCTTTCGCCCGGTAAATCTAATGATATAAATGCTTTTTTATTCATTAGGTGCAAAGATACAACAATTTTATGAACCGGCAAAAATTATGTTTAAAATAAATTAAAAACCTCAGTCTTTCCTTATTCTCATTTAAAATTAATATTTTTGTTAACACACAAATTTATTCTATGGATTTAAAAGACAAAATGATTCTCAGTATTATTCAGGAAGACTCTACATTATCGGTTAAAGAAATTTCCGAAAAGATAGGTCTTACCTTTACTCCTACGTATGAGCGAATCAAACAACTGGAGAAGCAGGGGATCATTCAGAAATATGTCGGGCTTTTAAACCGTGAAAAATTGGGTTTGAATATTGTGGTCTACTGTAACGTCCGTCTTAAGGAACAATCCAAGAAAGTATTGGAAACCTTTGAGAACCATATCGGAAAATATGATGAAGTACAGGAAATCATCAGCCTTTCCGGAGAGTATGACTATATGTTGAAGATTATTGCCAAGGACATCAATTCTTATAACGAGTTTGCTGTTAATGTTATTTCAAATATTCCCAATATCGGACAATACCACAGTTCCATTGTACTTCACGAGGTGAAAAAATCTACCAAATTCAAAATTGATTTAGAATAATCCTTCTATTTTTAAACCAAAACTGATTTAAACTCCTTGCTGAAAATCAAGGATTTTCTTGCGCCTTAAAATCCAAATACATTTTTTGTATTATTTCTTGCGCCTTTGCGTATACCAACTTCTTTTATAAACTCGTATTTTGTTAGAAACAAAAGAAATTCATAAACTTCATGTTGTAGGGCGCAAAGATTTTATCTCCGATAAAATTTTATGCAGTAGATTTTCTTAACTTACTTTAAAATATTAATCAACCTTAATGGTTCAATTTATCAATCATCAAATTCAAAGAACGGGATTACAATCAAGCCATTAAGGTCACTTAAGCAGATAAGATTTAAGATTAAGGCTTTCACAACGAAAAGACAGCAGGCTAAAATAATTTTAGAATTTCCACTGGTTTTTGCCTAAGTTTTTGCTGACCTTAATGGCTTAGATTCTAACCCAATAATTTATTTTTCAGTTTATTAAACTGATATTCTATTTTATCCAGACAAAGATTCCCAATACTTCCCTGATGGGTATGTTCAAGATTTCCAGGTTCGAATTCAAATGCATTGTTTTCAATCTCCTGCCCTACTTTTACATAAGCATCCCGGAATGAGCTTCCGTTTTTCACTTCTTCATTAATCTTTTCTACGCTGAAAAGATATTTGTACTTTTCATCCTTCAGAATCCCGTCTTTCACCTTAATATTCGGTAAAGTATAGCTTAAAATTTCCAGACATTCCTTTAAAGAATCTATCGCAGGGAAAAGTATTTCTTTCGTCAGCTGTACATCTCTGTGATATCCTGAAGGCAGATTGCTTGTCAATAGAATCAATTCATTCGGAAGTGACTGGATTCTGTTGCATCGCGCACGAACCAGCTCAAAGATATCCGGATTCTTTTTATGAGGCATTATACTGCTTCCTGTAGTAAATTCCTTTGGAAAGCTAATGAAATCAAAGTTCTGGCTCAAATACAGGCACACATCATAAGCAAATTTACCAAGTGTTCCGGCTAAAGTAGCCATCGCCATGGCCAGCATTTTTTCAGACTTTCCACGGGTCATCTGAGCATACACAGAATTGTAATTCATGGACTGGAAGCCTAGATTATAAGTGGTACTTTCACGATTGATCGGAAAAGACGAACCATAACCAGCAGCTGATCCCAGTGGATTTTTATTAATGATATTTTTTACTGAAAACAGCATTTCCACATCGTCTAAAAGCGCTTCTGCATAAGCTCCGAACCATAATCCGAATGATGAAGGCATTGCAATCTGCAAATGGGTATAGCCCGGGAGCAGAACATTTTTATGCTGATCCGCCAGCTGAATTAAAATCTGGAAAAACTCATCTGTAAGGGCTGTAATCTCACGGATTTCATCCAATAAATACAATTTGATATCCAGTAAAACCTGATCGTTTCTTGATCTTGCCGTATGGATTTTCTTTCCTGTATCTCCTAATTCTTCAATCAGGATTGCTTCTACCTGAGAATGGATATCCTCAGCATCTTTATCAATTTCAAAAGTTCCATCCTCAATCTGATTTAAAACACTATGTAAAACAGACAGCATCTGCTCCGATTCTTCCTGAGTGATAATTCCGGTTTCTGCCAGCATTTTACAATGCGCCATAGAACCTTTCACGTCATATTTGGCTAAACGTTCATCAAAGTCAAGGTCTTTACCGACTGTGAAATTATTGACTAATATATTGGTGGCAAGGTCATCCTTCTGCCATATCTTTTTCATATATACTTGTTTATTTTTTTTAAATCATATGCAATCACCACTTCTGTCTGTTATATTTCCAGAAAAATTCGTGGGTAGTGATTCATGATCATATTTGATTTAAAATATTTGTTGGTTTTGACATGCCCGGCAAGGCAATCCTTATTACTATTAACTATAAAAAAACATTTCCTTATGTAAAGCTTTCATTTCTAATTTTCTTTTTGCATAAATCTTATTAAAAACTAAACTTCAAGTGCCTGCCGGGCGGATCAAAACATATATTGAGCTGGAATCCTGAGGATGGAGACCGGAAGTGAATTACAAACTGTAACAAACTTCCATCTTCCCACTTCATTCTTCCTTTCTTTATAACACTTTTTCTAAAATTCTGATGTAAATTTCTATTCCTTCTTCTATTTCATGGATATAGATAAATTCATCTGCTGTGTGAGAGCGCCTACTGTCTCCAGGACCTATTTTCACTGATGTACATGGAATAATCGCCTGATCTGAGGAAGTAGGTGAACCATAGGTGGTCCTTCCGATTTCAATTCCTGCTTTTACGAATGGGTGATCCATTTCGATTTTTGAAGAATTCAGCCTGAATGATCTTGCCGTTAAAGTAGATTTCATCTGAGACTGGATAATTTCAAACGCTTCCTGATTGGAATATTCATCCGTTACTCTTACATCCAACGTGAAGTTACAAGATTCCGGAACGACATTATGCTGTACCCCGGCATGAATTCCTGATAAAGTAACTTTAACCTCTCCCAGATATTCTGAAACCTTCGGAAATTTAAAGTCTAAAATATTCTGCAGATCCTGCATACATTTTATAATCGAGTTATCATGATTGGGATGAGCGGCATGAGAAGGAGTCCCTTTCATTTCTCCATCAATCACCAAAAGTCCTTTTTCTGCAATCGCCAGATTCATCTGCGTGGGTTCTCCTACAATGGCGAGTTCTACATTGGGTAGCTGCGGAAACAGAGCTTCAATTCCATCAAATCCTGAAATCTCCTCCTCTGCCGTCAAAGCAATAACTAAATTATATTTTAAATCCTCTTTATCATAAAAATGTAAAAAAACCTGTGCCATAGAAACCAGAGAAGCTCCGGCATCATTACTTCCCAATCCGAAAATCTTGCCGTCTTTTTCAACAGGAACAAACGGATCCAGCGTATAAGCTTTATTGGGCTTTACCGTGTCATGATGCGTATTCAGTAAAACGGAAGGCTTAAAAACATCAAAGTGTTTGTTCACCGCCCAGATATTGTTTTTAAAACGTTTGGTAGGAATCTGATGTTTTTTGAAAAAATTTTCAATTTCTACCGATGTATTAAACTCATCTTTACTGAATGAAGGAATTTCAATCAAATTTTTAAGCAATCCGACCGCATTATTCAACAGCTCTTCTTTATTATAAACAGATTTCAGTTCCTGCATGATGATTTTCTATATGGTTTTTCAATTCTGTTTCTTTGATCAGAAACACTTTCTCTACATTATTTTTTACAGCTCCAAGAGCATTTTCAAGTTTGGGTAAAATCCCTTTGTGAAGTTTTCCTTCTTCTTTTAGTGTGGTAAAATCTTCTTCAGTTACACTTTTAATCACAGATTCAGGATCATTTACATCTTCTAAAACCCCTTCTTTATCAAAACAGTACAACAGTTCAACTTCATATTTCTCTGAAAGAGCCTGCGCCATTACAGAAGCAATGGTATCTGCATTGGTATTGAAGAGATTTCCTTTTCTGTCGTGGGTAATCGCAGAAAATACAGGAACAAGATTCAGCTTGATTAGTTTTGACACCAGTTTCCTGTTCACACTTTTCTTGGTGATATCCCCCACAAATCCAAAATCGATTTCAGGATGTTCTCTTTTCTTAGCTTTAATTAAATTTCCGTCTGCTCCGGAAAAGCCTATGGCATTGCACTTTTTCTGCTGCAGCTTCTCTACAATATTTTTATTGATTCCTCCTGCATACACCATTGTTACAATGTCCAAAGTTTCTTTATCCGTAATCCTCCTTCCGTTGATCATCTTTTGTTCGATCCCCAGTTTATCAGCCAGCGTTGTTGCCAGCTTTCCACCACCATGAACAAGGATCTTCTTTTCCTGGATTTCAGAAAACTGTTCTAAGAATTGGGTTAACAATTCCTCATCATCAATTAAAGCTCCGCCAATTTTTATGATGTATAACTTTTCTTTCATTGTAAACGTTTTGTGATTTTTACTCTTTTCTATCCTTGTCAAGGTTTTAAACCTTGACAAGGATTATTTCAGGCTTTTAATTCATCTAAAATTTCACTGAACACAGCCTGTGCAGAGAAAATTCGGTTTTTTGCCTGCTGGTAGATGATAGAATGATCTCCATCCATTACTTCATCACTCAATTCTACATTACGGCGAACCGGAAGACAGTGCATTACTTTTGCCTCATTGGTGCGGGCTAGTTTTTCGTTGGTCAGCATCCAATCCCCTTTCACTTCAGGCATTGCTGCATAGTCATCAAAAGAAGACCAGTTTTTTACATAGATAAAATCAGCATCTTTCAAAGCTTCATCCTGATCATGAATTACTTTTACGTCTTTTGTAAAGTTTTTATCTAAATCATATCCCTCAGGATTGGCAATCACCAACTCCACATCCATTTCCTGCATCCATTCTGCGAAAGAATTTCCAACGGCATGAGCAATAGGCTTGATGTGCGGTGCCCAGGTCAATACAACTTTGGGCTTATGGTCTTTTTCCCAGTTTTCTGTAATCGTAATACAGTCTGCTAAACTTTGCAGCGGGTGACGGGTAGCAGATTCCAGTGAAATAACAGGCACTTTTGCATGCTTTTCAAACTGGCTTAAGATACTTTCATTCACATCATCTTCTTTACTCTTCATTCCCGCAAAACAACGCACAGCGATGATATCACAATATTGGTTTAACACTTCAATGGCATCTTTGATATGTTCCACTGTATCACCGTTCATTACTGCTCCGTCTGCAAATTCAAGATTCCAGGCTTCCTGCGCAGCGTTTAATATCAAAACATTTAAACCTAAATTTTGAGCTGCAATCTGACTGCTCAGACGGGTTCTCAAACTTGAGTTTAAAAATACAAGTCCTATTGTTTTCCCCTTTCCTTTTTCTGTTTCGGCAAGAGGATTTTCCTTTATTTGTAAGGCTTTTTTTATAATGTCCTGTAAGTTTTCCACATCACTTACAGAGGTAAATTTTTTCATTTTGAAATTGATTTTAAAGATTTTGTTTACACATTTTTGAGAATTTTACCACGCAAGGGCACAAAGCGTTTCACTGATTTTTTTTCGTTCGCTAAGGCGTTTCACTCAGCAATTGACGGTTGTTTTGTCATTCTGACGAAGGAAGAATCTTACATTATTATATTGTTAAGAGATTATTCACTCCACTTTGTTTCATTCAGAATGACAAACGCAGTGCCTTTTTGCTATTTGCCTTTTGCATCTTAAATACTTCCTAACACTGTTTTCAAAGCATTGATGAAAAGATCTGTTTCCTCTTTTTTGATATTCAGTGCAGGAAGAATCCTAAGTACTGTTTTATCATTCGAGTTTCCAGTGAAAATATGATGATCAAACAATAAGCTTTTCCTTGTTTCTGAACAGTCTCTGTCGAGTTCTATTCCGATCATCAATCCTTTCCTTCGGATGGATGTAATATGTGGTAAATCTTTAATTTCATTTTCAATATATTCGCCCATCTTCTGAGCGTTTTCGATAAGATTTTCATCTTTCATCACGTCCAGCACAGCAATTGAAGCAGCACAAGCCAGATGATTTCCTCCAAATGTAGTTCCTAGCAAACCGTTGCTCGCCTCGAATTTCGGATGAATCAAAACTCCACCCACTGGAAATCCGTTCCCCATTCCTTTTGCTGTAGTGATAATATCTGCTTCTACACCCAATTCCTGATGAGCAAAGAAATATCCGCTTCTCCCATATCCGGACTGCACTTCATCCAAAATAAGAACAGCATCATATTTTTTGCACAGCTCTTTGATTGTAGATAAAAATTCCGGTGTTGGAATCATAATTCCTCCTACTCCCTGAATTCCTTCAATGATCACAGAAGAAATTTCATTTCCAAATTTTTCAAAGGTCTCTTCAAGCTGTTGCACATCATTCCATGCTGATTTGATAAATCTTTCGGAAAAGTTAACCGGAGCCACAATCTTTGGATTATCTGTCACAGAAACCGCTGCAGAAGTTCTCCCGTGGAATGAACCTGAAAAATAAAGTACTTTGCTTTTTCCATTATGAAAAGAAGCCAGTTTCAATGCATTTTCATTGGCTTCAGCTCCGGAATTACATAGGAAAAGGTTATAATCTTCATATCCTGAAAGCTTTCCTAATTTTTCTGCCAGCTCAGTCTGTAATTCATTCTGAACGGAATTAGAATAAAAGGAGATTTTTTCCAGCTGATCTTTCAGCTTATTCTGATAATGCGGGTGGTTATGTCCGATAGAAATTACAGCATGACCTCCATAGAAATCAAGATATTGTTCTCCTTTATCATCCCAAAGAAAAGATCCCTGAGCCTTAACCGGATTGATGTTGAATAATGGATATACGTTGAATAAATTCATTTTTTGTTTTTTTTTATCTTTCTTTTGTCTTGAAATCGAAGATTCGACATAGTCAAACAAAAGAAACAAAAGTTCAAGACCTGGAAACTTCCGCTAAAAATTAGTTCTATTCTCTAAAAATTCTAAAACTTGTGCGAAATCCAAATTGGTTCTTCGGTTCTTTATTTTCCTCGCACTTCGAACAGTAGAATTTTCTTAACGTTCATAGAATTAATTTTCTTAACGCTCCATTTTCCTAAGTCGGATTTACTTCTTGTTTAAAATTCTCAATTATTTATTGTCAATTTAGAAGGCTATTGGCTTCAAATTCAGTCCTGCATTTTCGTCCCAGTTCATGGCCAGATTCATATTCTGTACAGCCTGTCCCGAAGCACCTTTTAACAAATTGTCAATCGCTGAGTGAATAACGACAACATTTCCACTCTTTTCGATTTGAATCACACAGCGATTGGTATTGACAACCTGCTTTAAATCCACTGCCTTCCTGCTTACTGTAACAAAAGGCTCCTCTGCATAAAAATCCTGATACAAATGTTCTATTTCCTCCAGCTCCAGCTCCGTCTTCATGGTGGAACTTGTAAAAATCCCTCTTGCAAAATCTCCTCTCCAAGGAACAAAGTTCAGGTTTACTTCTTTATTATTGAATGCAATCAGCTGCTGCAAAATCTCATCCACATGTTGATGAGTTAATGTTTTATAAGCTGAAACATTATCATTTCTCCAGGTAAAATGAGTCGTTGCCTGCAAAGACTGTCCGGCTCCTGTAGAACCCGTTATCCCTGTGGTAAAAACTTCATGTAACACTCCTTTTTCTGCCAATGGCAATAAAGCCAATTGAATAGCTGTTGCAAAACATCCCGGGTTGGCAATACTTTTTGCTCCAGCCAGTTTTTTTTTATTGATCTCCGGTAATCCGTAGATAAAATCTCTGTTTCCGAAACTTCCTTCTAAACGGAAATCGTTTCCAAGATCAATCACCAGCGTTTCATCTTTGACAGGATTTTGAGTTAACCAGTTTTGACTTTCTTTATGCGGAAGACACAGAAAAAGAATATTTACATCTTCAGGTTTATCGGTCAAAACCATTTCACAAACCGTCGTTAAATCCGGGTACAGATCTGAAATTTTTGTTCCCGAATTTGAACGACTATATAAAAAACTCAATGTCACATGGGGATGAAAAGCCAGTAAGCGTATCAGCTCACTTCCTGTATAACCGTTGGCACCAATGATTCCTACTGTTTTCTTCATTTTGATTCTGACAGATTTTTGTTCTGCCTTTCATTATATCGTCCTTTCGGAACTAGTTGATATTTTGGTTAATCTGGTGGTATATATTTAAAGAGTTGCTGACAATCTTCGTATATCCTTTTACATCTTCTCCCGTCCATGCTCTGTTCGCTTCTCCATAGCTTCCGAATTTGTCGGACATCAGATCATGATCAGATTCAATTCCGTTAAGAATAAATCTGTATGGATGAAGGGTTACAAATACTTTTCCGCTTACTGTTTTCTGAGAATCTACCAAGAAAGACTCAATATTTCTCATCACAGGATCTAAGAAAAGTGCTTCATGAAGCCAGTTTCCGTACCAGTCGGATAACTGCGACTTCATCATTTGCTGATATTTTGAAAGCGTATGCTTTTCCAATAAATGATGTGCTTTGATGATCACTGATGCGGCAGCTGCTTCAAATCCCACTCGTCCTTTAATCCCAACAATAGTGTCTCCCACATGGATATCACGGCCAATTCCATATGCTGAAGCCAATTCTTCTATTTTTTGAATGGCATATACTGAATGTTCAAAACTTTCTCCATTGACAGCTACAACCTCTCCGTTTTTAAACTCAATTTCAAGTTCTGAAGGCTGAGTTTCTTTGATTTGAGATGGAAAAGCTTCTTCCGGAAGATAATTTCTTGAAGTTAAAGTTTCCTTTCCTCCTACTGAAGTTCCCCAAAGCCCTTTATTTACGGAATATTGAGCCTTCTGGAATTCCATTTCATATCCGTGCTGCTTCAAAAATTCAATTTCTTCTTCACGGGACAAAGCCATATCACGAATGGGCGTAATGATTTCAATATCCGGACACATTACCTGGAAGATCAGATCAAAACGAACCTGATCATTTCCAGCTCCTGTACTTCCGTGAGCAATAGCATCTGCCTGTACTTCAATGGCATATTTTGCAATTTCCTGCGCCTGAATAGTACGCTCAGCACTTACAGAAAGCGGATACGTATTATTTTTCAATACATTCCCGAAAATCAAATATTTCACACATGAATTGTAGTAATCTTCCTGAGCGTCTACGCACCTGTATTCTTTTACTCCAAGGTTTAAGGCTTTTTTCTCCAGTTCTTCTTCCTCTTCTTTTGAAAAACCTCCGGTATTTACAGTAACAGCATACACATCATATCCCAGTGTTTCACTAAGATATTTAGCACAGTAGGAAGTATCTAAACCTCCGCTAAACGCTAAGATGACTTTCTTTTTCATCTGGACTCTTTTTATTGTTATTAATGATCACATGGAATTCATCAAAATCTTTCTGAATCATTCCATCATATTTATTTTCAGGCAGATTATTCACTACCTCCTCTTTTTTTTTATCGTTTTCAGGAACAAATAACATGGCTGTACACAGACAGTTTTTGCGTTCCTTCATCATTAAAATCTCATAGTTTACACAGTTTTTGCAGCCGTTCCAGAATTCTTCATCCTGAGTCAGTTCAGAATAGATCACGGGTTTATATCCCAAATCACTATTGATTTTCATCACTGCCAAACCTGTTGTTAATCCAAATACTTTTGCATCCGGATATTTGTCTCTAGATAACTGGAAAACTTTCTGCTTGATCTGAGTTGCTACTCCCCCGTTCCTGAATTTCGGTGACACAATCAGCCCCGAATTAGCCACAAACTTCCCATGTGACCAGGTCTCTATATAACAGAAACCTACCCACTCACCGTTTTCAGTGGCTACCACAGCATTGCCCTCTGAAATCTTTTTACTCAAATATTCTATGGAACGTTTTGCGATACCCGTTCCTCTACGCTGCGCAGAATCATACATTTCCTGCTGTATTTCACTCACATACATTAGATGTTCGCATGAGGAAATTTCTATTTCCATTTATTTATCTAAATTTTTTGGCAAATTTAAAATATAATTTCTTTTAAATCCAAATAAAAAAGATATTTTTTTTGTTTTAAAATTTTAAACAGGTAAAATTATCTTTATTGAAAAATATACATTTGCTAATTTATTATATATTTGCTAAAATAATATAGTTATGGAAAATACCTGCCCAAAATGTAAGAGCATCAAAGTGGTAAAAAGCGGCATCATCAATGAAAAACAGCGCTTCCACTGCAAAGACTGTCAATATTATTTTACCGTTAAAAAACTGGGGAAACAAATTGACGATTACTATGTCACCAAAGCACTTCAGCTTTATCTGGAGGGTCTAAGCTATCGTGAAATTGAAAGAATTATAGGCGTTTCACACGTTACCATAAGTTCATGGATCAAAAAGTACAATATCACAAGACCTCCCCATTCTGAATTCCATCCTGTTTATAAAATATTAAAGCAAAACGAACTCATTGAATATATCGCGCAGGAAGAAAACATTAAAAACTCAGGAATTATCATTACCCAATTCGCAGATAAGTATATGCTGATTAAGTGGGAGCGGTTTAAGAAGTAAGCGTAGTACATGAGGCGAGGTTTCGGATTACAAGATGCGAAATACAAGGTACAAGATTTAATATAATATTAAATATCAATCACTTGAATCATTTATATTAAAACTCCGTAGCCTGAAGTCCGAAAGTTTGGAAAATAATAACTATACTATTACCACTAATATATATTAAATTTTCATAAATAAATTATTAATTACAATTTGGCATTCACAAAAAACAACGCCAAAAATTGATAATTTATGAAGAAATTACTTACATTCATTGGATTAGCTTTAATCAGCAGTTCTGTATACTCGCAAGGTTCTCCTGATTATGGCAGTGGCTTAAAACTCAACCTCAACCAAAACGGTGATAAATTCGTCAGATTTATTTTATGGGACCAGTTTTGGGTAAGAAATACATCTATGAACCCCGGAACTATGGTAGGCGGTGAACCCACCGATAATTCATGGAGTCTGGGAAACAGAAGATTACGTGCTTTAGCCTACGCACAGATCTCAAAAAGATATATGATTCTACTCCATTTCGGTATTAATAATCAGACTTTTATTAATGGCGGCGCTTCAGGTACTTCAGGCACAGGAGGTTATGGCAACGGAAAGAAAACACAGTTATTTTTTCATGATGCCTGGAATGAATACGCAGTTATTTTACCTGGAGAAGCAGGAAAATTCAGTTTATCTTTAGGGGCAGGGCTTCATTATTACATGGGACTTTCCCGAATGACTATGGCATCCACGCTTAATTTCCTTACATTAGATTCTCCTGTTTTTTCATGGCCTTTAATCGATAACTCTGATCAGTTTGCAAGACAGCTCGGAATGTTTGCTAAAGGAAAGTATGGAAAACTGGAATATCGTTTCAGCTTAAATAAACCCTTCGCTACAGATCTTATTCCTGTGAATGTAACAGATCCTGCAAAAGCCGTAGCAGTGGACAATAACGGAAATCCCAGTTTCTCAAAAGCAGGATATGTTGAGTATCAATTTCTGGATGAAGAGTCCAACACCCTTCCTTTTAAAGTAGGATCTTACCTTGGAACGAAAAAGGTTTTCAATGTAGGTGCCGGCTTTTATCATCAGGCTGACGGAACAAGAACTTCTGTCAATTCAAACATTGAAAAGCATGATATCACTCTTTTTGCAGTAGATGCTTTTGCGGATATTCCTTTGGGCGAAGCAAAAAACAAAATGGCCGTTTCTGCCTATGCCGGATATTATAATTACAATTTCGGACCGAATTATGTAAGAAACCTGGGAACAATGAACGTCGGAGCATCAGATCCTAATTTCATCGGCAACAAAGCCATTGCAGGACCAGGAAACCTGCAGCCAACCATCGGGACAGGTAATATTATCTACGCACAGGCAGGTTTACTATTACCAAGCCAGGCAGAAAAGCCAAAAATCAGAATACAGCCTTTCGCGGCTTATACGCACAAAAGTTTTGAGGCTTTTGATAAATCTTCATCCCAGTTTGATGTCGGAGCCAACTGGTTTATAGATGGTCATCATGCAAAAATAACAACACAATATTCAACAAGACCGGTTTATACGAACCCTACGGAAAGCCCTTCTTCAAAAGGAGAATTTATCGTACAGTTTCAAATCTATTTGTAAAATATAAACCATTAAGAATAATAAAGAAATTATGATAAGTTAAGCTCCATCAAATATGGATAAGAATACCGCCGAATAAAACAGCTTTAGCTGTAATCTTAATTTTTCTTATCAACTTAAAATCCCTTAATAGTTTAAAAAGCAATTTCAAAATAAAATCCTATTCTACTAACATCAAAAACTAATCAATATGAGCGAAAATCATCACGAAAGCTACGAAAATATGACCGACAGGCAGAAAAACCGCACCATCTGGAGCGTGATCACTGCCTCATCACTCGGAACATTAATAGAATGGTACGACTTTTACATCTTCGGAAGTTTAGCCGTTGTTTTAGCGACCAAATTTTTCCCTGCGGATAATCCTACTGCAGCATTTTTATCCACCCTGGCTACTTTTGCCGCCGGATTTGTGGTAAGACCTTTCGGAGCACTATTTTTTGGAAGACTGGGAGATCTTATCGGAAGAAAATATACTTTCCTGGTTACATTACTGATTATGGGATTTTCCACTTTCCTGATCGGATGTATTCCAAGTTATGAGACCATTGGATTTCTGGCACCGGTTTTAGTTTTAATTTTAAGATTACTTCAGGGGCTTGCTTTAGGAGGTGAATACGGAGGTGCGGCTACGTATGTAGCAGAATATGCCCAACCTCACCGAAGAGGTTACTGGACCTCATGGATCCAGACTACAGCAACAGCCGGACTTTTCATTTCATTAATCGTTATTCTGATCACCAAAACAACTCTTTCAGCAGAAGAGTTTGATACCTGGGGATGGAGAGTTCCTTTCTGGATTTCCATTTTAATGGTGGCTGTATCTTACATTATCAGAAAGAATATGAAAGAATCTCCTCTTTTTGCTAAGGCTAAAAGTGAAGGTAAAACTTCCAAAAACCCTTTAAAAGAAAGTTTCGGGAATAAATACAATTTCAAGTTTGTACTATTGGCTTTATTCGGGGCTGCCATGGGACAAGGGGTGATCTGGTATACAGGTCAGTTCTATGCAATGAGTTTCCTTCAAAAAGTGATGAATGTAGAATCTGCACAGGTAGATTCACTCATGGCTACCGCTTTGTTTTTAGGAACTCCTTTCTTTGTATTCTTCGGGTGGCTTTCTGATAAAATCGGAAGAAAAGCTGTAATGATGACCGGAATGCTGATCGCTATTTTAGCTTACAGACCTATTTATGACAGCATGTTTAAAAGTGTAAACCTTGAAAATAAAACGGTTGCTGCGAATGGAATTACAGAAAAAAGAACGGCAAAAATCCACAACGATATCGCAACAGACAGTTTAGTAACTTTTCACAAAGAAACTCTTTATACAGATGGAACTTTAATTAAAAAAGACAGCATTGTTCACTGGTCTCCCTCAGGAGTTGTTATGAAAGACGGAAAACCTGAAGAAGCCAAAGTGTCTCAAAGTTTAAAATTAAGTGACGACACCAAATGGTATCTGGTATTCCTTGTTTTCATCCAGGTGATCTTTGTGACAATGGTTTACGGACCTATCGCTGCTTTCCTTGTTGAAATGTTCCCTGTGAGAATCCGTTATACCTCAATGTCATTACCTTATCACATCGGAAACGGAGTATTTGGAGGACTTCTTCCGGCAGTGGCTACTTATCTGGTGACTACAGGAAAAGAAGCGGGCCACGCGACATGGTATCTGGAAGGACTCTGGTACCCGATTGGAGTTGCAGGAGTATGTTTGATTATCGGATTATTTTATCTTAAAAATAAGAACAACAATCTTCACGATTAAGCACTGAATCACTCAAATTTTTATTAATTTTAAAACTACTAAAATGAACGGACTAAAAAAAATATTAGGCATTCTCTGGATCGCTATTGCGGTGATTGTAGGCTATTTCGGAATTACGGTATTGGGAATTCCTAAAATCGCATCCGGAAAACAGGAAGATCTGGTTTTTGGGATCATCATTCTCTTTGTACTGATGCCGATTATCTCAGGCGGAATGGCTATTTTCGGATATTATGCTTTAAAAGGAGAATATTCTGACGATAAAATTTAAAAACAAAAAAAACAGATAATTGATGAATGCAGCATTCATCAATTATCTGTTATCAATTATCAAAAATGGAAATCACAATTAAAGCAATTCCACGCCCCTCTGAAGATAAAAGAGTTATTGATCTGATTCACAGATTAAATACTTCTCTTATAACAATCTCCGGTGAGAGTGGAAGCAAAAGTGCAAACCTGGATGACTTTACCCAGGAGAAAGCTTTGTTTCTCATTGCTGTAAGTGATGAAAAAGCTATAGCCTGTGGAGGTTTTCGCCCGCTTTCACCAGAAATATGTGAAATCAAACGCATGTTTTCTCTGGAAAAAAATATAGGGCTGGGTGGAAAGATTCTCTCAGCATTAGAAATCGCTGCAAAACAATTTCACTATAAATACATCTATCTGGAAACCCGTAAAAAAAATGACAGTGCTGTAAAGTTTTATCTGAAAAACGAATATAAGATCATTGAAAATTATGGAATTTACATCGGACGTGAAGAAGCTATATGCTTCGGTAAGGAAATAAAATAGTTATGAAAAAAAGACACGAACAAAAACTTATCATACTGAGCGTAGGGCTTATGATTGCTTTCAGCATTCCTATTTCACTGCTTTTCAACAGTGACAGGGAGGTTTTGGGCTATCCAATGATCCTTATTTACCTTTTCGTGGTCTGGATGATTTCCATTGTGATTTCTTTTGTAATTGTAAAAAGACATGATGAATAGTCTCGCATTATTTTTTGTTGTTCTGTTTTATCTGGCTCTCCTTTTCTTAGTTGCTCATTTAGCAGAGAAGAAAAGAAGTAAATTATGGATCAATAATCCATATATCTATGCTCTGTCCCTTGCTGTATATTGTACTGCCTGGACGTATTATGGAAGTATTGGTGTGGCAGCTACAAGCGGACTAAACTATCTTCCGATTTATATAGGTCCTATTATGATAATTCCGGCATGGATTTACATCAATACCCGGATTGTAAGGATTTCCAGAGTCAATAAAATAAGCAGCCTTGCGGATTTCATTTCATTAAGATACGGCAACAGCAGAAGCCTGAGTGCCATAATCACAGTGGTCTGTCTTCTGGCAATTGTACCCTATATCGGGCTGCAGATTAAAGCTATTTCTGAAACCTTTCACTTAGTGACAGAAACTCCGATGTCGAAGGATATCCTGACTGATAACGCAACTTTCGTTGTGGTTTTAATCGCCTTATTTTCTTCTTATTACGGAACACGATATGTAGATGCTTCTGAAAAGCGGCTTGGAATTATCTCGGCAATTGCTCTGGAAAGCTTTTTAAAACTATTTTTTATTATTATTCTCGGATTTTTTGTCATTTATTATGTCTTTGACGGATTCTCAGATATCTATGAGAAAGCCAGTAAGTTTGAAGATTTTAAAGAAAAAAACACCTTCAATGGCATTGAAGGTGCGATGAACTGGATGGTTCTTTGTATGATTTCTGCTACAGCAATCTGCATTTTGCCAAGACAGTTCCACACCGCCATTGTTGAGAACAGACAGGAAAAACATATCAGAACAGCCATTTGGTTTTTCCCGCTTTATCTTTTAATCTTCACTATATTTATTTTCCCGATTGCCTGGGGAGGAAGATTAATTTTTGACGGACAGAAAGTAAATCCCGAGTTCTACTCTATTCTGATTCCACAGCATTTTGACAATACTTTAATTACTGTGTTTGTTTTTCTTGGCGGATTGAGCTCATGTATTTCCATGATTATTATTTCTGCTATTACTCTATCCATCATGCTTTCCAATAATCTCATTATTCCATACGGATTACTGGGAAAATTAAAATCTGAAAGTGAAGAAAAGAATACCAGAAGTATTACCAATATCAGAAAGTTCAGCATTTTTGCGCTGATCATTATGGCTTTTGCCTTTTATAAATATTTCATCCTGAAAACATCACTGGATTCGGTAGGATTAATCTCATTTGTAGTGATTGCACAATTGGCACCTGCATTTTTCGGAGCTTTATTCTGGAGAAGAGGAAGTTATAAAGGTGCTGTTGCAGGACTTTTAGCCGGATTAGCCATCTGTTATTTCGGACTCATTATTCCCCAGTATTATTTTTCTTACAATCAGGAATTCAAAGGAGTCCTCAGGGAAATGTATAATGCTTTTGGTTTTTTCACCATTCCTTTTTTGGGAAGAATTCCACAGATCTTTTTCTGGTCGATGCTGGTGAACACAAGCTTATTTACTATCGTATCTGTAAGCTCCAAAGGAAATTACCGCGAAAGAAACTTTGCTGAGCTGTATGTAGATATAGACAAGTATATTCAGAATCACGAAAATGCTTTTATCTGGCGTGGAACGGCTTATATTTCGGACATCCAGAACATTCTTGAACGTTTCTTAGGCAAAAATAAAACGGAACAGGCACTAAGAATTTTCAATTTAAAATATAACATCGATTCCAAAACGGAAACTGCTGATTCAAGGTTTATCAAATTCTCAGAAAATCTTTTGGCCGGAAGAATTGGTACGGCTTCCGCAAAAATATTAATCGAGGGGGTAACCAAAGAAGATAAGATATCGTTGAAAGAAGTTTTGAATATCCTTGAAGAATCACAGGAAAATATCAGCTTAAATAAAAAACTTACCGAACAGTCTGAAGAACTGCAGAAACTTTCTGATGACCTGAGAACAGCCAATGAAAGCCTGATCATCAAAGACCGTCAAAAAGACGACTTTCTGGACTCTGTTGCCCACGAGCTGAGAACTCCGATTACGGCCATCCGTTCTGCGGGAGAAATTTTAGCCGATGATGATGATATTCCTTTTGACATCAAACAGGAGTTTCTGAACAACATCATCACAGAATCCGACAGATTAAGTGAAATCATCAATGATATTCTTTATCTGGACAAATTACAGCATGGTGAAATCTCTTTACATATTCAGGAAAACAATATTGTTGAAACGTATAAAAAAGCCTTAAATCCCCTTCTTCATCTGATACAGCAGAAAAACATTCATTTAAGTGAAGTTAATCTTCTGAATCAGTTTATATTTGAATATGATGAAGCGAGAATGATACAACTGTTTCAGAATATCTGGGGAAATGCCTTAAAATTCACAGAAGAACAAGGGACAATTCAGACCAAATTATTTGAAAAAGAGGATCAGCTGATTATCACCATTTTTAATACCGGAAAGCATATTCCGGAAGAGGATCTGGAAATGATTTTTGACAAATTTTATCAGTCGAAAAATCAGAATATTTTAAAGCCTACCGGAAGCGGACTGGGACTGGCCATTTCCAAAAAAATTGTAGAGGCACACGGAGGAAGAATAAAAGCAGAAAACAGTGGACTGGGCGTAACTTTCACCATCAGCATTCCCGAAAAAACGAAAAAAGAAATTACCAATGAAGTTGAACACCATTAAAACCTTCTTATGAAAAAGATAATCATTGCAGATGACGAACACAAAATATTAATGTCGTTAGAATACAGCTTTAAGAAAAACGGATATGATGTCTATATTGCCCGTGACGGAACAGAAGTCCTCGAATTCCTGAAAACCATGGTACCGGACGTGATTCTTCTCGATATTATGATGCCCAACCTTGATGGTTACAGCACTTTAGATCTTATTAAACAGGACGAAAAACTGAAAGACACCAAAGTAATCTTTCTGAGTGCAAAAAATAATCCCAGAGATATAGAAAAAGGACTGGAAATGGGCGCGGATGCCTATGTCACAAAACCATACTCTATCAAGAAACTGATGCAGCAGATTGAGGAGATGTTTTAAGAGATTGTTTCACCTTTAGCTCGTAATAACACAACTACTTACCCTTGTCAAGGTTTAAAACCTTGACAAGGGTATTAAACGAAACATACAACTATTGACATGGAAACAGATACATTATTTAAACAAAGTATAGAAAACAAAGAAGACTTCTGGAAAAAACAGGCAGAAGAAATCAAATGGTTTGAATTTCCCCAACAAATTCTTTCCCATGGTGAAAACGATTACCCACAGTGGTTTTCAGACGGAAAGCTCAATATGTGTTACTTATGTATTGACAAACACATTGAAGACGGATTTGGGGATCAGGCTGCCATCGTGTATGATTCTCCTGTCACCCATCAAAAGAAAACCTATACTTTCAACCAGGCAAAGGAAGAGATTGCAAAACTGGCTGGCGGATTGGCTTCATTGGGATTAAAAAAAGGAGATACCGCTGTCATTTATATGCCTATGATTCCACAGACTCTTTTTGCTATGCTCGCGTGCGCAAGAATCGGGGTTATTCATAATGTGGTTTTCGGAGGTTTCGCTCCTCATGAGCTTGTTGTAAGAATTGATGACTGTAAACCTAAAGTTTTGATCACCGCTACAGCGGGAGTAGAAATTGCCAGGAGAATTCCTTATCTGCCACTGGTAGAAAAAGCAATTGAACTGGCACAGGATAAAGTAGATAATATCATTGTATACAACAGAAAGCTGGTCGATAATAAGGATGAAATGTTTGAAGGACTAATCGATTATGAAGAATTAGTAGAAAAATCAGCTCCCGCAGCCTGTATTTCTGTAGAATCAACTCATCCGCTTTACCTTCTTTATACCTCAGGAACTACCGGAAAGCCTAAAGGCATCGTTCGTGATACCGGAGGTTATGCCACGGCATTACAATTCTCAATGACTTACGTCTATGGTGTTGAGCCAGGAGAAACGTATTGGGCTGCTTCAGACTTCGGATGGGCTGTTGGACATAGTTTTTCTGTGTACGGACCATTAATCAACAGAAATACGACTATTATTTTTGAAGGAAAACCAATCATGACTCCTGACGCAGGTACTTTCTGGAGAATTATTTCAGAATATAAAGTCTCAGTAATGTTTACAGCACCTACCGCGATCAGGGCTATAAAAAAAGAAGATCCCAACGGAGAACTGGTAAAAAAATACGATTTATCTCATTTCAAAAAGCAGTTTCTGGCCGGGGAAAGATGTGATGTGGCTACTTTGGACTGGTTTGCAGAACATATCGGCGTTCCGGCAATAGATCATTGGTGGCAGACAGAATCCGGCTGGCCAATGCTTGGATTACTGACTCATGACGACAGCTATCAGATCAAAAGAGCCTCTGCAGGAAAGCCAGTTCCGGGATATGATATTAAAATATTTGATGAAACCGGATTTGAGCTTGATCCTCACCATGAAGGCTATCTGGTGATCAAACTTCCTCTCCCACCCGGCGCGATGCTTGGAATATGGAAGGACTACGCCCGTTTTGAAAGCAGCTATCTGTCTCAGTATAAAGGATATTATTTTTCAGGAGATGGTGCTATTCAGGATGAAGACGGTTATATTTTCATTACAGGAAGAGTGGATGATGTGATCAACGTGGCAGGACACAGACTTTCCACTTCCGAAATGGAGGAAATTGTTTCCTCACATCCGGATGTCGCAGAATGCGCTGTGGTAGGTATTGATGACGACTTAAAAGGACAGATTCCTTTTGCCACGGTGGTTTTAAAGAACGGTTCAGCAATCTCTGAAGAAGATATTGAAAAAGACATTATTCAGATGGTTCGCAACAAAATCGGAGCAGTAGCTTTTTTAAAAAATGTAATGGTTGTCAAACGCTTACCCAAAACAAGATCCGGAAAAATTCTAAGAAAGTTGATAAGAACATTGCTTGACGGCAAAGATTTCCAGATCCCATCCACCATTGATGATGAAAAAATTATTGATGAAATTCAGGGAAAAATTGAGGAATACAGGGCTTAAACCAGAAATTAAACATAAATTTAAAATATAATAAATTCAAATTTCAAAAAACAAAAGGGATATGAGAAATTACCTGATAGAAGATTTACCACAATATTTTGAAGACTATAAAAAGTCCATCAAAAATCCTAAAAAGTTCTGGGATAAGGTAGCGGATCAGAACTTCGTGTGGTACCAAAGATGGAGCAAGGTTGTTAAGTACGACATGAATGAAGCCAAGATTACCTGGTTCAAAAATGCGAAACTCAATATTACCAAAAACTGTATCGACAGGCATCTTACCATAAGAGGAGAAAAAACAGCAATCATCTGGGAACCTAATGATCCCAAGGAAGAAGCTCAGCATATTTCCTACCATGAGCTGTATACGCGTGTTAATAAAACAGCCAATATTTTACGGGATATGGGAATTGAAAAGGGAGACAGAGTCTGTATTTATCTTCCCATGATCCCTGAACTGGCTGTTACGATGCTTGCCTGTGCAAAACTGGGTGCCGTACATTCTGTTATTTTTGCAGGATTTTCAGCTTCAGCAGTTGCATCAAGGGTCAATGACTGTGAAGCCAAAATGGTCATCACATCAGACGGAAGCTACAGAGGAAATAAAGTTCTCGACCTGAAAACGATTGTAGATGATGCGCTTGAAAAAACACCGACTGTTGAGAAAGTTCTTGTCGTAAAGAGAACCCATAACGAAATTACAATGAAAGAAGGAAGAGATTACTGGATGGCGAATCTGTATGAGAAAGCTTCTCCTGATTTCGTTACGGTCATTATGGATTCTGAAGATCCGCTTTTCATTTTATATACTTCAGGATCTACAGGGAAGCCTAAAGGAATGCTTCATACCTGCGCCGGCTATATGGTTTATACCGCCTATACCTTCAAAAATGTCTTTAATTATAAAGAAAATGATATCTACTGGTGCACCGCAGATATCGGATGGATCACCGGACATTCCTACATTCTTTACGGACCATTATTGAATGGAGCTACCACTGTAATTTTCGAAGGAGTTCCTACGTATCCTGAACCAGATCGTTTCTGGGAAGTGATTGAAAAACATAAAATTACTCAGTTTTATACCGCTCCTACCGCTATCCGCTCTTTAGCCAAAGAAAGTACAGAATGGGTAGACAAACATGATTTAAGCTCCCTGAAAGTGATCGGGTCTGTAGGAGAACCTATCAATGATGAAGCCTGGCACTGGTTCAATGATCATGTCGGGAAGAAAAAATGTCCGATTGTAGATACATGGTGGCAGACGGAAACCGGAGGAATTATGATTTCACCGCTTCCTTTTGTAACCCCAACCAAACCAACGTATGCTACTCTTCCACTTCCAGGCGTACAGCCAGTTCTGATGGATGATAAGCGAAATGAAATTACAGGAAATCAGGTAACCGGAAATCTTTGTATCCGTTTTCCATGGCCTGGAATCGCGAGAACCATCTGGGGTGACCACCAAAGGTATAAAGAAACCTATTTCACTGCATTCCCTGGAAAATATTTTACCGGTGATGGTGCATTGAGAGATGAAGTAGGTTATTACAGAATTACGGGCCGTGTAGATGATGTGATCATCGTTTCAGGGCACAATCTTGGGACAGCACCTATTGAAGACAGCATCAACCAGCATCCGGCTGTTGCAGAATCCGCAATTGTAGGTTACCCTCACGATATCAAAGGAAATGCGTTGTACGGCTATGTGATGCTTAAAGAAACCGGAGAAGGCCGTGATAAAGAAAATCTGAAGAAAGAAATTAACCAATTAATTTCAGATCAGATAGGGCCGATTGCGAAACTGGATAAAATACAGTTCGTTTCCGGTCTTCCGAAAACACGTTCCGGAAAAATTATGCGTAGAATATTGAGAAAAATTGCAGAAGGGGACTTCAGTAATTTTGGAGACATCAGTACGCTTTTAAATCCTGAAATTGTAGAGGAAATCAAAAACGAAAGAATTTAATTAATCATTATTTAACCAATAGTGGACCCCGGAATTTATTTCGGGGCTTTTTGTTTTTATAATAAAAAATTACGACAAGTTTTGTCGTTGCATGCAGATAATTTTGCTACAGAATAATATAAAACTAAATATAAATAAGGAAGTTAAATATTTAATAGTAAGTTTTACATTAAATCGCATTAATATAATTTTCCCACCTTAAAAAGTGTTAAATTCGCAAAGTTTAAGAAACTAATTACTAACTCAAAAAAACATGGAATGAAAAAATTCTATCTCAGTGCATTCACTTTATGCACAATCATGTGGGTATCTGCTCAAGAAGTGGTGTGGCAAAAAGACATCAAATCCTCTACCCAGGATTTTCTAAGTCAGGTTACTACCACAATCGATCAGCAATACCTTATTACAGGAAGCTCTATTCAAGGCGATAAGCAGAAGGCTTCAGACAGTAAGCAAAATAACGGTTACGATTTTCATTTGGTAAAACTGAACCAGCAGGGACAAGAAGTTTGGGAAAAATACTTTGCAGGACAAAATCATGATTACCTGTCTGCTACTATTACTACCCAGGATGGCGGATTTCTTTTAGCCGGAACTTCTTATTCAGGAAAAGGACTGGATAAAAAAGAGGATTCCAAAGGAGGCTCAGATATCTGGCTAATCAGAATCAATGAATTTGGTGATGAACTATGGCAAAAAACTCTTGGAAGTTCTTCGGATGAAGAAGCAAGAGCTGTTATCCAAACTACCGATTTAGGATTCTTTGTTGCAGCAAATGTGCAAAATTCATCAAAAGGCTATGGTTCCAAAGATGTTTTGATCACAAAACTGGATAAAGACGGAAAAGAACTTTCCCAATTAATTTTAGGAGGGAAAGGTTTAGATGAAATAGAGAAGATGATTCCAACGAAAGATGGTGGGGCATTACTGGGAATGTATTCAAGGAGTTCTGAAGTAAAGGCTGGGAGCGGGAAGTTAGAGGCTGGAAGTGGTGTGAAGATCGACTCTTATTCCAAAGTCAGCAGCAACTTCGGTGAAGGTGACTACTGGATTGTCAAGTTGGATAAAAACGGAAAAGTAGAATGGGAAAAGAATTTCGGGGGAAAAGGTGATGACCATATAAGAACATTGGCATTAACTTCCAATGGTTTTATAGTTGGTGGGGAATCCAGATCGGAGAGATCGGGAAACAAAACCGTCGGATTAGAGGAAGGAACAGACCTTTGGCTGATTGCTTTAAATGAAAGAGGTGATGAACAGTGGCAGAAATCCTACAATTTCAAGAACCGTGATATCCTGATGGGTATGAGTGTAATAAGCGGGAAGCAGGAAGATGGAAACGGGAAGTCTAAAGGCATTCTGCTGGGAGGCTATACTCAGGCTGAAGGAAGAATACAAACCGATGACGAAACTTTCTGGATGCTTTACCTTGACCAAAACGGAAATGAGCAGTGGAGAAAACACGTCAAAGGAGAATCCAGAAAAAAGGAAGAAAGGCTTTCCGATTTAAAATTGAACAGAGATGGTTCTATTGTTCTGGCAGGAACCAGTGCTGAAGAATTGGGGAAAGAAAACTGGAAGATTGTAAAGCTGGGAGACAAGCAGGTTGATCAGTTAATTGAAAAATATGACATCAAGATCTATCCAAACCCTGTCTCTGATTATGCTTACGTAGAAATCGGTTTCGATTTCAAGGATGCAGATATTCTTTTGTATGATATGAGTGGAAGACAGCTTCAGAGTATTAAAACGAAGAATAGAGTGACTAAGATCAACACCCAGGCTTTGGTTCAAGGGGCTTATCTGGTGACGATCAAAACGGATACAAATAAAACTGCGAATGCCAAATTGATAAAAAAATAAAAACTAATTCATGAAGAAAAATACGATAGCTATAGTTATATTACTAGCTTCACTACACAATATAGTTCTTGCACAGTCTGGAATAGGAGGTGATCCTAAAAGTTATGTTGGAGATATAAACCAAATGTTTGCTTCCGCACCCACTTCTAACAATTTAATGAAATTTGAAGAAGTTCCTGTAAGTTATTATACAGGGATTCCTGATATTAATATTCCTTTAGTCAGCATTCCAACAATCAATCCTAAAGTTGTAATGGCTGTACAGCTAAAATACCACCCCTTAAATGCTAAACCTGAAGACAGAGCTAGTGAAACAGGATTAGGTTGGAGCATTATTGCAGGAGGAACAATTTCCCGAACAGTTAGGGGAGGAAACCCTGATGAGAAAAATAGAACCATCCCATTCTCTTCTCCTCCAAAAACAAAATATGGTATTTATAATGAAATTTATAATCCAACTTCAAAATTAATGAAGGATCAAATAATTGATCTTAATGATTATAGCTTTGAGGCAGCCATGGGAAAATATGATACGGAATACGATCTGTATCAATACAATTTTATGGGGCAGTCAGGAAGATTTTATATTATAAAAGATGATAATGGAAATTATAAACCTGAAAAATTGGACAAAAATAATTTACAGATCATCATTAATGATATTGCTCCGGCTGAAATTACCAGTTTTACTATTGTTGATGATAAAGGAATCAGATACACTTTTGAAGGGATGGAAAAATCTCAAAAATCTATTACTAGTGTAAAAATAGGTATTATAAGCGGCATAGGTAACCCTAACCCAAGTATGGATATTGCAAATTATTGGGCTGCATTTAATCTGATAAATATCAAAGATCAGAATAATACTACTCTTGCTACTTTTAATTATAATCTCAATTCTGTTGTTAAATTTGAAGAAACCCCGACTACAATTAAGCGACTTGCTGGAAATGTACAATATTCCAACACCAGTGGAAGCACTGAAATCTCTGATGGAAGTATGCCTGGAGCTTTTGAAACGCAGTATGTTTATAATACAACCAATACCAAGTTGTTAACAAGCATTGATGTCTTAGGAAAAGGGTCAATTTATTTAAATTATGAAAAGGGAAGGCTGGATTCAAATTATATGGAGCCTGCAGAACTTTATAAATTAAAATCTGTTCAGTCAAATTATATTGGGCAAAATACACAACAATACATAGATAAATATGTGTTGGATTATGGGTATTCAAATACAAATTTACAACCTGAAAATGGTACGATGAAAACGTTGCAGAAAATGATGCTGGCAAAAGTTACCAAGACAGCTCCCAATGCACAAAATCAGGAATACAACTTAGATTATTATAGTAATTCAGGAATACTTCAAAAAGATAAATGGGGATATTATAAAGGAGATAGTGATGCGTACAGAACAGACGTTTTAAAATCTTTAACATATCCTACAAAAGGAAAAGCAGTATTTGATTTTGGAGAAAATATTTATAGCTATATCAATGGAACAGAACCTGTAACAGGGGAATGGATTGACACAGATAATACTTTTGTATCCTATGATTTAAATACGTTTAGTTCATCAATAAAAGAAGAATTCTTCACCATTCAGACTCCACAAAAAGTCAAGCTTCATCTTGATCTCGGAAATCTAATTTATTCCAATTGGCATTTTTATATTTATAAAAAAAACGCAGACAATACCTACTCTGCTTCCCTTGCGGATTTTGGCTTAAGCTGGCAGTCTTGTATCAGTAACAGTGGCGCTCAGTGCATGAATCAGAACTTAGGACCAAACGGAGAACCTCTTACAGAATATGACTATGAAACAGTTACTTTACAACCGGGAACCTACTATTTATCATTAACAGGAAGTAAAGGAATTACTCAAGTACCTATCTCATATTATCTTACAGCTTATACGAAAGAGCACTATTTTAATAGCTTCCTGACTAAAAAAGGTGGAGGTATCAGAATTAATAATATTAAATATTTCGATACACTGACCTCTACAGAACCAGCCAAAGGACTTTTTTATGACTATAAAGACATTAATGATCCGCAAAAAAGCAGTGGTGCTCTTGTCTTCCCGGAGCCGATCACAAGCTTTGATGATAGTTACACCTATAGAAATAAGTTTTATAATCCTACAATTACCTATAGCGCTGATTTTAAAGTAACCACAGATTATAATATTCTACCGGTTCAGAAAACACAGGGTTCTGATGTGGGATATAAATATGTAATTGTTGAACAAAAAGATAAAGATGGCAATGGAAAAGGGAAGACAGTTCATACATTCAGATCTCCCATAGATTATCCAAATGATGGAATTTTATCTACGGTACCCCCTGTTATACCTATTCCTAATCTGGATTACTTAAGAGGACAACCAGTATCAGAAAAGGTTTACAATGCAGCAGGTCAGATTATTTCAGAAACAACAACGCAATATACTACAACTGAATTTGAAAAAAATGATGCAATTAAGCTTTATGACAATTATGAAAAGAATATGGTTTCCGAACTTTTTGGTTTCAGTAGTTATCAAGCGCTTTATAATCAATTACACATTGGAGTAATGCTCACTAACCCATATAAAGGTTTTGAAAAGTTTGGAATAACACTGCCTAATCAAAAAGAAGAAAAAACATATTTCTACAAAAATGGAGTTCAGAATTCTGTTATTAAAACAACGAACACAACGTATAATCAGGAAGATTATCCTATAAGTGTCACTCAAAATGTATTGGGAACAGATACTTATATTTCAAAATATAAATATGCTAAAGAAAAAAACAATCAATATTTGACTGGTAAAAATATGATTGGAACATCATTGGAAACGGAAACCCAAAAGAATACTATCACGATTTCAAAAGTGGAATCTTTATATCCACTAAATCAGGCTGAAGCAGATACAAAAACTTCGGGATTGGCATTACCTTACCAGGTAAATTCTACAGATTTACAGAATGTTGTTTCTAAGGAAGTGACTTATGATAAATATGATGAAAAAGGAAATCTACTACAGTATACTATAAAAGAAGGAATTCCTGTTTGTATTGTATGGGGATATAACCAAACCCAGCCAATAGCTAAGATAGAAGGAATTACTTACGCACGTTTATCAGGAATGTCTCCCGGTATTTTAGAAATTGTTAATGCCTCCAATACAGATGCATCAGCAGGCCCTGGTAATGATGAAACCTCATTTTTATCTGCGTTGAATACCTTCAGAAATAATACTGCATTATCCAGTTATCAGATCACTACCTACACCTACGATCCTTTAATTGGAGTAAGAAGCATCACCCCACCTTCAGGAATCAGAGAAAGCTATGTCTATGATTCAGCTAACCGACTTGAAAAAGTGATTGATTTGAATGGCAAAGTGCTGAAAGAAATGAAATACAACTATAAAAACTAAAACCGATGAAAAAAATATTAATTCCCATAGGGATTCTCATAATAGGAACTGCCCAGGGGCAGCTTACCAATACGGAAAATTATGTCTACTCCAAGACGTATTTGTCAGATCCTGCACTTGCTAATGTTAAAACCTCTGAAACGGTTCAGTATTTTGATGGACTCGGAAGACCCAAGCAAATCATTAATGTAAAAGCCTCACCTTTAGGTCGTGATGTTGTGACCCATATCGAATATGATCCGTTTGGAAGACAGGTGAAAGATTATCTTCCTGTTCCCCAGCTTTCTACAGCCAACGGAAGTTACTATTCAGGTCCTTTGGGGGGTTATCCAACAACCTATGGCAATGAAAAGATCTACTCAGAGAAGATTCTGGAAAATTCGCCATTAGACCGTATTTTAGCGCAAAAACAGGTCGGAACTGCCTGGGACAACAAGCCTGTACAGTTTGGATATGATGCCAATACAGATGGCGAGGTTAAAAAATACACCGCCACTTTTAACTATACCAATTTTACTTCCCAACTCACCTTATCCGGAACCTACGGAACAGGGCAGCTGTATAAAAATACGGTTACCGATGAAGACGGAAACCCAACCATTGAATTTAAAAACGTGCAGGGACAGATTGTATTGGTCAGAAAAGTAATCACTGCTACAGAAAACGCAGATACTTATTATGTTTACAATGATTATAACCAGCTGGCTTATGTAATTCCTCCCAAGGCTTCTGTAGAAGCAGATCCCAATACCATACTGAATGATTTATGCTATCAGTATAAATATGACGGGAGAAATCGTCTGGTAGAAAAGAAACTGCCTGGTAAAGGCTGGGAATATATGGTGTATAATAAAGCTGACCAGCTTATTCTGACTCAGGATACTGAGCTTAAAGGAAAAGGACAATGGCTCTTTACCAAATATGACCAATTTGGAAGAACCGTTTACACGGGAATTACAAATAATACTGCCAGCAGGGCTTCAATGCAAAATAGTGCCAATGTCAATGCTAATTTATATGAAACCAGAACCGCTGCGGCCGGATTTACCTTAAATGGTATGGCTGTATATTATACCAAACTTTCCACTCCTTCCAGTGTTAGCCAGATACTAAGTGTCAATTATTACGATACTTATCCTCCGGGGTCATCTGCAGTGACCAATGTGTTTGCGCAGCCTCTTCTTACGGACAATCCGGCTATTGAACAAACTACCAAAGGACTCCTTACCGCTTCCTATATCAAAAATATAGAAGATGATAAATGGACCAGGAATTTTATCTGGTACGATACGAAGGGAAGAAACATTGGTTCAAGAAGCAACAATCATTTAGGAGGTTATACTGTGATCAACAATAAACTTGATTTTTCGGGAGTAATCCTTCAGACTAATACCTACCATAGAAGACTGGGTTCAGATCCTGAAAAAGTCATCGTGGAAAAATTCACCTACGATCCCCAGAACAGGCTTCTGACCCATACCCATCAGGTAGGCAACAATCCTGTTGAATACCTTGCCCAGAATAAGTATAATGAAATTTCCCAGCTGGAATCCAAGAAAGTAGGAGGAACAGTTGCAATATCTCCATTACAGACCATTACTTATCAATACAATATCCGGGGCTGGATGACTAAGGTTAATGATCCGGCAAACCTCAATGGAAAATTATTTGGATATGAAATGAAGTATAACAATCCTGTGTATACCAATACGTCAACAGGAAGGTTTAATGGAAATATTGCTGAGATCGATTGGAATATTTCCAGTGCAGAAGGATTGAAAAGATACAATTATCAGTATGATGCTTTAAACAGGATGTTGAAAGGAGTGTATTCCGAGCCCAATTCTTCTGTAGCCCAGAATAATTATTTTAATGAAGAGCTGAGTTATGATCTCAACGGAAATATTAAAACCTTAAAAAGATTTTCATGGCCCGTTTCCGGGGGAACTACCGCAGAGAAGATTGATGATCTGATCTATAATTATCAGAATGGGGACAAAAGTAATACCCTGGATAAAATTACTCTTCCTTCAGGGGGTATTAACAACCGTTCAGGATACAATGCTTTGCAGGGAACGATGGCTTATAATCTTAATGGGAATATGACGGATCATCCTGATAAAAAAATGAAGATCATTTACAATTACCTGAATTTGCCTAGTTATATTTCAGTTAACGAAGGGTTGATAGGTATTTCCAACACCAGCTATACCTACAGGGCAGATGGCACGAAAGTAGCTAAAACATATAGTATGAACGGGTCCATAGAAACCAATTACCTAGACGGTTTCCAGTATGATAACAGGCATGCATATGATACCTCAGCATCCCTTTATACCGTTCCGGTATTGAAATTTGTACCTACCTCAGAAGGGTATTATGATTTTACTGAAAATAAGTATATTTACAATTACACGGATCATTTAGGAAATACAAGGGTGAGCTATAAGAATAATGGTACTGCACTTGAGGTTATTGATGTCAACAACTATTATCCTTTTGGGTTAAAACACCAGAACGGACCTATTGTACCGGTTCCTTTTGGAGGAGTGCCTTATAATTATAAGTTTCAAGGACAGGAATTACAGGAGACTGGTTTTTACTCGTTTAAGTGGAGAAATTATATGCCCGATGTGGGAAGGTTCTTTAATATTGATCCGCTTGCGGAATCTTTTCCATATAATAGCACCTATGCATTTGCAGAAAATCGTGTAATTGACGGTAGAGAATTAGAAGGATTAGAATGGGTAGCGAGTAGGAACTTGGAAAATAAAACTGTCAATTTACATCTTACATACAAGCCTGTAAATAATACGGGAGGGGTTCTTTCTAATGCGCAAATGTCTACCTTGTTAAAAGAACGAGAAGCTCAAATCGTTTCTTCTTTTGGAGGAAAAGACTCTGCTGGTAATCAAGTTAATATTACGTTTAGCCAGAGCGATAAATCTACTATGATTTGGGATTATAATATAGGGTATGATACTAATAATGTTGATGATTTTAAAAATGGAGAGAATACGGATGCTACATACTATACCAACGGAATGACTGATACCAACAACAATACACAGACAAATAGAACTCAAATCAATGTTATTACTACGGACGGGCTCGGTTGGGATGAAAAGAAGGATCAATTAAATTTTGATAATAAGAATAGATCTGATGTCGCTAAAACAGGAGCTCATGAAACAGGCCATACATTAGGAATTCGTCATAATGATAAAGCAACTTTAAAATCTACTCCAGACAACTTAATGAGAGAGGGAGGTCCTGGAACAAAAATAACTCCAGAACAAAGAACTAATGCTATAAAGTTAGTAGAAGAACAACAACCAAAAAACTAGATAATGAAAAAATTTAATATAATAATCTTTTGCTTATTTGTTTTTATCAGTTGTTCAACTGTAAAAACATCCGAAATATACGGAACGGAGATGGACGTTGTTGATAATGTACGTTCAAAAGTTATGATTAAAAAATTTAATGCACACGATAAAAACAAATCTTTCTTAACCTTTACATCTGAATTTGACAATATTATAACAGTCAAAAATGGAGATAGTTTAATTCTTGATAAAAGAGGTAAAACTATGCCAATGCTTGGATTTACAACCGCTTGTGTAATTTTTAATGATAAAGAAATTATTATCACTATTGACAAGAAGCAGGAAATAAAATTGAATAAAGAACAATTGCCAAAATATAAGTTTATATATATTGGAAAAGATAAAAATCATTATAAAATTGAATATACTAATAAAGCTCGTTCTTTTATGTAAATTTAAGCCATGTAATACCCAAACCCCTTGCAATTTGCAAGGGGTTTGGGTATTACATAATGCTTTGCAATTTAGTTTGTATAAGGAAGAGCGAAGACGTGTTGTCTGTCGTTCTCTTTTAGTTTTTGGATGTCGAGAATTTTAGAGACGATATTTTTTTCCAAAAGAACATCCGTAGACCGTACGAGATAATCCAGAGATACTTCTAAGGCTTCTGCCAGTTGCGTGGCCATCTCAATAGATCGTTTTACTTCCTCACCCGCGCTCCCGAACGAATCCTTTCGTGTGGCAGATAATAAAAAAACTCGCAATTTGTGAAGTTTTTTGTTTATGGTCTTCTGTCTTCAAATGGAAAACAAAAAGAAAGAGGTGTCAAGGTTTCAAAAGACAAATATTATCCAATTGTTAAAATTAAACACCTGTTCAATAATCATTCTTAAACATTACCCTTATCTATTAAAAACAGGATATTAATTAACAAATTTTATTGGCTCAAATGCAATGATAATCAGAAAATTATTAGTAACTTTAATGGGAACTTAAAACCAATTAACTATGTCACATATATTAGCTGGACTATTTGATTATCACAGCGACTACAAAAAACTGGAAAGTGATCTGGAAAATTCAGGATTTGAAAATTCAGATTACATGATATACCTTAATGATGGTTCCGGTAATTCCCAATATCTGGCAAGTGTTACCGTAAATGATATCAATCAGATTGACCTTGCACGGAATGCGTTTATTCAGAACGCTGCTTTAAAGTCCTATTTATTTGAAAACATGAACATCAATGAAACCAATTATGATACGATCAAAAGGTATATTGATGCAAGAAACAGAGCTGAAATTCATAACAGCCCGGAAATTAAAATCAAAACGTCAAGCGACGGTATGAATTCTGAAGTGAAATTCTAATCGATATAAAAATCTAATAACCGAAGATCCGTAGTGTATACTGCGGATCTTTTATGTTTGAAAAAACTAAAAATTTTCGTATTTTCGTCTAATTATAGGCATATGCACAAATGAGCTACGATTTAGAACAAGAGAATAAAGAGATCCTTGCCAGATATAAGGATTTGATTTCTAACACATACAGAACATTGGATGAGGAAAACAATAAACTCATCCGAAAGGCATTCGACATCGCACTGGATGCCCATAAGGATCAAAGGAGGAAATCCGGAGAACCTTACATCTACCACCCTATTGCTGTTGCTAAGATTGTAGCTACAGAAATTGGGCTGGGTGCAACTTCTATTGCCTGTGCACTTTTGCATGACGTGATTGAAGATTCAGACTATACCTACGAAGACCTAAAAAAAATATTCGGAGAAAAGATTGCCAATATCGTGAATGGATTAACGAAAATTTCCATCATGAACCACCAGAATATTTCTGTGCAGTCTGAAAACTACAGAAAACTGTTGTTGACATTATCCGAGGATTTCAGGGTGATTCTGATTAAAATTGCAGACCGCCTCCATAATATGAGAACTCTGGAAAGCATGGCTCCGGATAAGCAGAAAAAAATTGCTTCGGAAACAGTGTATATCTATGCTCCCATGGCTCACCGTCTTGGATTATACAATATTAAATCTGAGCTGGAAGATCTTTCCTTAAAATATAACAGCCCCGAAGTATACAACGAGATCACAGAGAAATTGGAACTGGCCAAGGAAAGCCGTGAAAGATATATCGAAGAATTTAAGAAGGAAGTATCCGAAAGACTTCATGAAGAAGGCTTAAACTTTAAAATCAAAGGCCGTGCTAAAGCCATTTCTTCCATTTACAGAAAGATGCTGAAACAGGGGGTTTCCTTTGAAGAGGTGTTTGACAACTACGCCATCAGAATTATTTATAAATCTGATGCGAAAAATGAAAAATTCCTGGCGTGGAAGATCTACTCTATCGTTACGGATGTATACCACAGTAACCCTTCCAGAATGCGTGACTGGATTACGCAGCCCCGTTCCACAGGATACGAAAGTTTACATTTAACCGTTTTAGGACCGGACAAAAAATGGATTGAAGTACAGATCCGTTCCGAAAGAATGGATGAAATTGCTGAAAAAGGAGTTGCTGCACACTATAAATACAAAGAAGGTTACAAACAGAGTTCTGATGACAGAAATTTTGAAAAATGGGTAACCGAGATCCGTGAAGTACTTGAACAGCAGCAGAACCTTTCCACTTCGGAACTTTTGGACAATATTAAGCTTAACTTATATTCCAAAGAAGTATTTGTCTTTACGCCAAAAGGAGAAATTAAAATCCTTCCGACCAATGCTACTGCTTTAGATTTTGCCTTCTCTGTTCACTCCGATCTGGGAATGAAATGTCTGGGAGCCAAAATCAACGGAAAACTGGTTCCTATTTCTTACATTCTTCAAAACGGAGATCAGGTAGATATCCTGTCTTCCCAAAACCAGAAACCTAAATCGGATTGGCTGGAATTCGTTGTGACTTCGAAAGCCAAATCCAAAATCAAGAGTTATCTGAACTCTCAGAAAAACCAGCTGGTAGAAGAAGGAAAAGAAATCCTGCAGAGAAAACTTCGTCATGCGAAAATCAATTTTAATGATGATGAAATTAATAAACTTCAAAAATTCTTTAATTTAAAATCATCTCAGGAGCTCTTCCTTAAATTCCAAAGTAATGAACTGGATGTAAGCAGCCTGAGAAAATATATAGAAAGCAAAAACGTATTCAATAACTTACTTTCAAGATTCAGAAAATCACCTAATAAAAGTCAGCATTTCGAGGATCTTAAAGAGGAAAACCTTGACATGATTGTCTTTGGAAAAGATGAAGAGAAACTTAACTACACCTATGCAAAATGCTGCACAGTAATTCCGGGAGACAAAATCTTCGGATTTATTACGATCTCAGACGGAATCAAGGTACATAGTGACAACTGTCCGAATGCCATCAATCTGAGAGCACAGTATGATTACCGCGTCATTCCTGCCAAGTGGGTGAATGCGGAAAGCTTCATGAACAGAGTAAAAATTGAAATTGAAGGACTTGACAGAATGGGGATGATTAATGATATCACAACGGTCATCAGTGGAAGTATGGGGATGGATATGAAAAGTATGTCTATTGAATCCAACAATGGTGTTTTCACAGGAAATATCAACCTCGAAGTCAAAAATAAAGGCCAGCTGGAAGAGACCTTTAAAAAACTTAAAAATATTAACGGAGTTTCAAGAGTGAGACGAGTACAATCATAAACATGAATTTATCCCTTTATTTTAAAAAATTTTTCAACAACAGTCAGTCTTCAGGAATTATTCTTATTTTCTGTGTGCTTATTTCATTGCTTATTGCCAACTCATCTGCTGCGGAGGACTTTCAGCATTTTTTAAACCTGGAAGCAGGCACTCATCTTTTTGGATTGGAGTATCCTATCAGCATCTGGATCAATGACGGACTGATGGCTGTATTTTTCCTTCTGGTAGGCCTTGAAATAAAACGTGAACTTGTAGAAGGTGAACTTTCATCTTTTAAAAATGCTTCCCTCCCTATTTTTGCAGCCGTTGGCGGAATGCTTGTTCCTGCTGTAATATACAGCATTTTCAATACAGGAACGGAATACAGCAATGGTTGGGGAATTCCTATGGCAACAGATATTGCATTTTCGCTGGCTATCATTTCGATGTTAGGTAAAAAGATTCCTAATTCTATCAAGATATTTTTAGCTGCATTAGCTATTGTAGACGACCTGGGAGCTATTTTAGTAATTGCGATTTTCTATACAGAGCAAATCCACTGGAGCTATCTCCTGTTATCTTTTGGGGTAACAGCCTTACTTTTTATGTTAAACTTTTTAAAAGTAACAAAAACTGTATTTTATATCATTCCGGGATTATTTTTATGGTATTTCCTTCATCATTCCGGAATTCATGCTACGATAGCAGGTGTTGTGCTTGCTTTTTCAATTCCTACGAACGCTTCCAATGTAGAAATCTCACCATTAGAAAAACTAGAGCATCAGCTTCATATCCCGGTAAGTTTTCTGATCATGCCGATATTTGCTTTAACGAATACCAATATCACTTTTTCCAGCGAAATGGTAGCAGGAGTCACAAGCACATTAGGGTTGGGAATTATCTGTGGACTGGTATTAGGTAAACTGATTGGTATCAATTTATTTTCATTGATTGCCATCAAATTAAAACTCAGCTCACTGCCTCAAAATAGCAACTGGCTTCAGATGTTTGGTGTAGGATTACTAGCCGGAATCGGGTTTACCATGTCTATTTTTATTGCATTGCTTTCTTTTAAAGGAGAAATTCCGATTCAGGATGAAGCGAAGTTTGCGATCCTGATTGCGTCCTTTATTGCTGCAATTGCCGGATTTACCATACTAAGTGTAAGTTCTAAAGAAGATCCTGAACTGGAGGAGAATTAATCTTTCTTCCGGTTCTCCAGTTTTCTTTTGTGTTCCTCATGATTATCAAAGTCCGGTTCAGTAATCTGAGCATGATATTCTGAGGCTTCTTTCCGGATCTCATCAGACAGCAGTTTTTCTATTCTGAGCTTTCTGATCGCCATATTCAGTTCATTCCCGAATAAAAGAAGATATACATTTACATTCACCCAAACCATCAGTAGAATCATACTGCCAATGGAGCCGTAAAGTACATTATATCGTGCAATATCCTTTACATAAATGGCAAAAATATAAGTAGTAGCTACAAACAGTACTGTGGTCAGAATTGCTCCCGGAACCGCCTGCCGGAATCTTGTAATCTTAACAGTTCCCAACCAGTAAAATAGCGTAAGAAGTATAAAATAAAAAAGCGGGAAAGAAACAAATCCGATAATTTTGGATAAGTTATCTACAAGCCACGAAACATCGTAAGCAGGTTTAAAAAGCTTCATTACCACCTCTGTGTAATACACTCCGAAAAGGGTTAAGAAAACGATAGTGATAAAGCCTATGGTGATAAAGAATGAAAGGATAAACTCCTTTACATCACTTAATTTTTCATCTGTATTCTCATTAAACCCGTTAATCAGGGAAAATGTACCGTTCGTAGCAAAAACAAGGGCCAGAAGAATGGTCAGGTTGCTGATTCCTTTCATATTCGGAATGATATTGCTTACGATATACCCTTTTACATCTCCTTCCATATTGGATGGAAAAACATTATGCAGCAGCACATCAAAAATATAGAACTGAAGCTCATCATATAGCGGCATATGAGGCAGTACAGAGAGCAAAAAAAGGATAAAAGGAAACAGACTTATGGTAAAGCTCCAGGAAATAGCCGCTGCTTTTCGCCCTATTTTTCCTTTAAAAATCCCGGAAATATAGATCTGAAACATCTGCCAGAGTGATATTCCCAAAACAGGAATATGGATGCTGTCGAAAAACTCTTGAATCTTTAAAATAAATCTGGGAACCTTTACACTCATCGATCTGTTTGTCTTTATACAAAGGTAGGAGAATTAAATTAAATAGGAAAAAGATAGAACGGAATTAGGCTGCGATGATAGATGTCAGGGGTAGCAGGGATCAGGGAATAGCTATTTCTAACAAAATATCAGATTCAGTTTATAGACTTAACTCTTTAATTAATATTCGGCATTAATGATTAACAAAGGTATTGATATTGATACGCCTTCTACAGGCTCAGGGTGACAACCCGAATACCAACCGAAGTTTTTCAGACATTGTCAGGCTGAGCCTGTTGAAACTATTATTACTAAAAGGGATAGGTGAATCAATTTATTAACCCTTACCTTTAAAGAACTGCCAACAAAATAACCCACAACCCATACCCAAAAACTTTGAACTTTACCCTCTGAAGCCCTATCTTTGCCCTCTGAAACTTCTTATAATGCGAATCAGCTTACTTTGTATCGGTAAAACAGATGATAAGGAAATAACCTCTTTAATCAATTATTATCTCAACCGTTTACCCAAACACTGGAATTTTGAAATTACAGAAATTCCGGATGTAAAAAATGCCAAAAACTTATCTCCTGACCTCCTTAAAAAGGAAGAAGCCAAGTTATTCTTAAACCATATTGATAAAAACGACCTGGTTGTGATTCTTGATGAAAAGGGAAAACAGTTTACCAGCCGCGAATTTTCCCAGAAGATTGATACCTGGATGAATTCTTCTGTAAAGAAAGTACATATTCTGATTGGAGGAGCTTATGGCTTCGCCGAAGAAATCTACAGCAGAGCCAATGAGAAAATGTCTTTATCCAAAATGACGTTTACCCATCAGATGATCCGCCTGTTTATTGTAGAACAGCTTTACCGCGCTGATCAGATTCTGCAGGGAAAACCTTATCATAACGATTAAAACAAAAGAGGCTCTCAAGAATGTCATTCTGACGAAGAAAGAATCTCACCAATACAATTTATGAGATTCTTCACTACATTTCTGAACTACGTTCGCAGACTTTCAGTCTTTATTCAGAATGACAAAAACCAAATAATTTGACTTTTGAGCCCACTTCTCTCTATTTCAGGCTGATCTGCCTCTTTGCTTCACCCACTACAAAAGCAACGGAATTGGCAATATTAAAGCTCCTGATAAGTTTCGACATAGGAATGGTTAAATGATTTTCAAAACGGTCTAAAACCTCTTTACTCAATCCCACGCTCTCCTTTCCGAAAACTAGCCAATCTCCGTCCTGAAACTCAGTTTCAAGATATGATTTTTCAGCATGTGAACTCATTAAAAACACACGTGAACGATCAGGAATATTTTTAATCCATTCTTCCACATCTGCATATTCATAAACATCAAGATGCACCCAATAATCCAATCCGGAACGCTTCAGGTTTTTATCATTAATTACAAATCCAAAGGGATGAATCAGGTGTAATCTGCTTTCGGTTCCTACACATAATCTTCCGATATTTCCAGTATTATTTGGTATTTCAGGCTCTACAAGAACAATATTCAACATCTCTCTCTATCTCTTTATTCGTTTTTAGTATGGATTTATTTAATGATTGGGTAGAATATCTTTTTAATTATTTCTTTATACATTTAGCATAAGAATCCGTCAGGACTGCTTTTTCATAGCCTAAAGCAACTGCTTTATCCAGATTTTCACAAGCTTCTTTAAGTTTGGAAGTATCAAATAGAATCATCGCCTTGCTTACATAAGACTGGGCAAATTTCGGATCTATGGATATTGCTTTGTTGGCGTCTGCCAGAGCTTCCTTATATTTTTTCATTTTAAAATAGACATCTGCACGACCATTATAAAGCAATGACTCCGGTTTTTCAGCAAGAAGTTTATTATAATCTTTTAAAGCGCCGTCAAGGTCACCATTATTTTTTTTCAGATTCGCCAGCCCTGTTTTTGCAAAAAGATTATCAGGAGCAAAAGTCAGAATCTGATTAAGATCTTTGATGGCAAGATCTTTTTTTCCCTGGCTGTCGTAAATTTTGGAACGGGTAAGATATAAATCCGGAGTTTCAGCATTCACCTGAAGTCCTTTTTCTATATATTCCAGCGCTTTTACCTTATTTCCTTTCTGACTGTAAAGTGATGAAAGATTGGCATAAACGGAAACAGATAAGGGATTGGCTTTCAAAGCAGATTCATAGGATTTAAAAGCCTGAGTGGTCTTTCCAAGCCTTCTCTGAGCTGTGCCCAGATAATCGTAATATTCCGATTGAAATTTTTGGATCTGCTCTTTTTCTGCCAGTTTTAAATATTGCTCTTCTGCACATTTATAATCAGCTTTTTGGAAGCATTCTTCAGCCAGTTTTTTATCCTGGGCATAGAAATTAATTGAGAAACAGAGGGAAGTTACTACCAGTAAAGTTTTTTTCATGAATTTATAGTTTGTTTGTTGATGACTTTTTTGGCGAGTGCACCAAATATCACTCCCAATAAAGATCCAACAAACGCCCCCACCAAAATATCTATCGGGAAATGCACTCCTAAATATATGCGGCTGTAGGAAACCACTATAGCCCATACAAATATAGCATATGGAAACCACTTAAGCTTATTTTTTAACAAAATACTTAAAAAGGATGCCAAAAAGAATGTATTGGAAGCATGAGCAGAATAAAACCCAAACTGTCCACCGCATTTCACAATTCTCATATGATGTTCCAGAGTAGGATCATGACAAGGTCTTAACCTCGCCACACCATATTTGAAGACACTGGCCAACTGATCAGAAACCGTTGCTCCAATAGCCAGAAATATAAGGATAAAAACTAATGATCTTAGTTTGTGGTTTTTGTATAAAAAATAAAGAAATATAATATAAAGAGGCACCCAGATCCAGGTACTGGAAATCAGCATCCAGAACTGATCAAAAGATGAATCGCCCAAATTGTTAAGGTAAAGAAATACCTTCTTATCTTCCTGAATGATTTCCTCCATCGTTATCTGCTTACAGGTCCTTCGTAAGTCTCATCATCTGCAGGTTTCGGTTTTGGAGGTTCATTGGAAGCCACTGAAGAAGGTTTCGTCAGAATATCTTTCTGGATATCATTCATCGGGTTGAAATCCTTTGCAGCATCTTTTACCTTCTCAATCTCACGCTTGATTTCAGAAACAGGATTATCTGTTTCTTTCATGATTTCGGTTTTAATGTCTTCCACTGCTCCACGCATCTTTCTAACGCCTGCACCTAAGTCACGCGCAATCTGAGGCAGTTTATCCGGACCGAATAATACAACGATTGCAATGGCAATGAGTGCCATTTCTCCAATGCTTAATTCCATGACGTAAAATTACAAAAGATTATTGCATTTATGGAATGTAAACTAAAAATTTAAACAAATTTTAAGATTTTATAAAGTTCTGGGGGTTTCGGGTTATGAGGTTTATTTTATTGTTGATTGTTTGGTTGCGAGTTTTTGGTGTTGGTACGAATTCCAAGTGTATTTGTTACGAGGGACGAATTGCTGGTTCTTTTTATTCCTGTTTATCTACAACCTTAAACTAAGAACCTTGAACCCTCAAACTCTCCCACTCTCAAACTTAACCCCCAAATTCCTGCAACCTGAAATCTGCGACCTGCCACCTAATTCCTACCACCTATTAATTAATAAATATTTAATTCAAAATAATGAGAATTACGCAACAATTATGTATATTTATGATACACAACCAAACAAATATTAATTATGAAAAAACTAGTAACTACTTTTAAAGTTTTCGCCGTGTTATCGGTAATGGTACTCCACAGCTGCCAGAATGAAAACAATGAAATGAATCAGCAGGAAGCGGTTCAGGCTAAGACAACCATAGATGAGCTGAAAAGAGAGATTACTCCTTCTTCTTCTCAACTTGTTCCTGAAGCAGTACAACTTCAACTGAATGAATCCACCAAAAATCTTGAAACTTATTTAAAAAATGATTTACAGATTGTGGGAGTGGCTGTATTGGGGAAAATTTCAACCCAACAAGGGGTAGAACTGTCTAAAAAACTGATTACGGATAAAGATCAGTTCATTGCTTCCGGAAATATTATGGATCCATCCTCTGTAAAAATCGGAAAAATTGGAAATTTGTATCATGGTGAGGATTTAACAATCGCCGAACAAGGATTAAAAGAAGCTATCACCGAAGAAGTAAAACCAGGTACCCAGGTTATGGAAGTAACATGGAACGGCAAAAGCGGGAAATTTACCACACTATGTTTTTATGGTGATTCAGGAATCATCTGGGACAATATCTTCGGAGGTCTTGTGATGATGGATACCCGTGGAAATTCAGAAGCATCTAACAATAAGGTTTCAAAAGTGGTTTCTACATGGTATAAACAATGGTGGACAGCTAACTGGCTTTGGGGATCTAAACGAGGTGAAGCAGGATATCAGATTACCATTTATTATTCAGGGTCTACGGTGTCCAATGCAGATGTAAGTGACTGGGGATATATCAGTTTAGGAAAAGCAAAAAGCGAAAGTAAAATTACCAAAAAAACAGGCGCTTACGGGCAATGCCGTTATGCACTGGGACTTTGTACTCCTACAGGTTCTTTGAGCTTTAATTCTACTAATTTCTCTGTATCATTCTCCGGATTAGGCAGTAATATTGTAAGTAACGGGACAAAATCCCTTTATCCATAATTTTCATAAAAATCAGATTTTAATCAAAACGGGAAGCTCGCTGAGCTTCCCGTTTATTGTATTGATAAGTTCTACCAGATTCTGATTTTTGACTTCAATGCTTCTATTGCATTTTCTTTAAGTCCGAATGTATTCATTAATATTTCGTAGAGCTGTATATCGTTTTCTATCGTTACAGCTTCTTTTTCACCATCAGCAGATCGTATATTCAATACATGATCCGTATAGGTATAGCGGGCATTTTCATCTACTTTTGAAAGAATCAGCCTGTTCTTAAAATGAGAGTCCGGATGAGTAGACAGATACCAGTTGGAAATATCGAGATCAATGGGTTCTACATGTTCGGTAATAAACCTGTACACCGGAAGCCACTGCTCTTTCCACATCCAAAGTGTATACGTTTCTTTTTTATGAGAAACTTTAAATATTCCGTTGGGTGTTTGCTGCTGATCTTCTTTGTTTAAAAGTATAGGCGAAGTAAGTGTAGCTGTTCCAAATCCGCAATCCACCACATAATGCACTCCTTCAAAATCAACAATAAGCAAGAGATGGGTTTGTGCGGCAATACTGTCTTCCTGTCTTCCCCACACTACTCTTCCCAGCTGGAGCTTTACATGGAATCCCAATGTTTTTAAAACTTCACATAAAAGCAGGTTTTGTTCATAGCAATATCCACCTCTGGATTCAATAACCAGTTTTCTGAAAACATCATCTGAATGCAAAGAAGGAACAATTCCCGTATAGGAATCAATATTCTCAAAGGGAATATGCTTGGGATGGAGCTGATGTATCTTTCTCAATGTCTCCATGCTCAATTCCGGAGTTCCTGAGAAATGAATCCGTTCCAAATACTTTTCCAGATCCGATGTATTCATAAATTGATTTTTACCTGTTTCAAAAATGAGTAAAACGATTTCACTCGTGTAAAATTATGGAAAAATGTAACTTAGAAATCACCTATAGCACATCAATAGAACAAATCTATGGCTTGTGAAAATCCTTTTCCGAGGTTACATCAACTGAATTTTTATTTCTTTTCTGAAAAGCAGCATAAGTAATCACGACACTGACTGCCATTAAAATAAATGCTAAAAAGAAAGGCGCACCGGAAAATTTGAACGGCGCTTCATCATGCGTGAAATAGTAAAACAAATTAGTCATCATGGGTGGCCCGATAATGGATGTAGCACTCATTAAACTCGTTAATGCTCCCTGAAGTTCCCCCTGTTCATTGGAAGGAACACTTTTCGTGATAACCGATTGCAAAGCGGGTCCGCAGATTCCTCCCAGACAGTAGGGTACCAAAAATACAAACATCATCCAGCCTTCTGAAGCAAAAGCAAACAACAGCATTCCCACAGCATAGAAAGCCAGTCCGTAATAAATACTTTTTTGCTCTCCCAATCTGGGTGTTGTATATCTGATGAGTCCGCCCTGTACAAGACCCACCAACAAACCTACTACTCCCAATGAAATTCCCACCATTCTTTCTGTCCAGCTGAACTTATACATTGTAAAAAAGCTCCAGTTACTCTGTACGGCATGCCCTGCAATATAGATTAAGATCAACGAAGCGATCAAGCCTGAAATTTCAGGATGCTTACCTAAAAACTTAAATGAACCTATAGGATTGGCACGTTTCCAGTCGAATTCTCTTCTTTTATCTTTATCCAGACTTTCAGGAAGGATGAAATATCCGTACAGGAAATTAAGCAAACACAAGCCTGCTGCAGCATAGAAAGGAACTCTTGCACCATAATGTCCAAGAACTCCGCCCAGAACCGGTCCAATGATAAATCCCAGACCAAAGGCAGCCCCTATCAGTCCAAAATTCTTAGCCCGGTCTTCATCTGTAGAAATATCGGCAATGTAGGCACTGGCCGTGGTGACACTTGCTCCTGTAATCCCAGCAATAATCCTTCCCAAAAACAACCACCAGATTGTGGGGGCCAGTGCAAGGAAAATATAATCGATTGCAAATCCGAAAAGGGAAATCAGAATAATGGGTCTTCTCCCGTATTTGTCACTAAGGTTTCCTACTAACGGAGAGAATATAAATTGGGTAAATGCATAGGCAAATCCAAGCCAGCCGCCATACTTTGCAGCTTCACTGATATCTGCATGAATAAGTTCCTCAATTAATTTAGGAACAACAGGAATGATGATACCCCAGCCTGTAATATCGATCAGTAAAGTAATAAATATGAAGCCTATAGCCGCTTTTTTCTTTGAATTTTCCATGATGGTGCAAAATTAATCAAATCTGAAAAATAATGATTCTAAATTATGGATAGTTAATATGAATACTAAAAAAATGTAAAGCCAACATGATAATGAATAGCTACTCGTTATTTTTTTGACTTTAACTTTAAAAAAAAGGCCGTCTCTCTCGAAACGGCCTTTACTAATTTATTGTAGTTTGTATTACTTTGAAGCAAGCTCTTCTTTTGCAGAAGTGGATTTTCCATGTACCTCTTCTTCTTTTCCTGTTTTAAGGAAATCATAAGCAATTGCAGACGCAACAAAGATGGATGAGTAAGTACCGAATCCAATACCGATTAACATCGCAAACATGAATCCTCTTAAGTTATCACCTCCGAAAATGAAGATCGCAAGGATCACCAGAATCGTAGTGAATGAGGTGTTGAATGTTCTACCCAGTGTACTTGAAATAGAGTCATCAAACAGACCTGCCAATGTTAAAGATTTTTTCTCTCTCAGGTATTCTCTGATTCTGTCGAAAATAATTACGGTATCGTTGATTGAGTAACCCAATACTGTAAGGATCGCAGCGATGAAATCCTGATTGATCTCCATATTAAACGGCATGTATTTGTGAAGCAATGAATAGGCTCCCAAAATAATTACCGCATCGTGGAATAGAGCAGCAACCGCTCCAAGAGAGAACTGCCATTTTCTAAATCTTACCAGGATATAGATGAAGATCATTGCTAATGCTGCCAATACCGCATAGATACCATGAGTCTGGATATCATCAGCAACAGAAGGTCCCACTTTCTCAGAAGAAACAATTCCTGCGTGGTCTTTATCAGCAGATTTGAAATCTTTCAATGTAGTTCCTGCCGGTAAGTTTGATTTTAAGCCTTCAAATAATTTCTGCTCGATAATCTGGTCAGCTTTCAAAGATTCATCTTCGATAAGGTAATCTGTAGAGATCTTTAATTGTTTGTTGTTTCCGAAAGTTTTAGCTTCTACAGAAGAGTTTTTACCATCTTCAGTTTTGAATAATGCTACTAATTTTTCTTCAACATCTTCAGCTTTTACATCTTTATCAAATCTAACGACATAGTTTCTACCACCGGTAAAGTCGATACCGTATTTGAAACCGTGTGTTGCGATAGAAATAATACATACAACTGTAAGAACAGCAGAAATGATGTAAGCATATTTTCTCTTTCCGATGAAATCGATCCAGGTATTTCTGAACAGGTTCTTCGTTGCCGGAGTCCAGACAGAAAGTCCTTTTCCTTTATTTAATCTTGAGAAGATCATTACTCTTGAAAGCAATACAGACGTGAATAATGTCATTAAGATACCGATCATCAACGTCAATGCAAAACCTTTGATAGGTCCTGTTCCGAAGAAGAACAATACAACTGCCGTTAAGAAAGTAGTAGTGTGACCGTCAATAATCGCATTTAATGCATGTTTGAAACCATCTTTGTAAGCTTCAAGAATACTTTTCCCTGCGAATAATTCTTCTTTGGTTCTTTCATAAATGATAACGTTCGTATCGACCGCTACTGCCATCGTAAGAACAATACCCGCGATACCTGGAAGCGTAAGGGTAAAGTCTCCCGAATCCATGATACCGAAAATATAGAATAAGTTGATCACCATAGCAATTACCGCATATACACCAGCTCCACCGTAGTAGAAAATGATATAAACGATGATAATCGCAAATGCAATGATAAACGACATTAAACCAGAATCAATAGCCTCCTGTCCTAAAGACGGACCTACAACTGTAGCCTGAACTACTTTTGCACCTGCAGGCAATTTACCCGCACCTAATACGTCTACCAGTTCTTTAGCTTCCTCCTGAGAGAAGTTACCAGAGATCTGCGTTCTACCGTTAGGGATAGCACCTACAACGTTAGGAGCTGTGTATACTCTGTTATCAAGAGTTACGGCAACCGGTTTTCCAACGTTTTTCTCCGTTAATGTTTTCCATTCTTTTGCTCCTTTGGAGTCCATCTGCATGTCTACCACGACTCTGCTTAGTTCATCGTAGCTGATGTTTGCAGTTTCAACAGCACCGTCTACCGGAGCTTTTTGGTTGATGTTACCTCTGATCGCATACAATACTAAACTTTCAGTATCAGTACCTTCAGGCTTGTAACCCCACATGAACTGTGTATATTTAATGTTAGCCGGACGTAAAGACTGACCTACTTTGCTGTTTAAAATTTTGTTTACAACAGCAGTATCGGATAATTTTACATTGGCAACACCATTTGTTCTTAATTTGTCAAGCTGTAAAAGGCTCATGAAGTTCACATTCTTTGCCACTCCCATAGAATCTCCTTTTGTAGCAACCATAGTTGTCAAAGTCTGAAAATAAGGGGCAATTTCAGGAACCTGCTGTACTTCCCAGAACTGAAGTTTTGCAGAAGTCTGAAGCATTTTCTTCACTTTATCGATGTCCTTCATACCAGGCATTTCTACAGAAATTCTCGCAGTACCAGGTACTCTCTGAACGTTTGGCTGGATCGCTCCAAGCTTGTCAATTCTCGTTCTGATTACCTCGAAAGCGGTTCCTACAGATGCATCGATTTTTCTTTTAACAATGCTTTTTACCTGATCATCAGGCGTGTTGTACTTCACCTCAGTAAGGGTTGTATTTCCGAAAATTTCCGGATCTGCCAACTTAAGGTTGGTACCTTTAGCTTTGTTAATTACATCGAACTGCTCGAAGAAGTTGTCGATGTAAGGTTTAGTAGAATTCTTCTGTGCTTCATCAGTTTTGTTTAAAGCCTCAATAAGAACAGGATTTGTAGAATAATTGGTTAAATCATTCACAAGATCTCTTTGGTTGATCTCCAAAAGAACGTTGATCCCCCCTTTCAGGTCAAGACCAAGTTTCATTTCCTTGTCTTTGGCTTTAGTGTAATAAAGTTTTGTGAATCCTAAGTTCAAAGTATCCTTAGAAAGTCTTGCGATTTCTTTTTGATACTTCTCCGGATTGTCTCCTGCAATAGCAGTTGCCTGCTTTTCAATTTTGCTGGCGTACCATGTTGGTAATAGCTCGTTTAAGCAAATCAACCCTAGTACAATAGCGACAATTGTAATAAGTCCTTTTCCTTGCATTTTGTTATAACTACGTTAAATTAAGTCGGCAAATATAATGATTTTCTTGTATTTTATGAATTTTTAACAACAGAAATGGTTTATTTCCAGATATATTGGCATCGTGATTTCTATTTAAGATTTAACAATTTTTTCATACGATCATCATGAAGTCTTCAAAATCGATTGGTATAAAATTTTCATTTACTTCCTCAACACACTAACTCTCAAAATATTATGAAAAAATTACTTTTTTGCATCAGCATTTTTTCTTCCTTAATTGTTAATTCTCAAAGCATTAATTTGGAAGAATTTGTAACAGGACTTACCAGCCCTGTAGAGATTACGAACGCCAATGACAGCCGTCTTTTTGTTGTACAGCAGAACGGTATCATTAAAATTATTCAACCCAACGGGACAATTAACACAACCAATTTCCTGAATATCGGATCAAAAATTACTTTCGGCGGTGAAAGAGGCCTTCTTGGTCTTGCATTTCATCCTCAATACTCTGCGAACGGGTATTTTTTTGTGTATTATAACAACCTTTCAGGCAATATTATTGTTGCCAGATACAGTGTAAGTTCTACAGACCCAAACCTAGCAGATCCTGCGTCCGAAAAAATACTGTTGAATATTCCCAAACCATTCGACAATCACAATGGAGGAAGCATTCATTTTGCCCCTGACGGAAAACTCTGGATCATCACCGGAGACGGAGGAAGTGGTGGTGACCCGAATAATAACGCTCAAAACAAAAATTCACTACTGGGAAAAATGCTGAGAATAGACGTAGATGCTACCGGTCCTTACAATATTCCGCCAGACAATCCTTTTGCAGGATCCGGAGTAGATGGTGCAGATGAGATCTGGGCTTACGGACTTAGAAATGCCTGGAAATTTTCTTTTGATCTTACCACAGGGAATGCTATGATTGCAGATGTAGGACAGGAAGCCATAGAGGAAATCAACAAAATGCCCATTACTCAGGCTGGCTTAAACTATGGCTGGCGCTGTTATGAAGGGAACAATACATACAATCCGGCAGGATGCGCTGCACAGTCCGCCATGACCTTCCCTGTTGCCGTATATGACCATTCCGGAGGAAAATGTTCTATCACGGGCGGCTATGTTTACAGAGGCACTCAATATCCGTCACTTCAGGGAAAATATTTCTTTGCAGATTACTGTTCTACCCAGATAGGGATTTTAGACAGCAATAATGCCATCACGTGGACCACACCTTATTCAGGAAATAATTTTTCTACTTTCGGGGAAGATTATCAAAAAGAGCTGTACGTAGCAGCTGTAAACAGCGGAAAGATTTTTAAAATATCCACAGGAACTTTAGGAATCCAGGAAAATAATTTGGAAACCATAAAAGTTCATCCTAATCCGGCTTCCCAAGAAGTTTTCATTGATGGAGTTAAAGATAAAAATGCTACTTTGGAAATTATAAGTCCGGAGGGAAGAAAAATATTGGAAAAAGATAAAATCTCCAATGGAAAAGGAATCAATATTTCAGGAATACCAGCCGGAGTTTATTACATCAACCTGAAATCAGGAGAGCTGAAATCTTACAGCCAGAAATTAATTATTAAATAATAGTCTTTGTCACTATGTCTATAAAAGGATAAAAACTAACCCGAAACCAAATAAAAAGCGGTTCAGATCTGAACCGCTTTTGCTTATATTGTCATAGAGAAAATTCTCGTTTCCGGTTTATTTCTCATCATTCTCAGGTCAAAAACCATCGCTACATTCCTGGTGAATGCTCTTCCGGCTTCAGTAATTTTAACTTCAGTTCCGTTGATCTCAACCAAACCGTCATTTTCCATTTCTTTCAACATTTCCAGTGCATTTTCAAGCTCAGGGAAAGAATTGTTAATATCAAAAGTGGTTTCTAGCTGACACATCAGATTCAGAATATGTCTTCTTACCGTAAGATCTTCATCACTCAGAACATGTCCTTTTATTACAGGAATTTCACCTCCTTCAACCATCTTCTGGTATTCCTCCACCGTTTTCACATTCTGTGCAAAAGCATACCAGGAATCTGAAATAGCAGACATACCAAGTCCAACCATAAGCTGGGTTTTGCTGGAAGTATAGCCCATGAAATTTCTGTGAAGTTTCTTATGAATCAAAGACTGATACAGATCATCATGTTCAAGAGAAAAGTGATCCATCCCTACTTCAATATATCCTAAATCCTGAAGCAGTTTTTTACCATCTTCATACAAATGGCGTTTTTCTTCACCGCTAGGCAGGTCATTTTCATCAAAACCTCTCTGTCCAACACCTTTTACCCATGGAACGTGCGCATAAGAATAGAATGCCAGTCTGTCCGGCTTCAATTCCATTGTTTTTCTGATGGTATGTTCCATTGCTTCCCAATTCTGGTGTGGCAATCCGAAAACCAGATCATGGCTGATTCCCCTGTATCCTATTTCCTTCGCCCATTCTGTAACGTTTTTTACGTTTTCAAAAGGCTGGATTCTGTTGATCGCTTTCTGAACTTTAGGATCGTAATCCTGAACTCCAAAGCTCACTCTTCTGAAACCAAGATCATATAGCGTCTGAAGGTGTTCCTTCGTGGTATTATTTGGATGCCCTTCAAAAGAAAATTCCGGATGTTCTGCAATATCTACTGATGAAAAGATGCCTTCCAGTAATGTTCTCAAATTTTCAGGTGAGAAAAATGTAGGTGTTCCTCCTCCAAGGTGCAATTCTTTCAGTTTAGGTTTTTCGTTGAAAAGATCAAGATAAAGTTTCCATTCCTTTAAAACACTTTCCAGATAAGGAACCTCAACACTATGCTGTTTGGTAATACGCTTATGACACGCACAGAACGTACACAACGCCTCACAGAAAGGCAAATGGATATAAATAGAAATCCCCTCCTCTGCATTGCTCTCATGAAAAGACCTGATTACAGTTTCTTTCCATTTTTCCGGTGAAAATGTTGATTCATCCCAATATGGAACAGTAGGATAAGAAGTGTAACGCGGTCCGGGAATATTATACTTATCTATTAAAGAGTTCATTTTGAAAATTAAAATTTTATAAGGGTATGAAATTTAACATAATTAAAATTTCACCTTACAAAATTAACCATTAGTTATGAATTTTAGCCTATGAATTATATTAGGTTCTATTTTATAATGAATCTAAATATGATGAATACTGACTTTATTCAATATAATGATAAATTCTATATTAACTATTTAAAAATTGTTCATGAGAGGAATATGGCAATCATATGCTTTTATGGTGCATTGCTCCATTAAAATGTAAATGTTTTCGCTTTTGAAAAATTATCATCCCACATAATGAAGTCATGACCGGACGGTGCCATATCTGTTTCTTTAACCATTGATGGATTGGAAGGATATTTACCAGCTTTCGCATCCCATTTCAAATGTATGAACTTTTCGTTTCCACTCTTTAAAATAAGATCATTCCATCCTGAAGTAATTGCTGCACTTCTGAAAACCGGCGGTCTCATTACCGTAAATCTGTTGATCAGCTTCATATCACTGCTTAGCAATAAAAATGTACAGCCTCCACTTCCACAAAATGCTCTTCCTGAAAGTGAAATGAAATATTCATTTTTTTTATCATTATTGAGGTCTACAGTATAAAAAGAAAACTGGCGGTCGGAAGTTTCAAGGGACGGCAGATCGTTTTTCAAATAATCCTGGAGATAAAGCTTCAGCTTTTCAGCAGTGGCATTGTCTGTGGTGTCGGAATTATATCCGGATTCTGTAGTCCCGGTCTTCGCAGAATCCACAACTTTTCCTTCAGAAGAAGAAATTACATGATCTGTGTTTTCCGGCAGCTTTTTTTCATCTTTTTTACAGGCAGCTAACATTACTGCTGACATTCCAAGGCATATAGCCCATTGTTTATTCTTTATCTTCATCATCATATTATTAATTAATCTTTTTTTCTCTTGGTGTTACCGGAACTTCTCCGGTAAATTTCAATATACAAAAATAACATTTATTTCTGTAAGATATCCCAACAGCCTGTTTTATCTGAAATTTCAAGAGAAGAAAATTAAAATTTCAATTTTATGACGGCAATTCTGTTATTTCCTGCAAGTACAACATTGTTACCATCTAACCATTGACACACAAAGAAGCCTTTCTCATCGGAAATTTTCTTCCACGTCCTTCCAAAATCTGAAGAGTAACTGATATGCTTGTCTCCCACCGCAATAATCTCTTTTCCTTTTGATCCCGGCTTAATTTTCACACAGGTGGTGTATCCCGCATTTTGCCCTGAAGCATGAATCTGCCAGGTTCTCCCCCCATCATTAGTGGTAGCAACATTGTTGATATTAGCATCCTGTTTTGTATAATCTCCCCCAACAGCGATCCCAAATTGATCTTCATAAAAATCTATGGAGTACATTCCTTGTGAAGATTCTCCCTGTACAAATGGTGTATTGAAAATTTCAAACTTTTGATCTTTCAGGTTCATTCTTAAAATTCGCGAAGCTTTTCCTCCTGTTGCAATCCATAAGTATTTTTTAGAGGATGAAATATTGGTATTACTTGCAGCAAATGCAGCTTCACCCTCGTTTAATGTTATATTATTCTTAAACATACTCCATTTCCCGTCTTTATAGACCGCCAGCTTCAGCCTCAGATCTTTATCCGAATCACTAAAAGTATAAGCTACCTTATCATTAACGAAATGTAAAGCATCATAAAAAGCTGTTTTTGCTGTATCTTTAAAAACAACCTGTGACTTCATAGTTTTCTTATCGATAGCAAAGAAACGTCCAGGGCTCTCAATATTGATAGCATAAAATGTAGTTTTATTCTGTGCCAATGTTCTGAATTGAAGCTTCTCTTCAGACAATTTCATTTGTTTCTGATTTTTATAGTCTTTAAGATCTACAAACCCGAATTTGGAATCCGTACCACTATACCACACTTTGTTGTCATATACTTCAATGGCTCTGATACTGATTTTATCATTAAGAATTGTTTCAAGGCTTTCCACCTGTTGGGAAAACGCTGTAAGTCCGGTGGACAGAAATAAAATGGAAAAAATCTTTTTCATATTATAATATTGGGACAAAAAAAACCGCCGAAGCGGTTTATATTATTAATCCTGGTTCTGATATTTTTCAGGATTGTTCAGTTTACTGTTTGATTTCCCATAAAGGAAATATACTAAACCACCCAGGAATAACCACACAGCCGAAAGCTCCAATGCGTGAGCGCTTAAGTTAAATATCAAATAAATATTGATAAATACTCCCAGTGCTACAACTATTTTGTAAGCCGGAACTTTGAAAGGTCTGATCAAATTAGGTTCTTTCTTTCTCATTACCCAAACTGCGATACAAACCAGTGTAAATGCAAACAGGGTTCCGAAACTTGTCATATCTGCCAATGTTGAAATAGGGGTAAATGCTGCGATCAAAGCTACTACAATTCCTAACAAAATAATTCCTTTATAAGGTGTTTTTGTTTTTGGATGAAGATCACCGAAGAATTTAGGAATCAATCCGTCTTTTGCCATCCCGATAAAGATTCTGGATTGTCCCATCATCATTACCATTACTACGGAAATTAACCCTACAGTAGCAGCAATTGTTACGATATTACTGGCCCAGTGTTTTCCGGCAATTTCAAAAGCATATGCTACAGGAGCTTTAATAGCATCAGGATATTTCCCTTCCGGATTAAAGTCTGTATAATGCATCATCCCTGTTAATACAAGAGATACACAAATATATAAAGCTGTACAAACCAATAATGAAGCAATAATTGCGAAAGGTACATCTTTCTTAGGATTAATCGCTTCCCCAGCCTGCGTAGAAACAGCATCAAAACCAATATAAGCAAAGAAAATAGCTGCTGCTCCGGAAATAATTCCTTTAATACCGTAGGCAGAAACCAGATCTCCTTCAGAATTTTTAATCTGAACCTGATCCGGAATAAAAGGTTTCCAGTTTTTAACACCGTCTACAGCGTTGTAAAGATCGGTATTAGAGAAAATAATATATATTCCTGCAATAATTACAAAGATAACAGCTGAAGTTTTCATTAAAACGATCAGGTTATTCGCCCCTGCAGCTTCTTTAGTTCCCTTTACCAATAATGCAGTAATTAAAAGAACAAGAATAAATGCAGGAAGGTTCATAGAAAAACCATCTCCGGTATAACTTGCCGGATCTGATGTAAGATAGGCAGGCAAATGAATATTAAAAATCTTTAAAAACTTGTTAAAATATCCGGACCAACTTACGGAAACGGCCATACTCGCCATGGCATACTCGAGGATGAGACACCATCCCATGGCCCATGCAAAAATTTCTCCTACTGTTCCGTATGCATAGGCATAAGCTGAACCCTCTACAGGAATAATGGATGCAAACTCTGCATAGCATAATGCAGCAAAAACGCAGGCAATCCCTGCTATGATAAAGGAAATAGCAAGAGCTGGTCCCGCATGATAATAGGCTCCTGTTCCGGTAAGAACAAAGATTCCACCACCGATGATAGCACCCACTCCAATTGCTGTTAAACTCCATTTTCCAAGGACTTTTTTCAGCTCACTTTTCTTCATATCTGCCTCATAGGCACTTAGTGGCTTTTTTACCCAAATTTTCGACATGTTTTTTTATTTATTAAGGATTTACGAAAATATAAAAAATTTAGAAACTCTCACGTTAATCGTTAAAATTTCATCATTTATTTTACATTAAAGACTTTAAAAACCTGACCAGCACCTTATTCATAGTATTTCACCCGGCATGAAGCTTTCCCTCTCTGATTCCGAACCACAAAATCAGGGAGTCAGTTATGATACAAATATGCAGTAATCTACAGTTTTACAAAAAAAAAGAATGTAAAGATAGATATTGATGCCTGTAGTTTAAAAACGGCAGTAATGTCATTATGACCTGACAAATGCTTTACAACACAAAAGATACAGGATTCCTGTTTAATCTTCTTTTCCCATAGAATTTTCACAAACCGCGAAACTTTACTGAAACGTTATTATAATTTATAAAATGTAAGAAACTTCTTAAAAGAAAATAAGATTTATTTATTTTTGATGCCATGAATTTATATGATCTTTTCATAAAGCCTTATGAAAGCTATGATACTTTACAGATTATGCTGGAAACTTCGGGTGCCGTCTTAGGAACTCTGAGTGTCTATTTTTCAATTAAAAAAAACATCTGGGTATATCCTACCGGTATTATTTCTACGTTGATCTATGTTTATATTCTTTTCAATTTCGGTCTGCTTGGAGACTGCCTTATCAACGTCTATTATACTGTAATGAGTATCTACGGATGGATTTTATGGGCCAAAAATTCTGAAGATCATATTCATGTTGATGTTACCTGGGCACTCAAAAAGGAATGGATCTATGCCAGCATCCTTTTTATACTGAGTCTGGCACTTGTTACCCTTATTTATTATTACAAACCTTATATCGATAATCAATTTTCGATGGAAGGAGTCAGTTTGGGATTATATCATCTGGACTGGGCCAACTGGATGGATGTTTTCACTACCTCCATATTTTTGGCAGGAATGTGGTTGATGGCTAAACAACGCATTGAAAGCTGGATTTTCTGGATTATCGGAGATCTTATTTGTATCCCTATGATGATTTTTAAGGGGCTTGGAATCACTTCGGTTCAATATTTGGTATTTACTATAATGGCGATCTTGGGATACGCCAATTGGAAAAAAAGTTTTAAAGAAAAAAAAGTACAATAAAGTCATGAAAAATTTATTTAAAATAGCATTCAGTATTTTTGCTATTACCAGTTTAACCTCTTGTTTAGCATATACCGATGGATACGGAAGCAATAGTGGAGGTTATGGCTATGGAGACCCTTATTATAACAACGGATATTACTATGCGCCTTCAGGATATTACGGAAGCGGTGGATATTGGGGTAATGACGGCTATTATTACAGAAACAATGTTAATTATTACTATGATAATGGTATTCCTTATTACTATGATAGCTACAATAACTCCAGAAGAAAGGTCTACGTAGAAAGAAGGTCTACTTCATCTTCAAGACCTCAGAACGGATTCCAGAATACGCGTACAACGAACAGCAACGGTTCATACAATAATAACGGAGGATTCAATAATAACAGAAACTCCAATAGCAACAGCGGATTCAGAAACCAGAATAATGGTTATCAGAACAGTCAGGGAAATCAAAACAATAGCGGTTTCAGAAATTCCAACGGTAACAGTGGATTCAGAAACCAAAACAGCAGTAATCAGAACAATCAGAATAACAGCGGTTTCAGAAATTCTGAAAGCAGCAGGTCTGAATCTTCCGGTGGGGGATTCAGAAATAGCTCCGGCAGCCAAAGCACGAGTTCAAGCAGACAGCAGAGCGGCGGAGGCGGCTTTAGATAAAACGATTATAAATAAGGAAACGAACAGTTAACACTGTTCGTTTTTCATTTTAAATATAGTAATTTTGCTTCTTCATTAACAAAAAAATATGGAATTTTATAAATATCAGGGAACAGGGAATGATTTTGTAATGGTAGACAACCGTGATCTCCAATTTACTAAAGATAAAGATAGTATTGAAAAGCTATGTGACAGACGCTTCGGAATAGGTGCTGACGGTCTTATTCTATTGGAAAACGATCCTGAATATGATTTCAAGATGGTATACTACAATTCTGATGGTGGGGAAAGTACGATGTGTGGAAACGGAGGAAGATGTCTTGTTGCTTTTGCTTTTTTCCTGGACATCTTTGAAGACAAATGCAAATTCATTGCGACGGATGGTGAACACGAAGCTGAAATCCATAACGGAATCATTAAATTAAAAATGATCAATGTAGACACCGTTTCAAAGGACGGAGATGATTTTGTTCTCAACACCGGATCTCCACACTATGTAAAATATGTAGACAACCTGAAAGAGTATCACGTCTATGGCGAAGGATATGGCATCAGAAATTCTGAAAAATATAAAGAAAAAGGAATCAATGTGAACTTTGTAGAAAAAATTTCAGATAATGAAATTTTTGTAAGAACCTATGAACGAGGCGTTGAGGACGAAACTTACAGCTGCGGGACAGGAGTTACAGCTTCCGCTTTAACTTTTCTGCAAAAACATAATCTAACCTCTGTAAAAGTTAAAACTTTAGGCGGAAACCTTAAAGTATATGCTGAAAAAAGCGGGGATGCATTCCAGAATATTTGGCTGGAAGGTCCTGCAAAGCAAGTTTTTAGAGGTAAAACAGATCTTCTTTAAAAACAAAAAAACTTTTAATCAACATTAATAAGAATGAAAAAAGCAATTCTCATTGTCATTCTGCTGGCTTTTGTAGTGGCAGGATTTTTTGGTTTGAGATTTTATAATAAATATTTAGGAAATAACGTAGAAAAAGAGGGTTACGTTCTGATTCCTCATAGAGCGGGCTTTAAACAAATCCTAGATTCTATTGCTCCTTATATTAAAGACAGAGAGTCTTTTGAAGCTGTAGCCAAGGAAAAAGGTCTTGATACCAATTTTAAAGCAGGGCGTTACCATATCCAGAGCGGAACAGGAAACAAAAACCTTGTCAATATGATCAAAGCTGGTAACCAGACAGCCAACTCTTACCGAATCGGTGATTTTGGAGATATGTACCAGATGATTGGTAAGGTGACTAAAAAAACGGAAATTGATTCATTGCATTTTGTCAATGATCTGGATGCCGTTGCACAGGAGAAAGGTTATAAAAATGTTGAAGATTTAAAAAAATACTTTTTCATTGATACCTATAATTTTTTCTGGACCGTAAGTCCGAGAGAATTTTTTTCCAAGTTTGAAAATCAATATAATGATTTCTGGACAAGCGAAAGAAAAAACAAAGAACAGCAGTCCGGTCTTACAAGAGATCAGATTTACGCCCTGGCTTCTATTGTGTATAAAGAATCAGGAGGAAAAAAGGACGAAATGAAAACGATTGCAGGATTATATTTAAACCGTTACAGAAAAGGAATGAAACTTCAGTCCGATCCTACAGTTATTTATGCGATCAATAAGCAGACAAATTTTAAAGAACCTATAAAAAGGGTATTTTATAAGCATTTGTCTACACCATCACCTTATAATACTTATGCCAATACAGGTATTCCTCCGGGACCCATCTGTGTAGTGGATAAGAATTCAATAGATGCTGTTTTAAATGCTGAAAACAACAATTATATATTTATGTGTGCTGATCCGGCAAGATTCGGCTATCACAAGTTTACTGCAAGTGCTGAAGAACATGCGGTGAATGCCAAAGCTTACCAGGACTGGCTCAACTCAAAAAATATAAAATAGGCTTAGAAAGCACCTAAAAATTTATACAGTTAGAAAAACAATAAACAACCATAATGTTTTGATGATCAAATTGGTATTGATACTCTAAATATTAAGGGTTATTCTCGCACGATCTTATACAAAAAAATAACCTATGAAGAATAAGACAGAAATTGTCAATATTTTCACCAGAAAAACTTTAGGACTTACCTTAGTACTTTCAGCGGCAGCACTGGCTTTTGCACAGGAAAAGGCTGGAGTTTCAGGGATCATTGTCAACAAAAAAAATCAACCGGTTCCTTATGCTTCCGTAACTTTCAGCAATAAGGCCAACAAGACTTTAAGTGATGCTGTACTGACGGATGAAAAAGGACAATATACCCTTCAGCTTATGCCAGGAGACTATGATATTACGGTAGAAGCTATTGATTACAAAAAAAGTGTAGTCAGCAAAAATATTGCAAAAGCAGGTAATATCGGAGCACTATCTATTGAAGCAGAGCCTTCGTCTACTGCTGATGGCAAAACAAAAGAAATTCAGGGTGTTGTAATTACTGCTTCTGCAGCAAAACCTTATAAAGTAGAGCTTGATAAGAAAACATATGATCCTTCGCAGGATATTGTGAGCAAAGGAGGAAATCTTCAGGATGTTTTAACCAATGTTCCTTCGGTTTCCGTGGATACAGACGGAACAGTTTCTATGAGAGGAAGTACCAATGTAAAGTTTCTTATCAATGGAAAGCCTTCTGCCCTTCTTGGGATAGATGACGGAGCTAATGCACTGCAGAGTATTCCGGCGGATCAGATCGAAAGAATTGAAGTTATTACCAACCCTTCTTCTAAATTTGAAGCAAGTGGTACATCCGGTATCCTGAATATCATCCTAAAAAAAAATAAAAAGGTCGGATTTAATGGTAGTGTGGTTGGATCACTGGGATATTTTCCAAGAACTTCTCTTAATACGAACCTGAGCTGGAGAAAAAACAACTGGACATGGTTCCTGAATGGCGGCGGTGGTTACACAGAAAACAAAACGAAGAATAATTCGGAAACAACCTATCACAATCTCACATTTCCCGATGTGATTGCTTTCCAGCAGCCTAATGATGTTCTTGTTCATCAATTGCAAAACTCCGAGAATAAAACGTATAATAAAAATTATAATGTGAGTGCGGGTTTTGTATATGATTTATCTGATAAGACTTCCATTAATTTAACAGGATTGGTGAGAACATTTGAAGGAGACGGAAATGAACTTCTTGATACCTACGACAGTTTTTACAGGTTTTTCAGAGATTCACCGAATCCGGGCACTACAGCAGGAAAATGGAGTTTATTAAATCCCTATGGAAGAAGAGATTCTAAAAGTATCTTCAATAACCTTGCTTTCCAGGGAGATTTGGGATTAGATCATAAATTTGATGATAACGGACAAAATTTATCCGTATCATTAAGTCTGCAAAGGAACAGAAGTAACAATAATGCGGACATTCTTGAAACTTACGACCTTCGTCCTGATGTGCAGGATATTACAAGAAGATATTCGTTAACTAAAACAATAATCGGTAAAGCTGATTATGAGCTGCCAATAGGAGAAAAATCCAAGCTTGAAGCAGGATATAGATTGGATGTTAATGATAATACTTACAATAATTTTGTAAGCAGTACTTCCAACAATCCTTTTATTCCAAGTTATAATAACAATACAGATTATAAAGAAGTCTTCAATGCTTTTTATCTACAATTTAAGAGTAAAATAGGAGAAAAATTTGCTTATCAGCTTGGTTTAAGAGATGAGCTGTCCAATGTCAGCATTAATTATATCAATCAAAATCCTAATGATAAGCCGTTAGATAAGACCAAAAATTATAATAATCTATTTCCGAGTGTATTCTTAAGCTATGATGTATCTAAAAATAATCAGATTTTGCTTAATTATTCCCGCAGAATAGACAGACCAAGGTCCTTCTTTATGGTCCCCTTCCCGAATTACAGCAACAGCCAGAATATTTTTGAAGGAAACATAGACCTGAATCCCTCCTATGTAGATTCATTTGAAGTAGGATATAATATTACCAGAAAAAAATTCACAGTTAATCCTACCCTATACTACAGACACGCAACGGATGATACCAAAATGTTGGTCTACAGACCTGATGAAAGCCTTGGTGTATTTTATACAAAGCCAATCAACTTAGGAAACGATGACCGTTATGGTTTGGACCTGAACTTTACTTATGATCCATTTGCATGGTTGAAAATCATGGGAAGTCTGGACATGTTCGGATATAAAACTACAGGAATTGCTTATTATGACGCTATTGATAAAAATAAGCTGCAGCAAACCCGCAGCATGAATTTCACAGGAGACGGTTTTTCTACCAGAGCCCGTCTTAATACAACATTCAAGCTTGACAAAACGCTAAGTGTACAATTACAGGGATTCTATAGAGGGGCACAGAAAACAGCCAGCCAAAATACAGAAGATATGTATGCTCTGAATCTCGGTGCATCCAAGACTATCTGGAAAGGAGATGGAACAATTTCCTTCAATATTCAGGATATATTCAATACAAGAAGCAGAGAAGTATTTAGTTTCAATGAGGATTACACGCGAAGAAACTATATGCAATGGCAGCCAAGACAGTTTGCTATTTCGTTAACTTACAGATTTAAGCAGGGAGAAAAAATTGAACAGCCTAAAAAGAAAAAGGATATCAATTCCAACGAAACAGGTGATGACCAGCAAAGCGGCCCTATGTAACACAACAAAAGAAGGTGTATCACAACTAGATGATGTGGGTTGAGAATCGCTTAAACGAAAACCCTTCTCGTATAGGGATACAGGAAATTTTCATAAAAAAGGCCGTTTTCACGAGTTGTGAGACGGCCTCTTTTTTATTTCTGTTATTTTACAGGTTCTGCTTTCGAGTATTTTTCTTTTTCAGCTTCGTAGATTCTTCTTCTCAGGTCGCTGGTGGAAAACCTATGGTCTCTCTTGTTGAAAAAAATTTCAATTCCTTTTTCCTCACAGTATTTTTTACCTGTAAAGTCTCTGTCCATATAATCATCTCCAATGATTCTTACATCAATCACAAATGATTTAAGAATATCCAAAAGGTCTTCTTCTGTGTAATAAGGAATAATCTCATCCACAGCATTCACTGCTTTCAGTTGAATATATCTTTCAACAATAGTCTGGCTTGGCTTATTTTTGTTTGGACGATCGTGAGACGGATCGATTTGAAGTCCAACGATTAAATAGTCACACACGGTTTTAGCTTCTTCAAGCATTTTGATGTGACCTGCATGCAATAAGTCAAATGACGAAAATGTAATACCTATTCTCTGTGTCTTCATATTAATGTTAAATTAAAGCTTCGCTGAAAATAAATGTTTCTTAAAAAGATAAGACACTTAATTTTCAAGGAAGGTGTTTGTAATTTGTTTTATGATCGTTTAAATTATTCTTTCATGTGACGTCAGTATTTTTCAATACTTAAGTCTATGAATTTCTGGTTTTCAGATATTTCTGCCATTCCCAAACTGTTCTTAGAGCTTCTTCAAGCGAGGTTTCAGACTTCCAGTGGAGCTCTTTCTCGGCTTTATCTGGATTAGCATACGCAATAGTAATATCTCCCTCTCTTCTGCCACATATCTGATAAGGCACTTCTACATGATTGGCTTTTTCAAATGCTTTTACCACTTCCAGTACAGATGAACCCTTTCCTGTTCCCAGATTGTAGATATCTATCACAACATCCGATGAAGAATCATCAATGAGTTTCTTTAATGCTGCAACGTGTGCTTTTGCAAGGTCAACAACATAGATATAATCACGAACGGCAGTTCCGTCCTCTGTAGGGTAATCATCTCCCCAAATATTTAATTTTTCTCTTATTCCTGAAGCTGTTTGCATCACATAAGGTACTAAATTATTAGGAATTCCTATAGGCAATTCTCCCAGCTTTCCGGATGGATGTGCCCCGATTGGATTAAAATACCTTAATAGCGATATTTTACTGTGATAGGCTTTTGCAAAATCAATCAGGATCTGTTCTCCCATTTGTTTTGTTTTCCCATATACACTTTCAGGCATTTTCAACGGAGTATTTTCATCTATCGGCATTACATCTGCCTGTCCGTAAACGGTACACGATGAGCTGAAAATAAAATTGGAGATCTTTCTTGCTTTAAATTCCTGAAGAATATTAATCAAAGAAAACAGATTATTCTCATAATAATCTACAGGAATGATCTGGCTTTCCCCTACCGCTTTAGAGGCAGCAAAATTGATACAACCATCAATCTGGTGCGCATCAAAAACCTGAGTAAGAAGTTCTTTTCTTCTTAAATCGAAAGGATAAAAAACAGGTTTTTTACCGGTAATTTCCTCAATGTTTTTTAAAATAAACCTTTCCGTATTGGATAAATCGTCTATAATAACCACTTCAAAGCCGTTATTAAGAAGTTCTACTACAGTGTGAGAACCAATATATCCAAGGCCGCCGGTAACAAGTATTGCCATTTTTATTTTTTAATCTTTGTGTTTCTTATCATTATACCTTGAGATTTGTCTATAAACTTTCGTTACAAAATTTATATTTTCCTCGTCCGAAATATTATTATTGTTTATTGAAACAGAAATAAGTTTGTTTTCTATTATCCCGAATAAAAATATTGTTTTTCCTTCCTTAACAGTCACTTCCCAAAGAATCTCATTTTTATCTAGATCTTTAGAAATTTCCTTAACTTCAGCTCCCACAGAGTTGCTTTTCCAGTAATCAAAATCCCATTTGTAAAAAGCTTCCAAAAGCTGTTCTTTATTCAGTTCAGGATTATAAAAATCCATTTTAGATGCATTTCTTACTGAAACCTGAATATTATTTTTTTCTTTATCCACAAAAAGATATTGTCCGGAAACCTTATTCAGATTGCGAAGTTCAACCTCTTTAGGAAATTTAATTAAGAGATCATTAATAGCAAACCTATTTCCACTTTGAGCAAAAATAAGCTGGCTAATAATAAATGCTAATGAAAAAAAAGCCTTATTCATTATTTATTTCATAAACTCAAGCACTGCATCTGTAATATACTTTAGCTGCTCTTCGTCTAATTCTGTATGCATCGGTAAAGAAATTACCTGATCCAAAAGCTTATCAGTATTCACAAAGTCTGCTGCATTACTTTCCTGGAAGTACGCTTTTTGTTTTCTCAACGCCACAGGATAGTAAATCATTGCAGGAATTTCTTTTTCCGATAAAAACTTCTGAAGCTCATTACGTTTTCCATTCAGAATTCTTAATGTATACTGGTGGAATACATGAGTAGAGTTCTCGGCTCTTTTGGGAGTCAGGATGTTTGGATTTCCTCCAAATGCTTCATCATAAAAATCTGCTGCTCTTCTTCTTGCTTCGTTATAAGAATCAAGGTGAGGGAGTTTCTTTCTTAAAACCGCTGCCTGAATACTGTCCAAACGTGAGTTTACCCCTACCTCATCATGGTAATATCTTTCATACATTCCGTGGTTTACAATTCCTCTTAAACGGTGAGCTAATTCATCATTATTGGTAAAAATAGCACCTCCGTCTCCATAGCATCCCAGGTTTTTTGAAGGGAAGAAAGAAGTGGTTCCCACAGTAGACATTGTTCCTGCCTGTTTTACCGTTCCGTCGGAAAAAGTATATTCTGAACCGATTGCCTGGGCATTATCTTCAATAACATATAAATTATGCTCTTCAGCAATTTTTAAAATTTCTTCCATATTGGCACACTGTCCGAAAATATGCACCGGAATAATCGCTTTTGTTCTGGGCGTAATTGCTTTTTTAATCTGTTCAGTAGAAATTGTGAATGTATCATAATCTACATCTACCAATACAGACTTTAATTTAAGCAGATGAATTACCTCCACTGTTGCAGCAAAAGTAAAATCAGCCGTGATAATTTCGTCTCCTTCTTTCAGATCCAAACCCATCAGGGCAATCTGTAATGCATCTGTACCATTGGCACACGGAATCACATGTTTTACTTCTAAATAAGACTCCAATTCATTCTGGAAAGACTTTACTTCAGGACCGTTAATAAATGCCGCAGAATCCATTACATTCAAAACTGCATTGTCTACATCATTCTTTATTTTGTAATACTGACTTTGCAAATCAACCATCTGAATTTTTTTCATATACTAAATATTTCTGTAAAAATAAGGAATTTAAAATCCTATCAAAAATTTTATTGATTTTGTTTTTATCTTTATACAAATAAATTTTATGAAAAAACTTTTACTCTTTTGTTTCCTAACAGGTTACCTAACCGTTTCCGCACAAACGGAGCTTGTTTTTGTTTACTTCACGGATAAGCCTAATAAAGCTGCTTTTTATGCCAATCCGCTGTCAGAGCTCAGCCAGAAATCACTCAACAGACGTACGACGCTGGGAATACCGCTTAATGATCAGGATGCTCCTATTGAACAGTCTTACCTTCAGAATCTTCAAAATTTGGGATTTGTTGTGACAGATTACTCAAAATGGCTTAATGGAGCAGCAGTAAATGCCACTCCGGCACAAAAAGCGTTACTTCAGGCTCAGTCTTTTGTTTCCTCTGTTGAAAGTTTTGCCAGAAACAGCTCTAATACCACTGTGAAAACATCATCAGGAAAATGGAAAGATGATGCCAGTATCAATAAGACACTTACTAACTTCAATTATGGATCAGGGGCAGGACAAATCGATCAGGTCAATATCCGGCCGCTTCATCTGGCAGGCTATACAGGAACAGGAGTTTCCATAGCGGTAATTGATGCCGGATTCCCAACAGTGAATACAGGAGCTGCCTTTACAAGATTATGGACGAATAATCATATTAAAGCTTCTTATGATTTTGTTACCAAAACCGGAGATATTTATAATACGGCTCTCAGTACTCATGGTTCTGTTGTGTTAGGTGTTATCGGGGGATATCTGCAAGATGTTTTTGCAGGAGCAGCACCTGATGCTGATTTTTATCTTTATCGCAGTGAAAATGCGGCTGTAGAAATTCCCGAAGAAGAGCTATACTGGATTGAGGCGGCTGAGGAAGCAGACAGAAAAGGAGTTGAAATCATTACCTCATCATTGGGATACAATATTTTTGACGAAAGCCGTTACAATTATACGTATGCCAATATGGATGGCAATACCTCCTTTATTGCCCGCGGAGCAGGCATTGCTGCTGAAAAAGGTATTTTTGTTCTTGCCGCTGCCGGTAACGCCGGACAACAGCCGTGGCATTACCTTATGACACCCGCTGATAACGCTAAAGTATTTTCTATCGGGTCTGTAGATTCTGCCGGAAATGCTTCAGGGTTTTCTTCTTTCGGGCCTAATGCTCTCGGGGTGGTAAAACCGGACGGAAGTACCCAGGGAACCGGTACAACAACCGTTTATGATAATGCTACCTTAATTGTGAATGGAACTTCAATTGCGACTCCTATTGCAGCCGGCGGTGTTGCATGTCTTATTCAGGCGTTTCCAACGATGAACAGAGAGCAGATGAGAACAAAGCTGAGACAAACAGCATCACTTTATCCTGCACATTCCGATCAGATGGGATTTGGGATTCTTAATTTCGGAAGCTTATACAATCTTGTTCTGAATACATCTGAAATTGTAAAAAAAGAAACGTATTCTATCTTCCCGAATCCTGCAAAAAACATTCTTAATGTAGCATTAGAGCAAGAAGTTCAGTCCCTGGAAATATATGATAATCTGGGAAGATTAATCAGAAAAAGCAACCAGCAGAAATCTATAAAAGTGGAAGATTTTGCAAAAGGAACCTATTATCTGAAAATTCAGACGAAGGATAAGGTTTTCTATGAAAAATTCTTAAAGGAATAATTTTGTTTCTCGCAGATTATTCAGATTGAGCAGATTTAGTACAACATAAACATCTGTGTGCTCTGCTTAATCTGCGGGAGAAATTCTTTTAATACAGCATACAACAATATGTTTGGGCTAAAACCTGGGATGGATCAATAAAAAAAGAATGGGCTTCCTTCGACTGCGCTCAGGATTATAACCCATTCCTATTGATATACTATTGTACGACAGGTACAAAACTTTCGTAATAATTTATGCAGAATTTCTGCTCGCATTGATATTCCCGAATAAAGAACGTGTCACCAGTTTTTCATAAGCTTCTTTATTCCCTTCTCCTTTCTGAATTTTCATCAAAGCATACTGCTGGATACTTAACAACGGAAGCACAATCTTCTCACGGATTTTTACAGATTTTCTGGATAACGGATCTTCTTCCTGAAGCATTTTGAAGCCTGTAAGCTCCAGCATAATATCTCTGGAAAGCTCGTATTCATCGAAAAGAATATTCCAGAATGCTCCAAATTTCGGGTTATTTTTAATATAATACGTCAATGGGAAGTAAGACTTGTTCATACTCATCATAGAGTTCAAAACTAAAGTTTTAAAGAAATCCGAACCTTTGTACAGTTCTCTTACCTCTTCAAATCTGCCCTGCTCTTTCATCTTTTGCATCGCATATCCAAAACCGAAAAATCCCGGTACATTCTGTTTTAATTGTGACCATGAGCCTACAAAAGGGATGGCTCTCAGATCTTCAAATTTAAGCTCGCTTCCGTTTCCTCTTTTTGAAGGGCGGCTTCCGATATTCGTTTTTCCGTAATATTCAAGCGTACTCATTTCCTGAAGGTAAGGTACAAACATAGGATGCGCTTTCAGATCCGAATATTTTTTATAGCTGATATCTGCAAGCTCTATAATCAAAGCTCTTTCCTTTTCTGTAAGTTCTTTTTTTGAATTTTTAAATACATCATTTTCAACACCTGCTGTCAGAAGCTGTTCAAAGTTGTATTTTGCCTGCTCCTTGTTTCCGAAAATACTGGTAATCGTCTGTCCCTGAATGGTTAATTCAATCTTATTATTGGCAATCGTTTTTCCCTGGGAAGCATAGAAATCGTGGGTTTTTCCACCTCCTCTTGCCGGCGGGCCTCCCCTGCCATCAAAGAAAACAACTTTAATATTATTCTGTTCCGAAAGTTTTGTGAGTACTTCTTTGGCTTTATAGATTTCCCAGTTGGCTTTTAAATATCCACCGTCTTTGGTTCCATCCGAGAATCCAAGCATAATCGTCTGCTGATTTCCTCTTTTTTCAAGATGCTTTTTATAAACAGGATTATGATACAGTTCATTCATTACATTTTCTGCATTGGCAAGCCCTTCCATGGTTTCAAAAAGCGGAACAATATCCATATTGATATCCTCATCCTTATAACCACAAATTTTAAAGAATGCATAGACATTCATAACGTCTTTTACGGTATCAGAATTGGAAATAATATAGCGGTTCATGCCTCTCAGTCCGTTCAGATTCTGAATATCTGTAACCTGTGAAACCGTTAACAAAGTATCTTTTACAATGTCTTCGAAATCTTCAGGATTTACTGTTTCTGAAATCTGAATAAGTTTGTTGAACTTCTGCTCGTAATCAGCCTCTTCATTTCCATATACTTTTGCATAAACCTCATCAATAACTTTCTGGTGAATTCTGCTGTCCTGACGGATATCCAAGGTTGCAAAGTGAGTACCGAAGATCATCACACGGTCTCTGAAATTAATCAAAAGATCTAAAAACAAAGAATTATGTTCGTTTATTAATATTTTTTCTGCCTCATTAGCTTTCTTTAAAATGTCTTCTGCTTTAATACTTTTCCCATCAAAAATGGCAGCATACAGCTCTTCACTTAATTGGGTTAACACTTCGGATACGCCTCTGAAACTCAATCTTCTTCTGATAAATTTTAAGTGGCTATAGTATGATTTCAGAATAGCCGAACGAAGTTCTTCCGCTACTCTTTTCGTTACTTCTGCTGTTACAAAAGGATTTCCGTCTCTGTCACCTCCCGGCCAGAAACCAAGCTGGATAATATCTTCATGAAGGTGAAAATGACCGTTCCCGAAAGTCTTTTTGATCTTCGTAAACAGTTCGCCAATGGTATCATAATATACATATCTCAGATAAGAAATAATACTCAGCGCCTCGTCTATTGGAGTCGGTTTTTCTTTGTTGACAAAAGGAGTTTTCCCCAGCTGCTGCAGAAGCGTATCAATCTGAGTCACCGAATCATGGGTAATAGCGCCTCTCAAATCCTGAATAATTCTCTGTACCGAACTTGGATAAAACTGAGTAGGGTGCGCAGTAAATACAACCTTAACGCTAAAATCTTTTAATTTTTCGCGTACTTTTTCAATTTTATGATCCTGAAAAGAACGTTCAAAGAGATTGGTTACCGTACCGTTATCACTTTCGGAGTGAAGGTTGGGAAATGCAGCATCCTCAATACTATCGAACAAAACAACCTGTCTTTCTATATATTGTATGATCTTGAAAAGCAGTTCCAGTTTCTGCTCTTCCGTCTGAAGATCGGTATGATTCTTAAAAAATTCTTCGACGATATTTTCAGGAGTTTTTCCTGCTTCATAGCCGGTTCTGCTTTCCTCATAAAGAAATGGAAGCAGCATTCCGATATTCGTCATTTTATCATAAGGCAGGCTCATAAATAATGAATTATAGATCTGGAACTTATTTTCCACAATCTGCCTGAATTTTTCTGCGCGTTGGTCGTGTATCATAGTAACAAATGTAAGAGATTTTAAAATGAGTTGGATTGACAAATGACAAAAATTATTGCCGAAATGCAAAAAAACAATATTAATTATTTATATTTTGGTCGCCTATTAATCAAACACAAATGAAACAAAAATTCGGTACCATATTTTTTTCAATTCTTACAATTATCTCTTTGACAGTTGGACTTTTTTTTCTGAGGCAAGAATTTATTTTTTCCGTAATCTTCTTTATTGGCTCCTTAATTTGTGGAATTTCTGCGATTCAGGAATATTTATATCATAAAAACAGAAACATTCTAATTGATAAAACAAAAGTTCCGGATGAAACTCATATCAAGTATTCAAAGTCAAATAATTTAACGAGTATATTAGGTTATACTGTTTTAATAATTCTAGGTTTTTATCTTTTAAATATCATTGGATTTGATTATAAAAAGTTCAGTAGAAGGGATTATTTTATGCTTATTGTCTCAGGAGTACTCATCTTTGGGTATGTTTGGAAAACTATAAAGAGAGTTATTCAAATATTATCAAAAAAAGTTTATTTACTTATCAATAATAAAGGTATTGCTCTAGATGGAGGATCATTAATGTACTGGAATGAAATCAGGAATGAGAAAATAATTACAAGAAAGGAAATCTCTGATGATTCCAAATATGAAACTGAAGTAAAATATATTTCTCTCTTTCATAAATCGAAAAGAATGGAATTAAAAATTGATGAACTTGATATTCCAGACTATGCTTTAGAACAATATCTGAAAATATATAGAGACCGTTTTAATCAAAGTAATAGTAAAGATACCATCAAGAAATCAAATATAGAATCTCAATCGGTATTTGAAAATATTATGAATATTGAAGAGTTACTTTCTCTAAGTGAGAACGAACTAGACAAGGAAATCAAAAACATTAATGCTCTTGCTAAAAAATACCCTCAAGATCTTCCTAAATACTGTAACAATATTTTAGACTTTAAAGAAAGCAATGTAAGCTCCATTTATTTTGCTTTGTCTGAAAACTCAGATAGTTGGGGAGATTTCCTAGCCAATGAATTTATAAGGTTATTCGAAAAAGCTAAATTAAATAATGATGATAAAATATACGACATTCTGGATGAAATCATTTGTGATTATAAGTCCTCTTATTCTCCAAAAGTAGCTGATTATCTTTACAACCAGTTTAAGAATCCTACAGACAAGGTCAGGCTAAAAGCATTGTGTTATATTGATTCTTGGATGGATTTGGAAAATATTCAGAAAAGTGATTATGCTGTACAGAAAATTGTAAAAATGCTTAAAGATGACAATTGGAAAGTCAGATGGATGGCTAATGATATTCTTACGGCATTTAAAATTTTTCAGAAAAAGGAAATTGAAATATCTTTTATAGATAAAATAAAAGCGAAGTACGGAAACCCATACGAAATTGAATAAGCTTCAATTTTCCTACATTTGTAAGAATGCTTACGCTTAGGAAATTTATTTAAATTAGAAATACCATGAAAAAAATATTAATATTCCTCTTAGCAACACTTCTGTTCATCTCTTGTGAAAAAGATTGTTACAATGCACCATTGCCCATCATTTTTGAGTTCGTCAATTCCAATAATGAAAATCTTATCACCAATGGAACATTAACAACTTATTCTATTCAGGATGAAAATAATGCCAGTGTGCAATTATCCAAAACATCCGATAATAGAGTCCTTTTAGAAAACGTAGGGGCTTATAATGGAACAAAAAAGTATAAATTCTTTTCTAATATTAAAGACATGGATTTTTCAATTCAGTCATCAGAATTTAATGGAGGTTGTGATGGCTATCAAATCAATAAATTAACGTTTACAGGCATAGGTATTGATGTAACTGCTGAAAAAGGATATTATAAAATTGTATTGGAATAATTCTCTTTCTTAAATTTGTACAGTCAACACATTCTCTATGAAAGTAATCATCGCATTTTCCCTGATTCTCTCTAATCTGCTTTATAGTCAGATTAAAGTTCCTGATGATTATAAAAAAATTCCTGATATTCTTGATACTGCAGAATACCTCTATCCTTTCATAGTTCCTGATAAAGAGTATGCTTACTGGCGCGTTCTCAGCAATGATATGGATTATGAAAAAGCAGTTATCTATGAAAGCCAGGCTCCTGATTTTATGACGATCAATGAACCTGTTCCTGAAAGAGGTTTTTTCCAGAAATGCATCGGGAACAATTGTTTTTCATACATTCTGGCTTGTAAAAACGAAAGATCTGTTTATTTTTCCAATGAACAGCAATTGAGAGATTTTATAGGAACTGTTGATAATCTTCCTGAAGCGATTTTACTGGCCAAAACGTATGGTTATTCGGTAGATACAAGCAACCGTTTTACCGGAGCTTATAAAATAGACAACCGTCATGTTTCTATGTATCTTATGCAGTCTAAGGGCTGTCCGGCTGTGAAAGAGTCTTTTTTAATTACAATCAACAGAAAAACCGGAAAGCTGGAAGCGAAAAGTAATGGAGTATATACGAAAGATGAAAACTGTACTTCTCTGTAACTACTTTGTTGGAAAATAGTAAGCTTTTTAGGCTGATAAAGGTAATTAAGGGAAGATACTTTATTCTTAGAACTCTTCTATTTTGGATTTGAAAAGTTATCATCTAAAAACAAAAGGGCTGCTTGCCTCAATAGCTTTCATAAAACTGAATGATAGCAATTTTAAAATTTCATTAACTCACTTTTCTTTTTTCATTCCGTAAATTTGACTTAAAATAAATTTAGAACAATGCTTAATTTCGAATTTAAAAACCCTACAAAAATACTTTTTGGAAAAGGCGAAATCGCTAAAATATCCAAAGAAATTCCCAAAGACGCAAGAATATTAATGATTTACGGTGGTGGAAGCATCAAAAACAATGGTGTTTACGATCAGGTAAAAGAGGCGTTGAAAGACCATGATTTATATGAATTTGGTGGAGTTCCTGCCAACCCTGAATATGAAATTCTGATCAATGCCCTAAGCTTTATCAAAGAAAAAAATATTACTTACCTTCTTGCTGTAGGGGGCGGATCTGTAATTGACGGTACAAAATTTCTTTCTGCAGCAGCCAATTATGATGGCGAACCATGGGAAATTCTGAGAAAGTCGGTAAGAACATTTGAAGGACAGGGAATGCCTTTCGGAAGTATTTTAACATTGCCTGCAACAGGTTCGGAAATGAATTCAGGTTACGTTATTTCCAGAAGAGAAACCAATGAGAAATTATCTTCAGGAGGACCTGGACTTTTCCCGCAGTTTTCTGTACTGGATCCGGAAGTCATCAGATCTATTCCGAAAAATCAAATCGTGAACGGAATCACAGATGCCTATACTCACGTTTTGGAGCAATATATGACGGCTCCTTCTTCTGCTGACCTTCAGGAAAGAATTGCAGAAAGCATTCTGATCAGTCTACAGGAAACCGCTCCTAAAGTATTGGCTGATGATTTCAACTACGATGCTGCCGGAAACTTTATGTGGTGCTGTACAATGGCTTTGAACGGACTGATCCAGAAAGGAGTCATTACAGACTGGGCAGTACATGCAATGGGACACGAGCTGACAGCATATTTCGGTATTGATCATGCAAGAACCCTGGCAATTATTGCACCTTCTCATTACCGTTACAATTTCGAAGATAAAAAAGGAAAACTGGCTCAGTATGCTGAGAGAGTTTGGGGAATCAAAGAAGGAAGTGTAGAAGAAAAAGCTGAACTGGGAATCAAAAAACTGGAAGAATTCTTCCACAGTCTTCACATCAAAACCAGACTTTCCGAATATACAGAGGACTTTAAAGGAACTGCTGAAAAAGTTGAAAAAGCTTTTACGGATAGAAACTGGCTTGGCCTTGGAGAATATAAAAAACTGACTCCGCAGGACGCGTATAAGATTGTAGAAATGAGCTACTAGGAATTTAAAGTTTAAGGTTTAGTATTTTACATTCTGACTGAAGCCGGAGTGGCTTTTAATTGTATAGGAAGTGGGCTTTTGTCCGCTTCTTTTGATGTTAGATTGAGGGACAATATCTTTTGTATTTAAATCAATTTTTTATTTTTTAAAGTAATTTATCTGCTTGAAAATACTGATTTCATTCTCAAAATTATTTAATTTACAAACATTCGTTTAAAAATTCACTATTTCATTATAAATATTTCAAATTTATTTATATTTTAGCATATTCTTAAATTTGTGAAAATGAAAAAACAGCTACTTTTATTTGCCTTTTCTGCCCTGGCGCTTACTTCTTGTAAAGATGACAATCTCGAAGCTTATGATATGGAAATCATGAAGGGAGATTGGAAGGAAGTTAAAAGAGAAATTATTTCCGGAAAAGATAATAAAACAGTGCTTCAAACGTATCCAAACACCGGATGTGCAACCAAAAATACTCTTTTCTTCAGAACAGATTATTATGTGAGCTATACAGCGTATACAGGAACAGGTGCAGACTGTCAAATGGATCAGAAAAGTGAGGGAAGATACACTTATGATGCTGACTCAAAAGTTATTGGAATTAAACTTGGTGATGAGGGTACGGTAAATTACAGAATAGATGTATTGACAGGCAAAAATTTAAAAATGGCTCAGCAATCAGGACTATTTGATATGGACGGAGATAAAATTCCCGACATTCCTTATATTACCTACGAAAGATAAATCATAAACTCCCGATTAGCGGGAGTTTTTTATTACTTTTATAGTTAAATTTAAAACTGAATATAATGAAGAAGATTCTATCAGCATTTCTATTGCTGTACTTTGCTATTGCCTTTTCTCAGGAGAAAAAACCCATGTTCTGGCAAGACATCCAGGAGTTTAAAAAGCTTGACCAGCAAAACCCGCCTCAAAAGGATGCTATCCTTTTTCTGGGAAGCTCATCATTCACAAAATGGAAGGATGTAGCAGATTATTTTCCTGGTAAAACCATTATCAACAGAGGGTTTGGAGGATCAAGACTTACGGATCTTAATGATTTCGCGAATGACCTTTTAGCTCCTTATCAGCCCAAACAGATCATTATTTACTGTGGCGAAAATGATTTTGCAGACAACCATCAGCTAAAAGCAAAAGTAGTCGTTAACCGGTTCAAAAGTTTTTACAGAAAAATACGTGAAAGATTTCCTGATATTGAGGTAGATTATATCTCTATTAAATACTCGCCAAGCAGAGAAACGATCTGGCCGCAGATGAAAGTTGCCAACAAAAAGATTGCTGCGTTCATGAAAAAAGAACCTAACGCAGAATTCATTGATGTAACGAAAGCAATGGAAGATGCTAATGGAAAGGTGAGAAAAGATATCTTTGTGGAAGATATGCTTCATTTTAAGCCGGAAGGATATAAAATCTGGACTAAGGTGATCACTCCTTATCTTAAATAAAAAATGAGCTGGATTTTCAGGATGAGGAAAACTTGCTTTAAAATAAAAAACGATTCCCGTATCAGGAATCGTTTTTATTTTATTTCTTTCTTTTCGATTTCGAAATTGCCTTCTGCTGAGCTCTGTTGGCTCCAAACTTCTTAGGTGCTTTTCTTTTGGAAGGTCCACCCCAGTTTTCTTTGGTATTTTTAGCCTTTTTCTCATGGAATGCTCCACCGCCATCATTCAGTTTTACCTGTGCAGGATTTTTCATAACGATCTGCTCTTCTTCAGCGGCGATCTTTTTAGGATTGATCTTAACTTCCTCAGGGAATTCATTAAATTTCAATGCCTTATCCATCAACAGCTCGATATCCAGAAGTAAAGGTTCTTCTTTTTTCGTTACAAAAACCAAAGCTGTTCCTTCTTTATCTGCTCTACCCGTTCTACCGATTCTGTGGATATATTGTTCCGGAATATCGGGCGTTTCAAAATTGATTACATGGGTAATATTTGAAATATCAAGACCTCTTGCCATTACATCCGTCGTAATCAAACCTCTGATCTCTTCATTTTCAAACCTTTTCATTGCTTTTAGTCTGTAGTTTTGTGATTTATTCGAGTGAATCACATCAAACTGTTCAGGGAAAAGCTCATCAATTTTAGTAAAGAGCAAATCGGCATGTCTCTTATTATTATTAAAAATCAATACTTTGGACATATCAGTATTAGTCTTCAGTAAATGTTCAAGTAAATTGATTTTAGTATTAAAGTTTTCAACTTTGTAACCAATCTGCTCTATTTTCTCAAGTGGCGTTCCGGATTTAGCCAACGAAATTTCAATTGGACTGGCAAAATACACATCCAGCATTTCATCTACCGCTTCCGTCATGGTTGCAGAGAAAAGGATATTCTGCCTCTTCTCTTTCATCATCTCAAAAATGTGAGTAAGCTGTGGTCTGAACCCCAGGTTAAGCATCTCATCAAACTCATCAATAATCAGCTTTTGAACTTCTTTCAGAGAAATAGCGTTGTCTATAGAAAGATCCATTACTCGTCCCGGTGTTCCTACCAGAATATCGCAGCCATCGTTGAACAATAGTTTTTGAGTATTGATATTTTTCCCTCCGTATATTCCGATTACTCTTGCAGTGATATTTTCTGTCAGTTTTTCAAGGATTTCCGTTACCTGCACCACCAGTTCTCTTGTAGGAACAAGCACCAAAACAGTTGGGTTTCCTGTCTTGCTGTATTTCCAGGTTTTCAGAACGGGTAAAAGATAAGCTAATGTTTTCCCGGTTCCTGTCTGCGCAATTCCCATTACATCTCTTCCCGAAAGTATAGGCTTTAAGCTCTTCTCCTGAATTGGAGTAGGTTCAAATAATTCCAGATCCGCTAAAACATCGAGAATTTTAACCGGAAGGTCAAAATCCGCAAAAGTGAGTTTTTCCATTTTGCAAAGATAGGTATTTAATTTTGTAGTATGGAAGCAGGAGTTTTTGAAGCTGGAAGATTATCAGAATTTCTGATCAAAATGGTGTACCGTACAGGATCATCCAGCTATTTCAATTCACCTTTACACTATTGCTTTTGATTTTAATATCATCATCTATCCATTTGCTGGAAGTAACGATAACATACCCTTTCTTTTTCGGATCTTTTCTGATGGGAAATTGATCTTCTTCCCACTGATTACAATGGGTTGAGATAGGAGGCACTAATGGCTTCCAGTCCGTTTTATCCAAAGTATACACATAAAACGGATGCCAGCAGCTGGTACACCAATTCGGATAAAAGCCGATCTCTTCTTTCCCATCGCCATTAAGATCTCCCAGATTATACAGACTTCCCTGGTTTGCGGGTATGATTGTTATAGACTTTATGTTTTTATCACTGAAATAAATCGTTGTTTCACACTTTCCTTCACATTCCTCGCCACAGTCGCTGACTTTTGTGTAAGCGTATTCTTTTGTTCCGTTTCCATCAAAATCTCCCTGAAGTTTTTCTTCATTTCCTTGTTGAGCCATACAAAGTGAGCTGAATAAGGTGATGGATGTTATAATAAGTGTTTTCATTGTTGGCTGAGATTACGGGTTGCAGGTTTAACAGAGCGTTGAGTAAGAGACGGGATTTTTGGGTGGATAATTGGTTTTTAAATTACGCTTATTTTCTGGTTACCCTCAGCAGGATGATTACGATCAAAAGGATTGAAAAGATAAAGCCTAAAACTGCTACTACCGACAGTTCTCCGATTCTTGGTCCGGATTCTGATGAAAAAACGATAGCCGTGGCAATGATATTCGCTCCTAAAACCATGGCCAGAATCAGATTAATGACACTGGATTTGATCAGCTGATTGGTCTTCTCTATATTTTTGATTTCGCTGGAAACGGTGAATTTATTATCATCCAGTTTTTGAAGAACGGAACGAAGTTCTTTGGGGATTTCATCTACATTATCAGTGAAATTCATCATACGGTCCATCCCTGTTTTTAAAAGATTTTTAGGGCTTATTTTCTTGGTAAAAATCTTTTTGGTGTAAGGATGAAGACTTTTAACAATATCAAGATCGGGATTAATGCTCCTTCCCACCCCTTCTATCAGGCTGATTCCTTTGAATAAAAGATAGAAATAATCCGGCATATAAAGCCTGTTGTCTTTTAGAATATCCTTCATCTTGTTGATAATTACCTGTACATTAATATCTTGTAATGATGAGCTGTGAACAAAATTCAGAATTTCTTCCACATCATTTTCAAAACGCCTTTCATCCGGTATTTCATAGCTTATGGCCATTTTTTTGAGAGAACGGACTATTTTATGAGAGTTTTTGGCGACAAAGCTTACGATAAGATTTTCAAGAATTTCTTTATCATTAGGCTGAATTTTCCCAACGGCTCCAAAATCAATGAAAACAATTTTACCGTCTTTTCTCACTAAAATATTTCCGGCATGAGGATCGGCATGGAAAAATCCATAGTCTAAAATCTGTGATACAAAAAGTCTTAACCCTGTTTCTGAAACCTTTACAGGATCGATATCATTTTCCACCAGGGCAGATGTATCGGTTACTTTGATCCCATCAATAAACTCCATACAGAGAATATTGTTATTGGAAAACTCTTCGTAGACTTTAGGAACATAAGTTTCTTTATTGTTCTTAAAATTCACACGGAACTGCTGGATATTATTCTTTTCATTGATCAGGGAAACTTCTTCCAGTAAAGACCTTTCAAAGGTAGAAATAGCCTGTTTCAGATTCAGCTTTTCTCCTATTTCCGAGTAGGCAGATATCAGCTTTTCAATATCTTTAATCAAAAGTAAATCATCTTCAATGACTGACTGTACATTAGGCTTTCTCAATTTTAAAATCACAGGACTGCCATCCAGCAGAACAGCCTTGTAAACCTGCGCAATGGAAGCTGTAGCCAAAGGCTTTTTCTGAATTTCACGGAAATAATCTTTCACGGAAATATTAAATTCATTTTCCAGTGCTTCCTCTACATCCATATCTACTGTTTCCACTTTGTCCTGAAGTCTCTGCAGCTCCTGAATCAATTCCGGCGGTAATAAGTCTTCTCTGTTACTGAATGTCTGACCCAATTTTACAAAAGTAGGTCCCAGCTCTTCAAGAGCCAGTCTTATTCTTTCGTAAACGGTTCCTTTTGAAATGATTTCATCTGAATTACCGGAAGCTTCTTCCTGTTTATTTCCATTCATTCTGGCCAGAAGATCTTTAAATCCATATTTACTTAATACAGAAATTAGTCTTGCGGATCTTTTCAGTTTTCTTTGAGGCTTGTCAAACATAGTGTATCAATAGTAGGTGCAATTTACTCCAAAAATTGTTCCTTTATGAAAAGAATTATGACTACAACACCGACGAATAAATTAAAAATAATAACATATAATCAATATTTTAAAGAATAAAATACACCAATATCAATAAAAACACATCATATATTATAAAAATTAATATATTTACAGCGTACAAAATTAAAACAAATCAAAAGTATTAGAACATGAAAAATTTACGCAACAACAAACTTTCAAGAGAGCAATTAAAAGGAATTGCAGGAAGCGGAATCATTATCGGAAACTGCTCGAACCAATGCTGCCCTACAGACGGAAGACCAAAATGTCCTGGACTGATCTGCCCTGCTGTAGTATGTCCTGAGTATATGTAAGCTGCTCAAAGAAATTTTAGGTAAAATAAAAACAGAATGCTTTCGCATTCTGTTTTGTTATTTAAGATAAGTTTCATAAAGATCTTTTCTGCGGTCTTTCATCACCTGAACAGAACCGTTGTGATGAAGATCTTTCAGGAGATTCAGATCTACATCCACAATCAATGTCATTTCTGTATTGGGAGTCGCTTCTCCTTTCACGGCATTGGATGGGAAAGCAAAATCGGAAGGGGTAAATACGGCAGCCTGTCCGAACTGAATGTCCATATTATTGACCTTCGGAAGGTTTCCTACACAACCGGCAATGGCTACGTAGCATTCATTTTCAATGGCTCTTGCTGCGGCACAGTGGCGTACTCTCATATAAGCATTCTGAGTGTCTGTCAGATAAGGAACAAACAGGACTTTCATTCCCTGATCGGCTAAAATCCTTGGTAATTCCGGAAATTCTACGTCGTAGCAGATCACGAGACCTATTTTTCCGCAGTCGGTATCAAATACTTTAATTTCATTTCCTCCTTTCATTCCATAATATCTCTTTTCATTCGGAGTAATGTGAATTTTCCGATATTCGTCTATACGCCCGTCACGGTGCAAAAGATAGCTGACATTATACAAATCATTATTATCAAAAACAGGCATACTTCCGGAAATAATATTCACGTTATAGCTGATGGCCAGTTCTGAAATTTTCTTTTTGATTTCTTCAGTTAGTTTTGCCAGCTCTATCATACTGTCTCTCTCAGAAAGGTTGTTGAAAGGAGCTAATAAAGGTGTATTGAAAAGTTCAGGAAACAGGACAAAATCGGATTTATAATCTCCCATTACATTCACAAAAAACTCCACCTGTTCATAAAAGGCTTCAATATCTTTAAAGTGTCTCATCTGCCATTGCACGAGTCCCAGACGGATAATGCTGTCCTGCATGGTATTGGGTTTTCTGCTGTAATAAATGTTGTTCCATTGTAAAAGAACTGCATTTTCTCTGGATGCTTCATCTTCAGGAAGATATTTTTTCAGGATTCTTATTGGAAGAAAATTATTGGAAAGCTGGAAAGACAATACCGGATCATAAATCTCTTTATCTCTTACTTTCCGGATATATTCTCTTGGAGAAAATTCGTGGCTGTATTTGTGATAATTCGGGATTCTACCACCCAGGACAATAGATTTAAGGTTTAATAATTCACAAAGTTCTTTTCGGGCATCATAAAGCCTTCTTCCCAAGCGTAACTCCCGAAACTCAGGATCTACGAAAACTTCAATTCCGTAAAGAACATTCCCCGTGGAAGTATGGGTATTAAATGTATAATTTCCCGTAATATCACTGTAAGTATGGTCATCCCCGAATTCTTCATAATTGACGATGATAGAAAGTGCCACAGCAGCCAACTTTCCGTCGACAGTAATACATATCTGCCCATTAGGGAACATTTTTGTAAGCTTATCAATACTTTTTTTGGACCAAATGGATTCCGACATTTGCGGGTAGGCCCTTTTCATCGTTTCCGCCAGTTCATCATAATCCTGAAGCGTCAGGTTTCTTGTTTCTATTTGCATTTGATGTAATTTTACTTAAATTTAGGGAAAATATTTTACTTACATTCTTATACAAAGTACTTCCCCAACTATTTTACACAAAATTTAACAGTGGATATCACCGCAACTTTACAAACAGCAGTTTATTCAAATAATTACTGGAAACATTCTGACTTCAGGTCTGTCATGGAGACACTTATACCTCATTATAATATTGATATAGAAATGGAGGTAGAAAAAATATCTGTTCTGCGCCTGGAAAATAAAACCATCGGATATATCTGTTTGAATTATCCTCTGATTTTTATCGAAAGTCAATATGCTTTACAAATAAAAAATATTCTTCATTCATTTCATGATATAGAATACATTAGTTTTGATACTCTCTCTAATCCATATCTATCTGTAAATCCTGATATTTACAATGTTTATTTTGACTTTATGGAAAATTTGAATGCTTTTTCTGCTGAAGATTTTTATTTTTACAATGTCAATTAAAAATCATTCTCGTCCGATTAAATTAAAGATAATGAGCAGGCCGCTCCTCTGGAGCTATAATTTTAAAACAAATATGTCCTATTAACAGTTTAGCTCCCAGTGGAGCTGGATTTGATCCCGTCGGGATCTGCTGTTAGTAGAAAAAAAGAAGTTCCCATAAAAATAAAGCTCCGGAGGAGCGGCCTGTTAATCATGCTGTAAATATTGATATTTTCAATGTATTTATACTTTTTGTCGGACAGTAATGATTATATTAAATTTTTATTAGCTAATGAAACCATACGCAGTAACTTTACTCATAAGCGTCACCATTATTTTTATTTTAAGAATCTTTTACACAGATTCATCAGCCAATATTTCACATAATTTAAACTTGTTTTCAGCATCTGAAATAAAACCTCAGGAAGCAAAAAGTTTCATTTACTTTTACTTAATGATTACAATGTTAATAAATTACGTTATTTTCCATAAACATATACTCTTCAAGCTGGTATATTGCTTATTAATTGCTTTAAATATTTTATTTATCATTTCTTCATTGAAGCAGTTTTAATAGAAAATACCTTTTGAAAAAAGACAGATTTATATTCTCAAATCAAAGTTTAGTCTTATGATAGAGTTTATTATTTTGGAATTGAAAAATTAGACCTTAAGAAATTGCTAAGTAAAGGAAATTATAACTAAACAGTAATCCATGAAAAGAATTTCAACAATTAATCTAATGATATCATTGATTTATTTGATATTATCAATGTATTTCCAATCAGATTTTTTCCTTGAGTTTACTCCGGTTATTCTGCTAATTTTGATTATAAATTTTTACATCATTCATCAACATAACAAAAAAGTACTTTTGTATCTTATAAATGGACTGATCTTCTTAACATTAATCTATTTTTTAAGCATAGGAGTTATTTTAAGACAGGATTGGTAACAAAAAAATCCCACCCAAAACGGGCAGGATTATATCTAAATTCAAGTCAAAAATTATTCCCACTCAATCGTTGCAGGCGGTTTGCTTGAAATATCGTACGCTACTCTGTTGATTCCTCTTACTTCGTTGATGATTCTGCTTGAAACAGTATCTAAGAACTCGTAAGGAAGTCTGCTCCATGTTGCTGTCATAAAGTCGATGGTGTTAGCAGAACGAACTACAGCTGTATATTCGTAAGTTCTTTCATCACCCATTACTCCTACAGATTTTACAGGAAGAAGGACTACGAAAGCCTGAGATACTTTTTCGTAAAGGTCATTTTTGTATAATTCTTCAATGAAGATATCATCAGCTTCCTGAAGGATTCTTACTTTTTCAGCATCTACCGCTCCCAATACTCTGATTCCTAATCCAGGACCTGGGAAAGGGTGTCTGTATACCAAATGGTGAGGAATTCCCAATTCTTCTCCTACTCTTCTTACTTCATCCTTGAAAAGCTCTCTTAATGGCTCTAATAATTCGAATTCCATATCTTCAGGAAGTCCTCCCACATTGTGGTGAGACTTGATTACTGCAGATGGTCCGTTGACAGACTGGCTTTCAATAACGTCAGGATAAATAGTACCTTGGGCAAGGAACTTAGCGCCTTCAATTTTGTGAGATTCTTCGTCAAAAACATGGATGAATTCGTTTCCAATGATTTTTCTCTTCGCTTCCGGATCGTCTACTCCGGCTAATTTTGTTAGGAATCTTTCTTTGGCATCTACCATTTTAATGTTCATATGGAAATGCTCTCCATACTGATCCATTACTTTCTTCCCTTCATCCTTTCTCAATAATCCCGTATCTACGAAGATACAAGTTAACTGATCACCGATTGCTTTGTGGATCAAAACAGCGGCTACAGAAGAGTCCACACCTCCTGAAAGACCAAGGATTACTTTGTTGTCTCCTACTTTCTCACGGATTTCTTCAACTGTTTTCTCAATATAGTTGGTCAGTTTCCAGTTTTTCTCTGCGTTACAGATGCTGAAAACGAAATTTTCAAGCATTTTCCCTCCTTCTTCTGTATGAGATACTTCCGGGTGGAACTGAACACAGTAGATTTTACTTTCTTCGTTAGAGATAGAGGCAATTACTCCTGATTTTGCATTTAATTCAAAACCAGCAGGCAGTTCTCCTACTTCGTCAAAGTGGCTCATCCAAACGACTGAGTTCTGAGTTACTCCTTTCAATAAAGAGCTTTCTTTAACGATCTCAAGGTTAGCTTTACCATACTCTCCTTTTTCTCCTTTGTTCACTTTCCCTCCTAAAAGGTGAGCCGTCATCTGCATTCCGTAGCAGATTCCCAGCACAGGAACTCCCTGCTCGTATAATTCTTTTTCAACCAGGTGGGCATTTTCTGCATTTACAGAGCTTGGTCCACCGGAAAGGATGATTCCTTTTGGCTGTTTAGCTAAAATATCTTGTAATGGTGTATTGTAAGGCAAGATTTCAGAGTATACACCCATCTCACGGATTCTTCTTCCGATAAGCTGGTTGTACTGGGATCCGAAATCTAAAATAATAATACCGTTGTTCATTTTTGATAATTGATAAATGATGATTAATTATAAGCTTTAAGCAATAGGCTTCAGGCTATAAGCTTTTTATACTGCAATAAGCATACTGCCTGTAGCTTAAAGCTTATTGCTTATTTAACTGTTTTACAAAAAAAGACTTGGAATGTATCCAAATCTTTTTTCGTGATTTTTATTAAAACTTTCCGATGTCTTCTCTGTAGAAGCCGTAATCGAAATGTACGTGACCTGCGTCTTCGTAAACTTTTTTGCGGGCATCTTCGTAAGTAGCTCCTGTAGCCACAATGTTCAGTACTCTACCTCCATTGGAAACTACCTTATCTCCTTTGCTGATTGCTCCTGCGTATAACAGTTTACTGTGTTTCAGTTTATCTTCACCTGTAATTTCGAAACCTATTTCGATGTTTCTCGGATAACCTCCTGAACACATTACAAGACAAACTGCTTTTTCGTCTTTAAATTTAAGCTCAATGTCTTTCCCTTCCATACAGTCCTGGATTACATCTAAAAGATTGTTTTCCATTAATGCCATCAAAACCTGAGTTTCAGGATCCCCGAATCTCATGTTGTATTCAAGAAGGTAAGCTCCGTTTTTCGTTACCATCAATCCGAAGAAGATGATTCCTTTAAATCCGAAACCTTCAGCTTTAAGACCTTTAACAGTAGGTTCTAAGATATTTTTCTCAAAATCTGCATAATGCTCCTGAGTAAATTCCGGGCTTGGTGCTACTGAACCCATACCTCCTGTATTAGGTCCTGTATCTCCGTTTCCAGCTTTTTTGTAATCTTTAGCCGCTACACAAGGGAATAATTTTTCCCCGTTAGAGAAAGCAATGATAGACGCTTCAAAACCTTGTAAATATTCTTCAATAACTAAACGAATACCAGCATCACCATAGATTCTTCTGATCATGAAATCGTGGATTGTAGCTTCAGCTTCTTCAAGGTTGTCACAGATAACCACCCCTTTTCCGCCTGCTAAACCACTTGCCTTGATCACCAAAGGATATTGCTGTGTCTGCACATACTCTTTAGCATCATTGTATGAATCAAATACGACAGCCTTAGCTGTTTTGATATCATAGGTCTGCATAAATTTCTTAGAGAAAGCTTTACTTCCTTCCAGGCTTGCTACTTTTTGATTAGGCCCGAAAACCTTAAGATCATGCTTTTTAAATTCATCCTTGATACCCGCTACAAGAGGAGCTTCAGGACCTACGATCGTAAGATCAATTTTTTCTTTAATCGCGAAATCTCTAAGTTCTTTGATTTCTGATAAATGAACATTTTTCCCTATTACATCGGTAGTAGCATTCCCGTTGGCAAAAAACATTTTAGAAATTCTTGAGTCATTCTGAAGCTTTGCCGCTAAAGCAGATTCTCTACCGCCTTCACCTATGATTAATATTCTCATACTTTATATTATTATCTAGTCTTATTTTACAAATATATAATTTTGAATGCTAAAAATACAATCCCTAATTATTTTTTAATTCTATTTTAATTAGTGGAAAAAGTGTCTGACACCTGTAAACATCATTGGAATATTGTGCTCGTTGGCAGCCTCTATACTATCCTGATCTTTTACACTTCCACCCGGCTGAATAATCGCCTTGATACCTTCCTGAGCGCAGAAATCTACCACATCACGGAAAGGGAAAAACGCATCTGAAGCCAGTACCAAATCTCCTGAGAATTTTTCTTTTGCTCTTTCGATAGCCTGCTGAGTTGCCCAGATTCTGTTGACCTGACCGCCACCGATACCAAATGCCTGAATTCCGTTGGAAACGACAATGGCGTTAGACTTTACATATTTTACTACTCTCTGAGAGAAAAGTAATGCTTTCTTCTGCTCTTCTGTAGGCTGTACTTCTGTCACTACTTTGATATCATCAGAGAAGTGAAGATCATTATCCTGAACCAAGATACCACCATCTACTTTCACCCAGGTCTGTTTGTCTGAAACAGGGTTTACGATTTTGATGATTCTCAGGTTTTTCTTTTTTCTTAAAATTTCAAGGGCTTCTTCATCAAATTCAGGAGCCATTACAATTTCAAGGAATGTTTTGTTTAATTCTTCAGCTGTAGCTGCATCAATTTTATAGTTCATTGCAACAATTCCGCCAAAGATGGAAACCGGATCACATTCAAATGTTTTCTGGTAAGTTTCCAGCGCTGAAGTTCCGATCGCAACTCCACAAGGAGTAGAGTGTTTTACCGCGCAACAAGCCATTTCTTCTTTGAACTCTGTGACTACTTTCCAGCAAAGGTCCATATCACGAAGATTGTTGAAAGAAAGTTCTTTACCTCCAAGCTGTTCGAAATCTTTCATCGCTCCGTTCTCGAAAGTAGAAACGTAGTAAGCTGCTGTCTGGTGAGGGTTTTCTCCGTATCTCAGGTCAGCTGCTTTTTTATAAGAAGCATTCAGATAAGCAGGATATTCTTCATCTAAAAGCATTCTTGAAATCGCAGCATCATATGCAGAGGTAAGATTGAACACTTTTCCTGCCAGCTTTTTACGGGTTTCGATGTATGTATCTCCGTTTTGTTCCATTTCAATTTTCACTGCTGCATAATCTTCCACATCAGTGATTACTGTTACAGAATCAAAGTTTTTTGCTGCAGAACGAAGCATTGAAGGGCCACCGATGTCAATAAACTCTACTTTTTCATGTAAAGAAATGTCTTTGTTTACATTTTCAAAGAAAGGGTAAAGGTTTACGATCACCATGTCTATCAGACCAATTCCGTGTTCCTGAACGGTTTTCATGTGCTCTTCGTTGGTACGGACAGCCAGCAGTCCACCATGAACTTTCGGGTGTAGAGTTTTCACTCTTCCATCCAACATTTCAGGGAAATTGGTTACCTCATCAATCTGAATAGGATTTAAACCAGCGTCTTTCAAATGTTTGAACGTTCCTCCTGTAGAGATCAACTCATAATTCTGAGCTTCCAAAAACTGCGCGAATTCTATTAATCCACTTTTGTCAGAAACACTGATTAAAACTCTCTTTTTACTCATTTTACTTTCAATTTTTTACTTTTTACAGCTATTTCAAACTGTGTCCGGGTCTTTCACCTCCGAACTTACTTTTATTTTACTTAGATTTTTCTATTTTCCTGTCAAAAATTTTTAATTTTCGACACCCTTCCCAAGGAAAGGAATTAATTTCCCAGGACTTTATTGATCGCTATCGGAAATATTTCATATTCAATCTGGTGAACTTTCTGAGCCAATGTTTCGGGAGTATCGTCAGCGGTTACTTCAAAAGATTTCTGAAGAATAGCTTCTCCTTCATCAATGCCCGGCGTTACAAAATGTACAGTGGCCCCACTCTCTACTTCTTTAGCTTCTATTACCGCATTATGAACGTTCATTCCCCACATTCCTTTTCCTCCGAATTTCGGAAGCAAAGCCGGGTGAATATTGATTATTTTACCATTCCAGTTTTCACAGAATTCAGATTTTAAGATGGATAAAAATCCTGCCAATACAATAAGATCTGTATTTTCCGGGATTACTTTAGCCAATTCACTGCTGAAATTCTTTCCTCTTGGAATCAGTATGTTTTCTATATTGTGATTCTTTGCTCTTTCCAATCCGAAACATTCTCTGTCAGCCACTACCAAAGATACTTTTGCATTCTGGATTTCTCCAGCGTCAATAGTATCAATGATTCTCTGCAGATTGGTTCCTGAACCGGATACGAGCACAACGATGTTCTTCATATTTCTAATTAGCCCCGATTGCAGCGGCATCCTTTTTTTGAAATGGCTTTGTAAAAAAGCACTGGCAAAAAAGATATAGCGGAAAGCGGGATTAAGCTTCTAAAACTTTAAATTGATTTTCTCTGCTCCTTCAGTGATTACTCCGATTTCGTAAGCATCATCTAAAAGGTGCAATACTTTTTCAGCATGTTCAGCATCTACAACGATTACCATTCCTACACCCATATTGAATGTTCCGTGCATTTCTTCACGTTTTACTCCACCTCTTTTTTCAAGCTCAAGCATAACACTAGGAATTCTGATTTTTGATTCATCAATAGAAGCACAAAGTCCTTCTGGAATAATTCTTGGAACATTTTCATAAAGACCACCTCCAGTGATGTGAGCAATTCCTTCTACTTTTACTTCTTCCAATACTTTGTGAATATCTTTGTAGTATAGTCTTGTAGGAACTAAAAGTGTTTCGTATAATGGTTTTCCTTCAAACTCTTCTTCAAAGTCCGGGAATACTTTTCTTACTAAAGAGAATCCGTTTGAGTGGAATCCTGAGCTTGGTAATGCAATAATTTTGTTTCCTGCCTTGATCTTAGACCCATCAATGATCTGGTCTTTTTCTACGATTCCTACACAGAATCCTGCAACATCATAATCTCCGGGCTGATACATTCCCGGCATTTCAGCAGTTTCACCACCAATCAGTGCACAGTTGTTATCCTTACAAGCAGCTACCATTCCTAAAACGATTTCTGCAGCTATTTCTGAATCAAGCTTTCCACAAGCCAGATAATCTAAAAAGAATAACGGTTTAGCACCGTGGCAAAGAATATCGTTGGCACACATTGCGAAACAATCTACCCCGATAGAATCATATTTTTTAGTATCTAAAGCTACTTTCAGCTTTGTTCCTACTCCATCTGTTCCTGATACAAGAACCGGATTTTTGTATCCTCCGATTTCATAGAAAGCACCAAAACTTCCCAAGTGGTTCAGTACATTGGAATTGTGGGTTTCACCGACCGCTTTTTTGATCTTGTCAACCGTTTTGTATCCTTCTTCTTTGTCTACTCCTGCTGATTTGTAAGTGTTGCTCATGTCTGCTTAGATTTTTAGATTTCAGATTCAGATTTCAGATGATTTATTGTCTTGCATCTGATGTCTTGTGTCTTCTTATCTTTTAATATTTCAATTACTTTTATACTCGATTTTAGAAAACAAAAAAGCCGACAATCTTTTCAGATTATCGGCCGTTATTTTATCTCAGAATTTCAGAGTCCACAACTTTCCCTTTATGAGAAAAACATTGTTTATAGGAGGTCTGAATTTTCATCTCTTTTCTTTTTGCAAAAATAGTAATTTTAAATGAATATTCAAATTCTATTTTTCAAGGATTGTTTCAATGGCTGCAATCTTCTTAATTTTTTCTTTTAACTCACTGTCTTTCTCTTCATTAGAAATTTTCTGAGCTACTTTATCAAAGTTATCGTTAAAGAAAGGAAGTGAAAAAGTTTCCACCACATTTCCTCCGTGGAAAGGAAAACGCTTCGACGCAGCTTCCAAAACACCTGCTCCACCTCTACCTCCTGGAGATGTAGACATCAATAGCATAGGTACTTCATTCCAGACAGTTCTGTCTTTGATTCTCGATACCCAATCGAACACATTTTTAAATGCTGTAGAATACGTTCCATTGTGTTCTGCCAAAGCGACCAACAATACATTAGCACCGTCGATTTTAGCGGCAAAGTCATGAGCTTCCTGAGGAACTCCTCCTGCCAATTCTCTTTCATGTTTATAGATTGGCATTTCGAAAGGATTCAGATCCACTACTTCTACTTCTGCATTTTCAAATAATGTTGATGCATAGGCTACCAACTGTTTGTTCATTGAAACTTCTGAATTACTTCCTGCTATGGCTAAAATTTTCATATATGAGGTTTATTTTAAGATTACAAATTTAGTTTTTTATTTAAGATAAGACGGCAGCTCCATTGGGACTTCCATCAATAATACTTCAGTGTCTTCTACTGCTTCGATATTAAAACTCTGGGTATCCCAGATTCCTAACCCGTCTCTTTCATTCAGAACACGGTCTCCGATTTTTGCACTTCCTTTTAAAACAAATGCATACACTCCGTTTCCTTTTTTGTTGAGCATATAATTTTTACCGTTTCCCTTTTTAAAGTTGGCCAAATTGAACCAGGCATCCTGATGAATCCAAACTCCGTCATCATTTTTATTGGGAGATAAAATCTGTTGAAATCCATTGATCTTTTCCCCTTCTTTGATACTTTTCTGATCGTATCGTGGTTCAACATTCTGTTCTTTCGGGAAAACCCAGATCTGAAGGAATTTTACTTCCTCATCTTTATTTTTATTGTATTCGCTGTGCATGACACCGGTTCCGGCACTCATCACCTGAATTTCTCCTTTTCTGATCACCGCGGTGGTTCCCATTGAATCTTTATGCTCCAGATCTCCTTCCAAAGGGATTGAAATAATTTCCATATCTCTGTGCGGGTGTGTTCCGAAGCCCATTCCCTGAGAAACGGTATCATCGTTCAATACTCTTAAAACCCCGAAGTTGGTTCTGTCTCTGTTTTGATAGTTGGCAAAACTGAATGTATGGTAAGAATTTAACCATCCATGGTTGGCATGGCCTCTTGAATCTGCTTTATGATATACTGTTTTCATTTTCTGTGATTATTTATGGTACAAATGTAGGGCATATGGGTGTTTAAATAGTTGATGTAGGTTAAGAAAGGAAATTTGGAGAAATTAAAAAGGTTGAGAGAGCTCAGAAAGTGAGGATGATTTTATAGGTCGGATTACGCAAAGACGCGATTTTTTTATTTTCAGTATGTTTTTAAAGCGCAAAGATTTTATCTGCGATAAAATTTTTATGCCGGATATTTTTTCTTCCAATGATTAAACAAGTGCAAGCATCCGTGTTATCTGTGAAAATCTGTGGGAGATTATTGCAATCTTGGATCAAAAAAATAATAAGTATACGAAGGATAGATTTTAAGTTTTGGCTAAAGCCAATTGATGAATGTTTAAAAGAAAAGCGGGCTAAAGCCCGCTCCTATTGATACCTGTTTAAACCAGTTAACTTATTCCTAATACTCGAGATTAATGAATAACGAAGGTTTTCTTAGTGATAACCCTTCGACAGGCTCAGGGTGACACTCCAAATACCAACCGGAATTTTTAAGCGGTGTCAGGCACAGACTGTCGAAGCTATTATGACTAAAACGAATAGGTCAATACAACTATTTATTTTTTAAAAGTGTACCTGCTTGATTTATTGATAGCACTTCGACAGGCTCAGTGTGACACTCCAAATACCAACCGGAATTTTTAAGCGGTGTCAGGCTGAGCCTGTCGAAGCTAGTATTACTAAAAGAGATAGGTCAATACAACTATTTATTTTTTAAAAGTGTACCCGCTTGATTTCTTCTTCAATTTCTTTTGGAGTTTCATCTTCAGATTTTACAAAAATCATGGTTACTACAGCTCCTATCAGCATGCAAACACCTCCTACGACAACATAATCCATAGCCTGTTTTCCGAAAATACCGCTCACGACAGGACCTCCGAATAAACCATTGATAATTTGCGGAATAACAATAAAGAAATTGAATATTCCCATATAAACGCCCATTTTTCTTTGTGGAATTACTTCAATAAGCATGGCGTAAGGCATTGCCAGAATACTTGCCCAGGCAAAACCTAATCCGATCATGGAAATCCATAAATTATTGACATCTTTAATGAAATACATGGAAACCAATCCTAAACCTCCACACAATAAGGCTAAAGCATGGGTTTGTTTTTTACCGATCAGTTTAGCAATAGGTGTCAACAGAAAAGCAAACGGAATTGCCCAGAGATTATACATCCCGAAGAGCTTTCCGGTAAGATCTCCGGCATCATTAAATGCCTTGGAATGGGTATCTTCCGGGGAAAGACCAAAATGATGGGTGGCCAGTGCGCTTGTTGTAAATACCCACATGGTAAATAAGGCAAACCAGGAAAAAAACTGAACAATTCCCAGCTTTTTCATTTGTACAGGAATCGCAGCAAAATCTTTAAATATATCTGAAAATTTAGATTCCTGTTGTTCTGCTTCTTTTCCATCTTCAAAATCAGCAAATTCCTGTGGAGAATATTCTCTGGTTGTCATGATGGTATATAGAATTGATATGATAAGCAATGCTGCTCCAATATAAAAGGAGTAAATCACATTATCGGCGACAAATCCTGCTGGTGCTTCGTTGGAAATTCCCAGTTTTGTTAACCAGTCAGGCAAATATGAACCCAGTACTGCCCCGATTCCAATCAGAATGGTTTGTACCGAGAACCCTATTGTCCCCTGATGTTTAGGAAGCATATCTCCCACCAAAGCTCTGAAGGGTTCCATGGCGATATTCACCGAAGCATCCATCATGGCGAGGAATATTACGGCTAACAAAAGCGCATTGGCAGCAAACATTTGAGTAGCAGAAGCTGCATTAGGAAGTAAAACCAACCCTATTGCACACAAGACCGCTCCAATCAGGAAATAAGGTTTTCTTCTACCCAACGGACTCCATGTATTATCCCCCATATGACCGATAATAGGCTGAACGATCAAACCTGTAATGGGAGCCACCAGCCAGAACCAGGATAATTCATGAACATCTGCTCCTAAATTCCCCAGAATGCGGCTGGCATTTCCGTTTTGTAATCCGAATGCCATTTGAATTCCCAGGAATCCCATGCTCATATTAATAATCTGGAGCATGGATAAGTTCGGTTTTTTTCTTTTTCCTACTGCTCCAGTATCATATTTCCCCATCATTATTGCCATTATGATTTTAGTTTTTGAATTAATGCATCTTCGATAGGTGCTTTTTCTGGAACCACTTTATCTACCACTTCATTGGGAACAGTCATGGAAAGAACATACTGCTTTACTTTCCAGCTTCCATTGATTTTTTCTACAACACCGGAACCTCTGCAAATTTTCATCTGGGTATCCAAAAGTTCATCAAACCATGCCAGTTTTCCGTCTTTACTGAAATAAATATTTCTTTTAAGGGCTTTAAAATTCCAGGTTTTCTTTTTATCGAAATAAGGTTTTGCCCATGCCATAAATGCTTTTTTATCCCAGATTTCGGTAGCATCTGTTCCAATGAAGGTAGATTCCTCTGCAAACAGATTAAAATACGCATTGTAATCGGCCTTTGCTGCCATAGCATTGAAGGTATCAAGCATGGTAGTGATTTCCGATTTTTCTTTTTCAAATCCGGTCTTCGATTGTGCTGTAAGTAAAGAAAAACCCATTAAAAAAAGGATTAATGTACAAGCAGTCGTTAGTTTTTTCATAGGATATTATTATTTTTCTAATTCAATGATCAATGGAGTTTTGGCAGGAATATTCATGTTTTTTTGTAATGAAATTTCTTTGTCTGAAATAATCTCTTTTCCTTTTGTAAATCCGTTAAGTGATTCTGCAAACCGTTTCAAATCTAACGTCTGATTTTTTTCATTATTGTTGACCACCACCATTACACTTTCTTTTTCATTATATCTGAAATATACAAAGACCCCATCCTGAGGAACGAAATTTTTAGTCTTTCCATTATGAATCACCTCTTTGCCTTTTCTCCAGTTCAGTAGTTTTTGAGTAAACTGAAAAAATTCTTTCTGCTCCGGAGTCTGAGAGGAGGGATTAAAAGCGTTTTGTGTATCAGATTTCCAGCCTCCCGGAAAGTCTCTGCGAATATCGGCATCGCCTCCCGTCTTTTTATCACCTCTCATTCCTATTTCTGATCCGTAATAAATCTGTGGAATTCCTCTTACTGTGGAGATCAGAGTAAGTCCTATTTTGTAAGCTTCCGGATTGGCGTTAAAGATTTCATTCCATCTTTCGGTATCATGATTTTCAAAGAAAACAAGCAGGTTATTGATATCCGGATACAGGAAATCACTGGTAAAAGAATCATAAATTCTGATCATCCCTTTATCCCAGCTTTCTTTTTCACTAAGGGCTTTAGGCATATTTTCAAAGAGCATAAAATCCATTACCGACGGTAAATTTGAATTATAATTTTCTATCGCCCCTATTTTCGAATTTTTCTGCCACGCTGCAATTTGTGCTGCTGTATACAGCCATGTTTCTCCTACGATATTGAATTTCGGATATTCATCCGTAATTGCTTTAGCCCATTTTGCCATGGCTTCTTTATCATTATATGGATAAGTATCTACACGGAATCCTCCCAGCTCAGCATATTCGATCCACCAGATTGCATTTTGGGTCAGATATTTAAGAACCAATGGATTTTTTTGGTTGATATCAGGCATGGTGGTATCAAACCATCCGTCCAGTGCATATTTTTTGTCTATATCAGAAGCATTGGTATCAAACTGTGTTGTCGTTTTGTAGTTGGACCTTTTAAATCCTTTTTCGCCTTCATCAAACCAGTGGATCCAGTCTTTGGAAGGCAGATCTTTAATCATCCAGTGTGATCCGCCCCAGTGGTTGGTTACATAATCCATCACGAGCTTCATATTTCGTTTATTCAACTCCCGGGATAATGTTTTATAATCTTCATTGGTTCCATAGCGGCCGTCTATTTTATAGAGATCAGTCTGGGCATAGCCGTGGTAGGAATATACTTTTTCGTTGTCTTCATTCACAGGAGTCAGCCAAACTGCGGTAGCCCCCAGCTTCTGAATATAATCAAGGTTGTTGATAATTCCCCGAAGATCTCCGCCATGTCTGCCATTAGGAAGGCTGCGATCTGCTTTTTCGGTAAGTTCCGGTCTTGAATCGTTCTTTTCATCACCATTGGCAAATCGGTCCGGCATGATCAGATACATGAAGTCTTTTGAAGTAAAAGACTCACGATTGGCAGATCCGGGATTTCTTTGTTTTAATTCATAAGTATATGAACCAAGATTCTTTTTATCTTTTTTAATATTGATAATAAACTTCGGAACGTTTATTTCCCGGGTATCAACCGTAACAAAAACATAGTTAGGATTATCCACTTTCCGGATGTCTTTGATCTGTATCCCATCTGAAAGCGTAATCTCGTGATTGGCTACGTCTTTTCCATAAACAAGGATCTGAAGTTCAGGATTTTTCATTCCCTTCCACCAGAAAGCCGGCTCTACTCTTTCCAGATTTTTCTGGGAAGAAGCAAAGGAAGCTATCGAAAGGGCGAATGCTGCATATATTGTCTTCATATTAATGTTCAATTTAGCATTAAATTTTTATATATGCATCCAAAAACACAACAGAAAGTCTATTTTTTTGATCTCAATTTATATAAAATGATAAGAATAAACACCCCAGTTTAAGATTTTATAATGAATACTTAAATTTTTCATAAAAAATTCATGCATAAAATTAATTTTCCATGCTTTTTATGTTTAGTTTTATAGAAAAAATGTTGGATTTCAGCAATATGTTCAAAACTGAAGGACCGGATGTTGTTTACACATGGACAATCCCGGTGTTTGCTGCTATAATTTTCCTGGAAATGGCCTACAGCCACTTTAATAAAGAGAAAATATATGAAACTAAAGATGTAGCAACAAACGTCCTTTTCGCCCTGCTTAATTATGGATTGGATATCATTATGAAAGGTTTTTCCTTATTCGTGATGATGTTTTTCTACCAGCACCGTCTTTTTGACTGGCAGGAAGGCATATGGTATTGGATTGCGGTATTTCTGGCTCAGGATTTTGCGTATTATGTTCATCATTATGTAGATCATCATTCCAGGGTTTTCTGGGCGGTACATATTACACACCACAATTCTGATTATTTCAATATCAGCACAGGATTCAGAAGTCCTGTTTTTCAGCCATTGTACAGATATCTGTTTTTCTCTCCATTAGCTTTCATGGGCTTTCATCCGTGGCATATTCTGGTAGCTTATTCTTCTATACAGATTTATGGCACTTTTGTTCATACCCAATCGATTAAAAGTATGGGATTTTTGGAATATATCCTGGTTACGCCTTCCCACCACAGGGTACATCATGCGTGTAACATCAAATATCTGGATCGTAATATGGGAATGGGACTGATTATCTGGGACAAAATTTTTGGAACTTTTGAAAAAGAAGATCCCGAAGTTCCTGTGAAATATGGTGTATATCCAAAAATAAAATCCAAAGATCCTGCTACGATGCTTTTCTATGAATGGAGAAGAATCGGAAAAGATATCAGACAGCCGGGAATTTCTTTTAAGGACCGGATAAAATATCTTTTTTATTCACCGGGATGGAGGCATGATGGAACTGGAAAAACGGTGAAACAGTATCAGAAGGAATATAAAGAAAAGATAAGAACCGGAACTCCTCTGAAAGTAAAAGAACAGATTTCAGAATCTGGAAATCAATATTCCCAGCTCATTCAACAGACAGAGGATAAATAACAAAAAAATACCCCGGCCATCGAAAATTCGATAAACCGGGGCACCTTAGTGTATCTTTACAATTATTTTACGGGCTTAATTGAAATTGCGAAACCGCCACTTCTTGCCATTTTAAAATTAATTTTTGACTTACTTGTAATCTCTTTCTTATAGATATTATAGCTTTGAGGATTATCAATATAATCAGCATCTTTTCCATCTTCATAGATGGTTGCTTCATATTTTGTTCCTTTATCCAGGAATGAGAAGTCTACAGTATATTCACGTTTGTTCTCATCTGTAATACCTCCTACAAACCAGTTTTCAGTTCCTTTTGCTTTCCTTGCTGTCACCACATAATCACCGGGTTCTGCCGATAAAATTCTGGTATCATCCCAATCTGCTGCTACATCCTTGATAAACTGGAATGCATCCATATGCTTTTTGTAGTTTTCAGGAAGATCTGCAGCCATCTGAAGCGGCATATACATGGTTACATAAAGCGCCAGCTGTTTTACCAGCGTAGTTTTTACAAAACGATTATCTCCAGGGAAATAATAGTCAAGTTTTGTCTGGAAAATTCCAGGTGTGTAGTCCATAGAACCTCCCATCCATCTTGTAAACGGAAGAACCGTCTGGTGATCAGGTTTATTTCCTCCAAATGCTTCATACTCTGTTCCACGTGCTGCTTCTGCAGAGATATAGTTCGGATAGGTACGGCTTTCTCCTGTAGGACGTACAGATTCGTGAGAGTTCACCATGATTTTATAGTCATTTGCTTTTTCCGCAATTCTATAATAATGATTAATTGTCCATTGAGAATAATGATGTTCTCCTCTAGGAATGATATCTCCTACATATCCTGTTTTCACAGCATCATATCCATATTTGTTCATGGTTTGGAATGCTTTGTCTGCCCATCTTTCGTAATTCGTGGCAGAACCTGAAGTTTCATGGTGCATGATCAGTTTAATTCCTTTCGAATGAGCATATTCATTCAGCATTTTGATGTCAAAATCCGGATAAGGGGTAATGAAATCGAAAACAAATTCTTTTGAGTGTCCGAACCAGTCTTCCCAACCGATGTTCCAACCCTCGATCAATAATCCCTGGAATCCGTTTTCTGCAGCAAAGTCAATATATTCTTTAACCTTTGTATTATTGGCCGCATGTTTTCCATTGGGAGTCAGCTTTGTAAAATCTGTTTTCCCTAAGTGAACATTTTCTGCAGTAGAATACGCCCACTGTGATTTTCCAATAATCATTTCCCACCAAACTCCCATGTATTTTGTAGGATGGATGTAAGAAGTATCAGTGTACTTTGTAGGCTCATTAAGGTTGAAGATCATTTTAGAATCCATTACCTGTTCTGCTTTCGGAGCTACAATAATGGTTCTCCAAGGCGTTACCGATGGAGTTTGGATATACCCTTTCGCTCCTTGTCTGTCCGCAGTTAAATGCGTTTTAAACTTAAAATTCTGCGCATCTACTTCAAGATGTGAAGCCGGATAATCCAACACCGCTGCTTCTGCAACGTTAATATACAATGGCTCTTTTCCTTCTTTTTTAAGCATTAAAGGAGACTGAACTGCATTTTTCACCAGTGACTGGGAAGCATTGGCATCGTATGCTTTGTCCCATTTTGAAGGAATCTCAGATACTTTTGTTTCCTGATACTGATATTCCTGAGAATCATAATCTGCAACCATCCACCACGCCTTCATATCGGTAGGGAAATCAATTTCAGAATCTTCTTCTCTGATCACAAAATAATTAAGGTTTTTTTGCTGTGGGAATTCATATCTGAATCCCAGACCATCGTTAAACAACCTGAACTTTACCACAATACTTCTGTCTGTAGAAGCCTGATTCAGGGTAACTGCCAGTTCGTTGTAATGGTTGATATAATTTTTCTTTTCTCCTAAAACCGGCTGCCAGGTTTCATTTTTGGAGTCTCTTTTTTCATCTGTCTTTGCAAAACCGTTGTTCAGATCGTATTTTGCATCTTCCGGTTTGGCTATTTCGGAAGCAAATTTTATGGCTGTGTCTTTAAATAATCTTAAACCCAATTTAGAATCTTCCACCACTACTGCCCCATTGTATTTCAGGTTGTAGTAAGGTACTCCTTCTTTCAGCTGAAAGTTCATTTCGAACTTCCCGTCCGGAGATTTTAAAGATTGGGCTTTCACACCTGTAAACATCATTGAGAGCAAAAGTGCTCCAACTGTAATTTTCTTCATAATGACTATTTATTAACTTAAAAAATAAAGTGCTGCAGTAAAGCAGCACTTTGCTTTATTTTAATTTGATTTTTTGATTTAGAATACCGGAATTACTGAAAATTCTCCTGTGATATCATTGAAATACACATCGTAATTAAATGCTGTACTTAGTGGAATATTAGCTCCTCCAACGGTAGTTACTCCATAAAATTCCTGAGCAATACCCCAGCTTGTTCCCCAATCATGATTGGCTCTGAACTTAAATTCACCGGAATTCATCACTACATTTTTTTTCACCCAAATATGAGGATCAAAGGTTGATTTCTGTAGATCTATATCAGTGTTCCAATCTCCGGATGCTGTACCTATCATAGATATAGTACTGTAAGACACTGTTGGATCAGCTGTCGGATTAATTGTATATGTTAATGTATTGGTATTAACTGTCAGTTTATAGTATCCTGCAACATCCACTTTAATATCTCCTGATGATCCACTTGAACTTAAAATACCATTTCCTCCTCCCATTCCGTATTGAGGGTTCCATGCTCCCGGAGTTTTAATCATTTTGAAACCTCCTTTTGCAAAATACCCAGTGTAGGAATAAACACCTGCTGCTGCAGTTTTTTGTAAAGGCAGAAACTTTGTGTTTGTAGCTTCATTAGTCCATCCTGCGGATGTAGCATCTCCTATGAGATAAAGATCAGTATAGTTATAAGTAGGCCCCAGAATATAGGGAGTCACTGCCAAAGTAATCACGTTGGAATAAAAAGCAGCCTTACCCACACTTGTTTTTAATCTCACTTCTATATCATTCACTTTATTGGCAACTGCTCCTAAGCTCATTGCCAGTGTATTCAGCTGTTTATTCGTTAAAGAAGAAGGTGAATTTATTACGTCTACTAACTTACTTTCTTTAAAATTAGTTCCTTTAATTCCTAGTTCTATCTGTTGCTTCGATGCTACTGTAAGATTAAATGCTGACTTCGACCATGTAAAATTTACAGCTACAGCATCTAATTGATTTTTATCTAAAACAACTGTTGTTTTATCAGCTGATATTTTGCTTTGAACTGTTTCATTCAACACTGCTTGGTCTTCATCCTTTTCACAGGAAATAAACATAGAAATCCCAGCAATTGCTATTATAAATATTTTAAAAAAATTTTTCATGTTTTTCATTTTAGTTAATAACCAGGATTTTGAGATAAATTAGAATTTAAATTAAGATACTTATTAGGTATAGGGAAAAGTAATTTATTATTTGAGAGATCGGTACCACTCATATTTCCCCCTTTCCACTGCCAGGTATATCCGGAAGTAAATTTTCCAAAACGGATTAAGTCCTGACGTCTGTATCCTTCCCAATACAATTCTCGTCCTCTTTCATTTAAAATGAAATCTGGATTTAAAGCTGACTGCAGTACAGAAGGTGCCCCTGCTCTGGTTCTGAGCATATTCACATAATTCAAAGCTGTCGCAATGTTTCCTTTTCCATTAACTACTGCAAGTTCTGCATACATCAAATAGGCGTCAGCCATTCTGAACAAAGGAAAATCTGTATCTACGAAATTCGAATCGCTTCCATTAACACCTGTTGAAGTTCTGTTCGAGAATTTAATAAGTTTGGTTCCCTGATCAAATTTTAAATAGTCTGAAATAGAAGCCGGATCTGTATTTCCTGCTACCTTCATTATTCTTGGATCTGTATTTCCAACGGACTGCATAAATTCTTGTCTGACTCTGTATCCCTGCCATCCGAAATCGATTCCTAAAGTGGCTCCTACCTCATTTGTACAGTTCGCATGGATTAAAAATGTTGTACCGCCATAAGTTCTTGTTCTGATACCATCAAAATTAATAGGGAAAATAATCTCTTCCTGTGCTCCATTGCTGTTATTATCGGCTTTAAATAAATTTGCATATGGAATTTGCGCTATTTTATAATTTGAGCCAATTACTTTTTCTACTTCTGCCAGTGCTTCGGTACTTTTATCTGCTCCTGTATAAACTTTTGCATTCAGATATAATTTAGCTTTAAGCATCCATATTGCCGCTTTATCTGCTCTTCCATATTCATTCATCCTTGGAGCGGGCAGATCTCCTTCAATCGCATTCAGTTCGTCAATCACATAATTGAACATAAATTCTCTTGATTGCATTAACGGTTTTGTCCCCAAAGGATCATTTTCCGTAATAAAAGGCATCTTTCCGTAAATATCAATAGCATGATAAACCGATAAAGCTCTTAAAAATCGAGCTTCTGCTCTAAACGTCTTGATTTGAGCTTTTAAGTCAGATGATACTCCTCGCGAGTTTAATTTTTCATCTGTTGTTTCTCTCAAATATTCATTAACAAGCCCTATCTGAAAGAATATTCTTGCAAAAAATGCTTCATTAAAGACATTATCTGCATTCCAGGTACTGAAGTTAAGATCTTTGATCGTAGGATTATCACTTTCTCCCCAAGCGATAATAGCTTCATCTGTCGTTAGTTCCTGTAACTGCCAATACCCTCTTAAATATTGAGAAAAACCTTCATTAGGCCCACCATCACTTTCATTTCCTAAGTCTGAATCTCCATTTCCTGCTTTCTGTCCTGTTACTGCTAAACCAGCATATATTTTGGCTAAAAACTGCTTATAAGAAGCGGGATTTGCATAAAACTGTTCCGACGTGAATAGTTCATCATCGTTAACTTTTACATCAAGGTCATTCAGACAAGAAGATGTTGTAAAAAGAAACATACCTGCAATGGCCCAATTTCTTAATTTAAATATTTTTATTCTGTTAAGTTTCATTGTAAAAGAAGATTAGAAGTTAGCATTAATACCTAAAGTAAACATTCGTGCTCTAGGATAAATTGAGTTATCTACTCCATCATTAAATATTTCAGGGTCAATGTTTTTATATTTCGTTATTGTAAAAACATTCTGAGCAGCAACATAGACTCTTAAAGAAGCATTGTTTCCTATGAATCTATTGAAGGTATATCCTAATGTTACATTATCCAGTTTCAAAAAGCTTCCATTTTTCACATAGTAATCAGACATTTTCTGGGGTTCAATAAAATGAGTTGTATTAAAGTCTAAAGGGCTATTATTTATCGTATTATCAACCGTGTTATTAATATTTCCTAAATGAGCTCTATCTGCAGAAATTTGATCATATACATAATTTCCCAAGCTCATCCTCCATCCCATTGAAAAATCCCAATTTTTACCAAAAGTAGCATTGGTCATCAATCCCATTGTAACATCTGCCTGAGGTTTCTTGTAATTATATTTATCTGCACTTGTGATTTGCCCATCACCATTCCTGTCTACATAAGCACCTTCAATTGGTTTTCCATTAGCATCGTAAACCTGTTGGTACACCCAGAATGCATAAGGAGAATATCCTTCTCTGAAAGTCTGAACAAAACCACCTAAACCAACACCTCCTTTATCTATACCATTCACTTCAAGCTCTTTGATATTAATTTTATTGTAAGATAAATTATAATTAAAGTTTAAAGTGAAGTTTTCTTTTTTCACAGCCTTTATATCCAACCCGAGATCAATACCCCTAGACTGAAGTTTTCCGATGTTTTTAGGTCCTATAATTCTTAAATTTTCCAAAGGTCCTTCAGGAACAATTGACAATAGGTCTTTAGTATCTGCCAGATAAAAATCTAATGTCCCTTTTATCCTGTTATTTAAAAAACCAAAATCCAATCCTACATTATACTTTAAACTTTCCTCCCATTTAAGATTCTGATTATAACCGTTTGCTTTTGCAATTTCGTAGAACTGATTCCCAAACTGATAATATAAGGTTGTTGAAGTATTATAGGTTTTGAAATAATCATATCTATAAACCCCAATATCCTGCTGACCGGTTTTCCCAACACTCGCTCTTAATTTTAAATCAGAAATACTGCTGTTTCCTTTTAAGAAATCTTCTTCTGATATCTTCCATGCTGCAGCCACTCCCCCAAAATCACCCCATCTATTATTCTTACTAAAACGGGACGAACCATCTCTTCTGTAATTAATAGTAAGCAAATATTTATTAGCATATCCTAAGTTTAATCGTCCGAAGAATGCCTGTAAATTCACATCCGGTTTAGAATCCGGATTATAAAAATTATTGGTTGGATCTAGTTCATATAATAATGTATTTCCTGATGCAGAACTTACTTTATGATAGTTCTGATATTCATATCCTCCCATAGCTTCAAGATTGAATTTTCCAAAAGTTTTGGTATAATTCAATTGAACATTGGCATTTTTATTAAGAATACTTTCGTCTGAATAAGAGTCTTCTCCATAAAAATCAAACACATTATTTACTGAAAAATAACCTGTCCTTGAATATTTATTAGTTACTACATGACCATCCAATTCTTTACTGTCTAATCCAGCGTTCACAATTAATCTCAGATCAGGAAGGAAGTGAAACTTATAATCCATACTGATATTACCGAAAAATCTTCTGAAATTCTGGACATCATGTTTATTTCTAAGCATACTCACAGGATTTGAAGTCCCGAATGATTTAGGAACCTTAACCCCTCCTATTAAGTCATATCTTGTCCACTCCGTATATCCTCCAAATGGCGAAGCTGAATCAAACACTGGTTTTGTAGGATCATAAGAAAGTGCATTTTTTATAGCATCTTCATTGGCTTTATTCTGGAAAGTATAAGAATAGGTACCTGTAATATTAAATTTCAGATGATCATCAAAGAAACTGGGGCTTAATGCAATATTTGCCGTTGTTCTTCTGAATCTGGAAGTAATAAGTAATCCTGAATTATCCATATTATCAATGGAAAAACGAGTAGGAACTCTTCCGAACAAACTTCCGGAAACCGAAGCATTGATATCTGTAGTTACAGATGGTTTGAATATTTCTTTCTGCCAGTCTGTGTTGGCTAAACCTAGTAAGTTAGCTTTTCCCGGTACATACTGATTGATGATATTTCTGAATTCATCACCAGAATATACATCGATTTTTTTAGCAAGAGTATTCACTGTTGCAAATGCATTCAAAGCAACTCTAAGCTTCTTACCACCTTTCTTTGTGGTAATCAATATAACCCCGTTAGAACCTCTAGAACCATATATAGCAGTAGAAGCAGCATCCTTTAGTATTGAAAATGATTCAATATCATTAGGATTAATGGTAGATAAAGACACCCCATCTAATGGTAGTCCATCTACTACCAACAAAGGATCATTATTAGCATTCAGCGAGGACCCTCCTCTGATCCTTATTGTGGCTTCATTCCCAGGTGTTCCTGACTGGGTAATCACTAAACCTGAAGACCTTCCGTTAATCAATCCTTCAGCAGTGGTTACAGCACCCTTGTTAAAATCTGCTGTAGACAAAGCGGTAATTGATCCAGTCAAATCCGTTTTTTTCTGCTTCCCATATCCTACTAAGACAACTTCCTCTATTTTTTTCTCCTGAGGAAGAGAGTCCTTTTTCTGCGCATGTATTACTGTACTGGCCAGTAAAAAAGCGGGCGCGATTTTTAATACTGTTGTAAAATTCTTCACAATCTTATTTTTTTATAGTTTCGTTTTTCAGTCATATTTTGGCCTAAAGCCAGACTTGCAATTTAAAAAAAAAATAGAATTATCATAAATTTAATATAATTTTAGTTAAAATTATGTATATTACGAAACCCATTTTAGTTAGTTTTTTAAATTCCAATATTTTACAACGTCTTATGTATTGCATACCATTTGTTTTAATTTAAGAAAATGTTAAACAATTGTTTAACTTAATTTCATATTCAGTCTTTCAAATTTGCATTCTGGAGCATAATAACACCTTCAATAGCGGTATTCAGCAGATATTCCTTATCTTTGCAGTCAAAACTTTACTATAAATGTCAAACAGAAAGATGATTACGGCAGCTTTGCCTTATGCAAACGGGCCGGTTCATATAGGACATTTGGCAGGTGTTTATATTCCTGCGGATGTTTACGCAAGATTTCAGAGAAGATTAGGAAAAGATGTAGCGTTTATCTGTGGTTCGGATGAGCACGGGATTCCTATTACCATAAGAGCTAAAAAAGAAGGAGTAACTCCTCAGGATATCGTGGACAAATATCACGAAATCATTAAAAAGTCTTTTGCTGATCTGGGAATTTCATTTGATGAATACTCCAGAACAACGTCTAAAAAGCATTATGAAACCAGTCAGGACTTCTTCAAGGTTTTATACGAAAAAGGAAAATTCACAGAAGAGATTTCTGAACAGTATTTTGATGAGCAGGCAGGAGAATTCCTTGCCGACCGTTATATTGTAGGAACATGTCCTAATTGTGGTAACGAAAATGCTTACGGAGACCAGTGTGAGAAATGCGGTTCTACCCTTTCTCCTTCTGAGCTGATCAATCCGAAATCAATGCTTAGCGGAAATGTTCCTATCCTTAAAGAAACCAAAAACTGGTATCTGCCATTAAATGAATACGAAGATTTCTTAAACGAATGGATTATTGAAGGCCACAAAGACGACTGGAAGCCTAACGTATACGGACAGGTTAAATCCTGGTTGAATGACGGTCTTAAGCCTCGTGCGATGACCAGAGACCTTAACTGGGGAGTTCCGGTTCCTCTTCCGAATGCGGAAGGAAAAGTATTATACGTATGGTTTGATGCTCCTATCGGGTATATTTCTTTCACCAAAGAATGGGCAGAGAAAAACGGAAAAGACTGGAAAGACTACTGGCAGAATGAAAACAGTGACCTGGTACATTTTATCGGAAAGGATAATATCGTATTCCACTGTATTATTTTCCCTTCAATGATGAAAGCACATGGAGATTATATCATGCCTAAAAACGTTCCTGCTTTTGAATTCCTGAACCTTGAGAACGATAAGATCTCAACGTCAAGAAACTGGGCGGTATGGGCTCATGAATATGTGGAAGATTTCCCCGGACAGCAGGATGTTTTAAGATATGCTCTTCTTTCATCTGCTCCGGAAACAAAGGATAACAACTTTACATGGAAAGATTTCCAGACTAAGAATAATTCTGAATTGGTAGGGATCTTCGGAAACTTCATCAACAGAGTTGCTGTTCTTATTCATAAATATTATGACGGTGTTGTTCCACAAGGAGATGCAAACAGCCCTGAACTGCAGGAAATAAGTAAATCTGCAAAAGAAATTTCAGGATTCCTTGAAAATTACGAGTTCAGAAATTCATTAACAGCCTTAATGAACCTTGCCCGTTTTGGAAACCAGTATCTTCAGACTGAAGAGCCTTGGAAAACCATTAAAGATAACCCGGAAAAAGCGGCTCAATCTTTATTCGTTGGAGCGCAAATAGCTGTTGCTCTGGCTCAGTTATGTGAACCTTTCATGCCTTTCAGCTCTGACAAATTATTGAACATGTTCAATGTTGAGAAGAAAGACTGGAACACTATTGAAAACCAATCTGTATTAATTGAGACAGGTCATAAAATCAATGAATCTTCCCTTCTTTTCTCAAAAATTGAAGACGATGTCATCGAGGCTCAGATCCAAAAACTGGAAAACACAAAACAAAACAATAAAAAAACAAACCCTAACGCAAACCCTATGAAAGAGGAGATCACGTTTGATGACTTTACTAAAATAGACCTTAGAACAGCAACCATTACAGAAGCTGAAAAAGTAGAAAAAGCAGACAAACTATTAAAACTTACTGTAGATACAGGAGTAGATGTAAGAACTGTTGTTTCGGGGATTGCAGAAAGTTTCACTCCTGAAGAAGTAATTGGTAAGCAGGTCATGATCCTTCTGAACCTTGCGCCAAGAAAGATCAGAGGAATTGAGTCTCAGGGAATGTTATTATTAACAACAAAGCCAGACGGAAAATTATCTTTCGTAACACCGGACGACAGCAATGTTGAAAACGGTATTGAGATCGGGTAATTAAAATCCTTATAAAGATCACAGGCTGTTTCATTAGAAGCAGCCTTTCTTTTATATACAGCTTATGGTCAGTAAAAATGTTTTAAGAAAGCTTTCCAATCAGGAATTGGAGGAATATTTAAAGGAAGGCAACCGCTTTGTTCCGGAGGCTGTTCAGGCAGCTTTTGAAATTCTGGAAGAAAGAGGACGTGTTTTCAGTGAAATGGAAAAAGCAGCTGTTCAGCAATTGATTTAGAATAAACAAGAGGTTGAAGAAGCAAAATTTACAGAAGAACATGAACTTTGGAAAGATCATATTACCGAGGATACGAATGCTGTTAAACTTTTTCCAAGAGACCTTATTTTACTGGCTGGAGGAATTTTGGGAACTATTCCAGGAGCTTTATTGTTAGGACAGAATTTTATTAAGCTTAAAAAATATGGAGCTGCAATTTTGACATTTATTTTCGGAATTGTCTTTTTGCCTATTCAGAATTTTTTAGTTCCTGTCATATATAAGGAAAGTACACAAGGCTTTTTTACTTATAGAAAAAGTCCGGAATTTTTCATGGCTGCTGTAGGTGCTTTAATTTTACTGGTATTCTGGGTGTTGTTTACACCAAAAAAGCTGCCTTACAGAGCAGCTTCGTATATTTTTCCTTTGATTATTTGCCTGATAATGTCAGCAATTATCATCAATTATCCCGAATGGTTTTCCGGTTATCTTTTAGTCAGTTTTGCCAGGTAAGAATCTTCGTCTTTCAATACTTTTTCTATTTTGAAGCCGTTATTTTCAGCCGCATTTTTCAAAGTATTGAAATCAAGGTACAGCCAGGTAATCGGTTCTTCAGATTCGCCTTTATAATGAACTATATACTCCAGTTCTCCGTAATATCCGCCTGCAGGAATATACACTCCTCCATCTTTATCACGGTCAAACATATAAAGGATATCCGTACTGTCGATCAGGATCTGTCCTTTATCATTGAGTAAAGTATGCAGTTTCTGAAGATAGGTATCAATTTTTGCCAGACTTTCAAAAACTCCGGTACCGTTCATCAACAGTAAAATCGTATCAAAAGTCTCTCCTGAAAAGTCAAGCATATTTTCGCAAACTGCCTTTTTAATCCCCCTCAGCTTACAAACCTCAACAGATTTTGGTGAAATATCCAATGCGGTCACCTCAAGATTTCTTTCATTCTGAAGGTATAAAGAATGAGAACCTGCACCCGCTCCGATATCCAGAACTTTTCCTTTGGATAAATGCAGTGCTTTCTGCTCAATATCATTCATTTCTTCAAAATCTCTGAATAAATAATCCACCGGAAGTTCATCCAGCTCAGAAATTGATGTTTCAGTCTGCAGATCCTCCGGATTTTCATTGTGGTAATAATCCCAGATCGCTCTGCCCATTAAATCTTTCATAGTGCAAAGATAATAGTTCAATGTTCAATGTTCAAAGTTTTTAGTTGAATGTTACAGGTTTGCGAGATGCGGTTACGAGTTTCCAGGTACAAGATGCGGTGTAACTACAACTTTAAACCTTAAACCCTCCCACTCTCAAACTCAAAACCCCGAATCTCTGCCATCTACTCCATCGATTCCTTCTCCTTATGTCTGTCTGCCTGAGATTCATTTTCTGCTACGCCTGCTTTCCAGTAAGAATAAGCGTGCAATTCCTGGGAAGTCCAGTTTTTCTCTTTTCTCAGATAAGTACGGATTTCTTTTACACTTGAAAACTCACAGGCAACGTAACCGAATTTTGAAGTTTCAGGAATCTCAATACTTTTTACTGCATGGGCAATTTCACTGCTGATCTGAGGCTGCGCATTGTGCAGCCACTTAAAATCAATCTGTGCTTTGGTTTCAAGCAGCTGTTCGTCTTCTTTTCCATGAACTTCAATAATACAGGTTCCTTTTGCTGTTTCTGGAAGTGTTTCCAAAATAGCACTGATCACCGGAATGGCCGTAGCATCACCTGCCAGCAGATACCAATCAGCTGCCGGATATAATTCTTTTCCTTCCAAACGCATCATCACTCCCAGTTTTGAACCCGTTTCAGCTTCTCTTACCCATCTGGAGGCAGGGCCGCCATCTCCATGGTCTACAAAATCGATGATCAGCTCATTTTTTTCCAGATCAATTCCTCTGTGGGTATAAGTTCTGATGGAAGGAGCCACTTCTTTTGGCGGATACGCCCACTGATGGTTTTCATCCAGCGTCGGAAAATGAATCTCATTGAGACCAGCCGGAGGAACCGCAATTTTATTATTATCACCCACCACAGTATTTTTGAATACCTGAACTTCCGGTGAGTAGAGATACACTCTGATAAAATGGTCAGTAATGTATTCTTTTCTGGTGACTTCGGCAACGATCTGCCCTGTTGAAATTTTAGCCATAACTGATTTTTTAAATTAAAATCCGGTTTCCGATCAAGCTCAGAAACCGGATTTGAAATACAATATGTTTTCAGATCAGGGTATTTTAAATCCCGATCATTTTTTTAAAATTCAAAAGTGTAGGAAAGGTTGAATGTTCTTCCTCTGCCTTTATAATTAAACAATTCCGGAAGGCCGTAAGTAGCATATAAAACCTGGGAACGTTTGCTCCAGATCGTCTGATAATCGGTATTAAACAGGTTCTGAATTCCTAAGTTGAATTTTCCCCAGTTGAAACGGTATCCCATCATCAGATCTGATGTATTGTAGCCCTCAACAACATTATTAAGCTCGTCTTTCTGCTTGAAATTCTGTAACGACTGGAATCTGAATGACCAGTTCTTAATATTATATCCGAGATACGTCACCAATTTTGAAGGGGAAGCATTGTAAATCTCCTGTTTCAGCCATTCTCCTTCTTTGCTTACTTCAGATTTGATCAAAAGTCCGCTGGCACCGAAATACACTCCATTGCTTAAAGAATAAGAAACCTCAGCTTCAATTCCCATGTTTCTTAATTTCAAATCATTCACAAGGATCTGGAAGGTCTTTTTATCTACAGCAACCGTTTTGTCGGAATTACTCAAAAATCCGGCAATCTGAGCTCTTAAACCTCCTCTGTTCACACGGTACCCTACTTCAAACTGATTGGTTTTGATGGCCTGCAGCGGCTGTTCTTTAACATTGATGCTGGATACAACATTCCAGCTGGTTCCCACAAGCTTATACTGCCCGATACCATAAAACTTAGCCGGATCCGCTAAACTTGCTCCCTGGGAAAAAGTTCCCCAAACCTGATGCTGTTCATTAAATTTGTATAATAACCCTGCATTAGCTAAGGTTACATTATAAGAACTTTCACCTCCCGGAATTGCGGATGCTGAACTTCCATAGCCCATTGCAATTTGGGTCTGCTGTTCAGAACCTACAAAATCATCCATTTTTACGTTGATGTGCTGATAACGGATTCCTGCGTTTAATTGTAATTTTGGAAAAATGTTATATTTTGCCTGAACATATCCTGCATAGCTCTGTGAATGATTGGTCGGATATCTTCCCAAGCTGTATTTTGTTTCATTCACTAAACCACCGCTGGACATTGTTTTGGCAATATCATAAACGGATTGTGTTCCTTCAAACTTTTCAAAATCGAAATCTGCTCCGTACGTAACATTTAAGCCTCTCCATGATTTGGATAATAAAGCTTTAATCCCGGAATAATAAGTATCCTGCTGAGAAGAAGACATATAAGGTATTTTTCCCGTCTGTAAGGTAACATTTCCCGGGAATGGATAGAATCCTAACTTTTCACCTCGGGTAGCCAATTGCACATATACATCCTGTCCGCCTAAAATTCTGTTTGCGTTATAAGCTACAGTTGCCATATAACGTTCTGTACCTACATTTTTATCAGATGAAAACCCATCTCTCATCTCGAGTAATGAAGCATTTTTTGTTGTAAAAGCACTTAAATTTTCACCTAAAAATAAACTTCTGTCTCCATTAAATTTAGAATTGTAATACTGAACAGACGCTGTTATTTTATGTTTATTGTTAAACTGATATCCTCCGGTAGCCAGGATATCAATAGACTGGTTATACTGAAGGTCAGTCTGGGTAATATCGGTAAAAAGCTGTTTCTGATCTGCTCCATACACACCTCCGTTCTGCTGATAAGCTACTCCCAATCTTCCAAAGAACTTGTCTCCTTTAGCGGCAATGGATTGTGCGGCACGGAAATCATGGTCATCTTTTCCCATAAAACCTGAACGTACTCCTAATTCTGTCTCTCCACTGATTCCTTTTTGGGAAGGTATTTTTGTAATAATATTGATGATTCCTCCGGTGGCATTTCCTCCATAAATTGAACTGGCACCTGAAAGCACTTCAATTCTTTCAATATTAAAAGGATCAATGGCATCCAACTGGCGGCTGATCGCACGGATACTGTTCAGAGAAACGCCGTCTATCATCACCAAGGCAGAACGTCCTCTCATATTCTGACCATAATTGGTTCTTCCCTGCGGGCCAATATCCATGGAAGGAATCAGAATCGACAACATTTCTTTGATAGGAACTCCGCTTTTCGCCTGTTCCTGAATTTTTTCTTTCTGTACTACCCAGACCGTTCCCGGAACTTCAGAGATTTTTGTAGGTTTTCTGGAGGCTACGATTACCACATCTTCAATACCTTTAGAGGCAATAGAATCTTTTACGGTCTGGGAAAGCATTAGTCCCGAAACTAAAAGACCTATGAATGCATACTGCTTTTTCATTCTTTCTATTCAACGTTTTATGACTTCACAAAGATAATTCTTATTTAGAAAGAATAAAAATAAGAAATTATGAAATTTTCCTTTTTTTTTTGATGGAAGAAGGAAGATGGAAGCTGGAAGTTATTGATGACCTGTAAATCAAGACAAGTTCTAAGAACCTCTTTTGGAATAAAAATGTTAAATTAAAACAAATAGTTATAAATCGTCTTTTAGAACTTCCCTCTTCCAGCCTCCAGCTTCCCTACTACAATTGTAAAATCCCAGCCCAATGAAGGACCAGGATTTTACTGGTGAAAAACAAGGTATTCTTTATACTGCAGGCCCTGCAGCATCTTTTATCTCTTCCAATAGTTTTTTTCTTTCACGAAGTCTTCTTCTTGCAATAACGGATTTACCGCCAAGAACTCTTACAAATCTGAAATACTGAAAACGTTTGGCACCAAAATGATGGGTAGCAACATAAATAAGCACTCCAAATCCGACCAGAATAATATATCCAAATATCTTTTTGGCAGCTATGATGACCGCATTGAGCTGGATGGCTTTCATATTAGCGGCTACATTTTGAGGAGTAACCGCTATGCCATCCATATAAACGGCAAGATCACCAATTGCTGTAACCTGAAAACGGTACTGAAACCATGAATAGAGTGTTGAAAAAATTCCTACGGCAAGGAAAGTTCTCCAAACCAATACAAGTCCGATGGCTGCCAGCATTTCATCCATTTCAAGCTTATCCAGCGTATAAAACCATACGGAAATAAACAGTGAACACATTCCATAACCTTTTAAGAACATCGGCAGATACCAGTTGTCATAACTGAACTCCAATACCATTGAAAAATACATGATAATGGCATATCCTACCATTGCGGCAAAACCAGAAAAAATGTACATTTTCAAAGGTTTTTCTTTTTTAAACCAGATAATGGCAATGATTCCGGCTAAAATAATTCCGGGAATCATCAGCAAACTCAGTCTGGTATTCGTCAATTGATCATATCCTAAAACTCCCACTGCAAAAGTATTCTGAATAGAAGCAGTTCCCAGAAACATTCCCAGCCAGAAAAGCATGAATAAGCCGTGCTGCACATTATTTTTTGTGAAAATTTTAAATGAAAGGTAGGGGCGTTTTAAAGTCAACTGACGGATAGAAAGCAGTGCAAAACTTACAAAAGCGGCAATACTCGCATTCATTATATTCTGGGAATTAAACCAGTCCTGCTGTCTTCCAAATGAATACACATACGCCGAAAACATAAATGTGGAAATGAAAAGCAAAATACTCAGCCAGTCAATATAATGCAGGGGAACTTTTAACGCAAAATATTTATTATGCATAAAAATCCAGTGTATTAAAGCTAAAATAAAGCATAAAACGGCTGTGAGCAGGTAAAATTGCTGCCAGTTATAAAGAAGGGCAAACTCAGCCGCATAGTAGGTAGCTACCTGGTTCATTACCAGAACGAAGGTATAGAAAGCTCCGTAAAATACTCCCCTGTTTCCGATCATAACCATCAATGGCAGGAAAAGCTCTATGGTAACCATCATTTTCATAAAACCAATCAATAAAGAAGTAAAAATAAAAATCATGGGCTGTAAAGTGGTCCCATTTACGTAGCTCAGCACTCCTAAAAGTACCAGGAGCAAAACCATCTTATCTCTTACTTTGAATCTCATTTTGATTCTGAGAACAACAGGCATACAGGCTCCCATCCCAATGGTAGTGGCGTAATTGGCCCACATAAAATACTCTGTCATGGCTCCGGTACCGCTTACCAGAGAACTGATATTTCCGGTATACACCCCACCGATTGGCATTACCACAGCAAGCAGTAATACAATCAGCAGCAGCTGTACAGGTTTGGGTACCCAGTCGTTATATAATCCTTTGTTGTACATTATTTTTAAGGGAATAGATTTCAGATATCAGATAACAGACTTTCATCATCAGCCTTATTTTTCCGCAGCATAGGTCCGGAATCTGATATCTTCCATCTTTTAGTCTTTATTAATATTCACATTCATATTCATTCCGGCACTCAGTTTATCCAGATCTTCTTTTTTGTTGGAAGCTGTAAACTCTATTCTTACAGGGATTCTCTGCTGTACTTTAATAAAGTTTCCGGTAGAATTGTCTGTAGGTACACTTGAATATCTTGATCCCGTAGCTGCAGAAACTGCTGTTACCACTCCTTCGAATTTTTTTCCTCCCAAAGCATCAGCCGTCATGGAAATTTTTTCTCCGACTTTGATATTCGGCATCTGGCTTTCCAGGAAGTTGGCAGTTACCCACTTCTGACCATTCAGAACAATCGTGGCAACCTGCTGTCCAGGTTGAATCAACTGACCTTCAGAGATTGTTCTTCTTCCCATTACTCCATCATAAGGCGCTGTAATAACAGTATACGAAAGATTAATTCTCGCCATATCCAAAGCAGATTTTGTTCTTTTAATTTCAGCATCATTAATTCCCAATCTGCTTTTTACTTCGGTAGTGGAAAGGTTGGCAGATTGTTTTTGGTTCACTAAGGTTTCATAAGCAGCCTTTTGCGCATCATATTCGGTTTTCACCTGATCATATTGCTGTCTGGTAACTGCTTCGGCTGCCAGAAGGTTTTTATATCGGTTTAAATTCTGTTCAGCATTCCATAATCTTGCTTTTGCTCCTGAAATATTAGACTGCATGACGTTGATATTGTTGGAAACCGTATTCACGGAAGAGCTGGTGGCTGTTTTTTGTGCCATCGCATTCTGATAAGCTGCTTCTGCCTGCCCCAGTTGAGTAAGTATTTCACGATCATCAAGTATTACCAGAGTATCTCCTCTTTTTACACGCTGATGTTCAATGAACCTGATTTCTTTGATATAGGCAGAAACCCTGGTGTTGATAGGATTGATAAACTCTTCTACCTGTGCTGCTTCCGTATAGGTTTTATTTCCGATATGGAAATATTCACGTATTAACCAGAATAACCCGAAACCGATCACCAGAAAAACGATGATATTGGAGATGATAGCTCTGATTTTATTGGTTTTATTTTTCTTTTTTTTATTCTCTGCGGTGGATGCTGCCGGATTTGGTGTTGTATTTTGAGTGGTTTGTCCCTTGTTTTCCATTGTATTGATTTTCAGTTTTAAAAATTAAAGTGTTCCTGTAGATTTCAAAAGGTTGTAGTACTGATACAGAACATTGATTTCAGCGTTGGCATAATCAAGCTCTGCCTGCAGTTTTTGGTTCTGCGCATCAATCATTTCTGCCTGTACAGCCAGTTGATTCAGATATTTGGCTTCCGTAATTTTATAATTTTCTTCCGCCAGTCTTTTGGAATCATTCAGAATATCAGCCTGCTGAATCGCTTCCTGGTATTTGGTATAGGCTGCATTCACTGCCATATCTACATTCTGCTGAACCAGAGTCAGTGCGTCATTCGCCTGATTCTTTTGTAGTTCCCCTAATTTTACTTTCTCTTTTGTTTTATAAAGCGTATCAATGTTGTAGCTCAAAGAAACCCCTGTCTGCCAGCCCCCTGAATACATATCCAAAACAGGATTTCTTGTCGTGACAGGTCTTTGCAGCGTATATCCGCCAAATCCGGCCAGTGTAGGTGAATTGTCTGTTTTGATGATTTCAATATTTTTACCTGCAACAGCAATGTTTTTTTGAGCAGATTTCAGCAATGGATTGCTTCCGTGAGCAAGATCTCTGTAATACTCCATACCGATTCCGGATTCTTTATTCTCCAGGCTTTCTGTAGGCACGATCTCCGTATCGGAAGATAATCCCAAAGCAATGTTCAGATTATAATTAAGGATTTTTTTATTGTTGGTAAGGGTAAGAATTCCCTGATCAAGATTTTTGATGGCCAATTCTCCACGAATGACCTCATTTCTTGTGACCATTCCCTGCTGATAGAATTTCTGGATATTTTTCAGACGTTCCTGAGCCAGTTTTTTATTATTCTGAAATACCTCTTCCTGATTAATGATTTTATAGACATCCAGATAATTGGAAATCACTAAGAATTTCACATCCTGTTTATTTTTCTCTAAATCCAGTTCGGAAAGCTGCTCACGAAGCCCCGCCATTTCGATAGATTTATTTACCAATCCTCCTTTGAAAATCAGCTGCGTGGCCTGTACCGCATACGAGCTTCCGTAATGCGGCATCGGAACGTTTGTAGAATTCGAAAAGTCTTTATCAATAGCGACTGCATCTCCTAAATAGAACTGACTTGTAGAAGCGGTAATCGTAGGAAGTTTCTGAAGCTTAACGACATTCGTATTTTGTTTTGCTATACCAATGTTCTGCGCAGAAACCTTGAGCTGCTGATGATTCTGAACAGCAAGTTCCGCCACCTCACCTGCGGTCATCTGTTTGATCTGTTGTGAAAAAAACAGCGCAGGAAAAGCTGCTATCAGTACAGATAGTGCTGTTTTTATTTTCTTTGTCATTTTACCTTGTTTTACAGATGCAAAGTTAGATCAACAACAAAATCAATCAAATGTTTGATTTTTGGAAAAAGATGTTCAAATGTAAGATTTTAATTTTCGAACTGATGCCTGTACTGTGTAGGACTTACCTCCAGATGCTTCTTAAAAAAGTGAGAAAATGAGTATTGATCACTGAATCCGAGAATAGAAGAAATCTCTGAAACCGGTTTATTGGAAGAGTTTAGGAGCACTTTCGCCTCGTTGATCACAATTAAGGCGATGATCTGGCTTGCAGACTTTCCTGTGATCGTCTTTACTACAGAAGAAAGATGTCTGGTTGTAATTGACTGCCGTTCGGCATAAAACTCAACGGTTCTTTCGGTAAGATGATGCTCTGCGAGGTCGGTAAGAAATACGAATACAATCTCTTCCTGTCTGGACATCTGGTTCATAGAGCTGTTATCTTCCTTGGAAATAATTCCCGCCATCTGATAGCAGAAAACGGAGAAAAGGTGCTCCACCATTTCCTTTTTATAAAGCATTTCGGTATCAGAATCCAGAATATATTTCAGAAAATTGACACTTTTCCATACGACCTCCATTTCGTCCTCAGGAAAAGGAACTCCTTTATTCATCTGCTGTCTGAAATAGCGATATGTAATCAGGCGGTTAAATTTTAATGATAAAGCGGAAATAAATTCTCTTTTGTAAGAAACCATCCTCGACTGAAAATCATCAGTTACTCCCACCACTTCGTAAATGGTTTGCGGATCGGTTACCATAAACATATTGGCAGAAACCTCCAGATCACTGAAGTGCTGGCGAAGTTTTATAGTTCCTGATTTAATAAAAATAAAAGCAGGATTTTCGGGACGAAATGGTTTACCCACAGCTATTCGCTCGAAAATATTATGTTCGGTAAAAATATCAACGCCAAATTTTTCCAGGGCAGACATAAGACAAATGTAAGCAATCTTACCAGTGATTACAAAATTTTATTATTTTAGCAGGAATCCAATTTCCCTTCAGCATGAGAAAGGTTGATCTATTATTTGCCGAATACAGTAAAAGCCATAGAAACGCGACTAACAAGTTCATTCACTGGATTTGTGTGCCCTTAATTTTCTGGACGATTCTGGGGTTCGTCTCCCTGATTCCCTCCCCTCATTTTTGTGCTTCCTATCTCGGATGTGCCAGTATCATAAGCCTTATTGTGATTATTCTGATCACTCTGTTCTATGTAAGACTTTCTTTATTGATCGCTATTATAATGATCGTGATCATGCTTATGATGGAACATTTCATCTATCTGACCAATATTAGTTTCGGAAAACAATCATGGATGGTTTACCTTTCTGTATTTATCATCACATGGATTTTTCAGTTTATAGGCCATAAAATTGAAGGAAAAAAGCCTACTTTCCTTAAGGATCTGCAGTTTCTTCTGATAGGACCCATATGGCTGTTAGGCTTTGTTCTTAAAAAAGCAGGAATCAGATATTAATCTTCCAGCGCATAAACAGCAAAACTGGCCAGCCAGTGATCTCCACCGTAATTTCCCTGGAAAAGCAGCGGCAATCCGTTATTTAGAAATACATCTGCTGTTTTCCTGAAATCTTTTTTCAGAGGATGATTGGCAGGAAGTGCATTGGAAATTCCTTTCATACACCATGCTTTGGAAAAAGATAATCCTACAAGGTGAACGGTCTGATAATCGCTCAGATCACTCACTACCGGAATTTTTTCAACATTTTCAAGACTTCTTTTTTCGTAGAAAGCATTCAGCCACTGTACAAATTCTTTTTGAGGAAGAACTCTTCTCATCAGATCTGCAATTTCAAGACTTGGCGAAAAGAAATCAGATCCATCCGGTTCCAGATAAGCAGGCGTTTTCTGATCTTTTAAGAAAAAGTATTTTGCTTTTTCCATCAGCTGATTTTCAAACTCCTTATCTTTATTGGCTCTTGCCCAATCGATAGCAAAAGACATGGCAAATGCCGTATTAGGATGAACTCCTGTTCTGTTGGGGTAGGTTTGCTTCGGAAGATAGGTTTTCCAGGACTTCAGGATCTGATCTGTAAGCGGTTTCAGGTTTTGATGCCATATTGTAGCTTTCGGATGGTCCCAGTTGGTCAGTTCTTCATCCAGCTTTAAGATCCACGCCCAGCCATAGGTTCTTTCAAAAGTTCCCGTCAGCTGATATTTTGTAAAATAATCTGCTTCTGCTTGCAGTTTCTCTTTCTGAAATGATTCGTCAAGAATTTTTTCAATGTCTTTGGTATTAGAGAGATTGGGTTTTGTTTTCAAAAGCCTTGTCAGCATCCAATGTCCATGAACAGAGCTATGCCAGTCGAAACATCCGTAGAAACTGGGGTGAAGATCTTTTGGAGTTAAAGGAACTTCGCCTGCATTATTGATGATGTGGGCCGTTTTATTCGGATATTCCTGGTTGATACAGTGAAGAGGTTTGTCGGATAATTTCATCGCCATATCGTCTGTAAGTTTAGGAGCTTCCTGGGCATACATAAGAAATGGAGAAAACACAAATGCTAAAAGACTTTTTTTCATGAATTAAAAATAGAAATAATTTATCAGTCTCAGCAATTTTCAGATCAATTTTAGAGCTATTTATTGATTTTGTATTAACATTCTTTCATTTTAAATTTTCATTCATTTTACAAATGTTCATTTTTGAGCACACTTTTTGATCATATCCATAAAAAACTAACTAACCATGAAAAAAATTATTTTCCTATTATCATGTCTTATCCTGATCAATTGCAGCAAATCAGGTGCAGAAAAACAGGAAGTGAAAGCCGACCTGATGGAAGTTCTAACCGAAGATAAAGCCCCTTCTCCTGCAGCGGTACCTCCACCTCCACCACTTTCTGTCTCCGAAAAGTTAGTATCTGATGAAAATGTTACAAACAAAGAAACTTATATCCCTAAGAAAACAGATACGATCACTAAAAAAATCATCAAAAACGGAGATATGAAGATTCAGGTGGGTGATATCAAAAAAACACAGAATCAGGTCTATGAGATCATCAAGAAAAACAATGCTTACATCCAGAAAGAAGAGTTTCAAAATACGGATATGGATGATAATCTAAGTCTGATTATCCGCGTGCCTCATAAAAATTTTGATGCCCTGATCCATTCATTTTCGGATGGTGTAGGAACTGTTTTGTCTAAAAATATTTCATCTAATGATGTAACAGAAGAATATACCGATATAGCCATAAAGCTGGCCAATAAAAAGATATATCTGGAAAATACCGTGACCTGCTTAAAAAGGCAGCTACCACAAAAGATATGCTTGAAATTCAGGAAAACATACGCGATCTGGAAGATGAGATTGATGTGGCAGAAGGTAGCCTTCGTTTTATTGATGACCGTGTGAATTACAGCACTCTGAATATAAATTTATATAAAGAAAAAGTGAGAAGTTCAGCAACCTCAAAAATAGGTTTTGGAAGCCGGTTGGTAGATTCGGTAACGGAAGGCTGGAACAGTTTTGTAAGCTTTATGCTCGGAATCATTTCCATGTGGCCGTTCTTTTTGCTTATTCCTGTTATTATTTTTATTTGGAGAAAGTGGAAATCAAAGAAAAAAGATTAAAATTAACTTATTAAAAATCCGGGCATCTTTGATGCCCGGATTTTCACTGCATTATCAACATCTTATTCCGTTTCCAGTGTTTGTTTAAAATCAATAACAATGCAATAGTCTTGTTAACGGCTGTTAAATATTTTTGAAAAAAGAAATTGTCTCCTATGTTTGCAAAGTCAAACTATTTGCATTTTGCCATTCTGACGAAGGAAGAATCTTATTCACAATTTGTAATATGAGATTCTTCACTATATTTCATTTCATTCAGAATGACACTTTTGAGACCACCTTTTTGTTTATTCTTTTTACTATTTTCTGATGGTTTTGGTCATATTTCTTCCATCTTTATACTGGATCTTTATAAAATAGATTCCAGGCTGAAGACGGCTGATATTCATATTTTCTTTTCCCGGGTTCATAAAGCTAATGATCTGAATTCCCTGAGGAGTAATGACATCTGCTCTGCTTATTTTAGCATAAAGGCTTTCCGGTGCAAAATTGATCAAATGCTCAGATACTATGATTGAAAAATCATTTTCTTTACTGGCAAGAACTGATGTTTTACAACCCTGCCCTTCACTGCAGTCGCTTACAAGTTTCCAGACAGCATTACTTCCCGGCGCTTCTCCCGGATTCGCGTACCATTTGTTTTCCCAGATTTTACAGGCATTGAATACTTTTGTTCCTGCTGTTGAATACGTTTTTGCCGGATTATATTCCTGTGCACCACAATACGCAACCGGACCGCCTGATTCACAGCCAGGACCTTCTGTGCATACACTTACTTCCTCCCACACCATATTCGCTCCCGGAAGTTCTCCCGGATTTGCATACCATTTATTTTTCCATATTTTACAGGAGTAAAAAACTTTCGTTCCGGCTGTAGGATAAGCATTGGCAGCATTATACTGCTCTGCTCCGCAATAGGATTGGCCATTCCCTGGTAAAACTTTTTTTGTTCTGACTTTTAATTCATTACCCGCATCCGAAAGCTGATCGTTCATTGCAACAGATCTTACGGTATAGGTATATTCTGTGTCTTGTGATAATCCTGTCCGTAAAAAGCTTGTTTGCACAGTCTCTCCTACTTTGATTCCGTTTTCAAAGACCTGATAATTTTTAATTCCCTGTGTATGAGTGGATGCCATCCACATTAGGGAAACGGAGTTTTCGGTAACTCCCATTGAATGAAGGTTTGAGGGTGCTGTAGGTTTTTCAGGAATACCTTCACTGTTTGTCTTTACATTGAGTGGTGAACTTTTCGGTGAAGTAAGTCCGGAAGAGCCTTTTGCCTGTATTTCATATATATAAACTGTATTGGCAGTTAAACCTGTATCCTGAAAAGTAGGTGTACTTACCTGCTGAATATTTTGTCCGTTGCGGAAAACGTTATAGGACACTGCATCTGATTGTGCATTCCAGCTTATTTTAGCCGAAGAGCTTGTTACTCCTACTTGTGTTAATCCTGTAGGAGTAGCGGGTGCAGAAACTCCTGTTCCGGAGGTTACGTTCACATCAATTACATTATAGAATGCATTGGTGGTATCTGCTACATCCCAGACCGCTAAAATAATATGGTAGCCTGTACGGTTTGCAGGAACGGTAATCTGATGAGAAACATTGTCCTGTGGTGGTGTTCCATTATGCGTAACTGTACCTATAAGTTCAAGATCCTGACGGGAAAGCGGCTGATTGGGATTCCAGCCCTGCTTTGTCATATAATAATGCCATTTCGCTGTCGCATGATACGCCGAGTATTTCCAGATAAAGGCATTCACACCCGTGGAGATATTTGTTTTCTTCCATCTGTCGGCAGTCTGGATATCCAGTGTGGTGTCTCCTCCTATACTTCCATTAGCGGAGGCAATCTTTCCGTCGGCAGGGCCCAACGCAGGAAACCCTTTCGGAGCTTCCAAAGATCCCGGTTCATTAATGACAGATCCATAGATTCCAAAAGCTGCAGAATAACCGAGTGTGGCCTTGTCCAGGCTTCCCTGATATCCTCTTGAGGCAGGACTCAGTACATATCCGTGTGCGGACAGATGAATTAAAGATGGTACCAGCATAGCCAGCATCAGCAATACCGGAAAAAAAATTTTACGTGTCATCATATTTTAATATTTTGGTGTTGATTGGTTTGATCGCTTTTAAGCAAAACTGAATTTAAATGATCTGTAATTCAATAAATGCAAACGAAATTAACTTACATCATTAAAAATGATTAAATTATAATATGTATAATAAAAATTAAACGAAATAGAAAAATTATAATCAATATTATTTATTTTATTAAAAAATACAAATCCATAATGCATTATATCTAGATATAAAATTAGAAATTTTTATATTATAAAACCATATAAACTCCATGATATTTATCACTAATTATTGAAATATCATTATTTAAAACTCCTATTGAATAGCTGAAAGGGAGAGAAAATAGAAGTTTAGAAAGCATATTTACAACATTCAAACCTCATTTTAAATAAAACAAAGGCTGCGATCAATAATCACAGCCTTTTTCTAGTCTTCTAAAAAATGCCTATCTATTATAAGCTATAAGAGCAGATTCTACTTCCCAAGTACAAATACTGCGGGAATTTTATGAAGTTCCGGCTTTTGTTTCTGCCAGTCTTTTATGGTTTTTGTTTTGATAAACTCATGTTCCGGATCGTTGATATTGGCAGCGATACAAAGTTTTGTATTGGGTGACAAAAACTTACATAAATCCTCCAACAGCTGGTTATTTCTGTATGGTGTTTCCATGAAAATCTGCGAATATCCGGTTTTTTGAACAAGGCTTTCAAGGTTCATGATCTGTTTCTTTTTCTCCCCTTTATCAATAGGAAGATAGCCGTGAAAAGTAAATTCCTGCCCGTTGAATCCACTTGAGATCAAGGCAAGGATAATGGATGAAGGCCCTGAAATGGGAATCACTCTGATATTTTTCTCATGACACCATTTCACCATCAGATTTCCCGGGTCTGCAATACATGGCAACCCTGCTTCTGACAGCAGTCCGAAGTCCTGCCCTTTCAGCATCATCTCCTGAGCTTCCTTGATATCTGCGCTTTCCGTGTATTTATCCAACAAAAACAATTTCAGATCAGCCTGCTTTTTTTCCGGAGCAAAAAATTTAACGACCTTTCGGGCAGTTTTTTCATTTTCTACAAAGAAATAATCGGTCTGCATGATATAATCCTTCAGAACAGGTGAAAAATGGTTGATAGAAGTGTTTTCTGATAAATAAGCAGGGAGTAAAAAAAGCATTGTATTATTTTTAGTTCTTTCGTTGAGTGATGTTTAGGGAAATATTTTACATTTTCATGTTTATTATTTTGACAGCTGGCTTTTGATAGCTTCACATCCTTTATCCAAAAGTTGGAAAACCGCTTCAAAATCTTGCATATCTCCCCAATAAGGATCCGGAACCTCAGTATTTTTGTGATCTCCCAGTACTTCTAAAAACAAAGATACTTTCTGACGTTCTTCTTCATTTTTGGTTTTAGAAACAACATCATCCAACACATCAATATCCATACAGTAGATCTTATCAAAGGTTTCAAAATCTTTCCTGGTGATAGGTCTTGATTTTTGCTGCGATATATCTATATCATGATTAGCGGCAGTTTTAACAGCTCTTTTGTCCGGATGCTCACCTTCGTGCAAGGAAATGGTTCCGGCTGAATCTACCATATAATCCTCCGGCAGTTTTGCTTTCATAATTCCTTCTGCCAATGGGCTTCTGCATATATTCCCCAGACAAACCATTAATATTTTCATGTTCCGTTTTATTTAAAAAGAGTCTTTTGTTATAACAAAACTAAATAAAAAATGAAGAATACAACTATCCTTCATTTTAATTTATGTAAACTCACCCTTACTTATTGTTTGATTCTTTCAGTAAGATCTTTTACGTATTTCTTGATTTCTTTATCAATTTTCGAAACGTCTTTGATGGTATCACAAGCATACATTACTGTTGAGTGATCTTTTCCTCCCATTTCTTCACCGATTTTAGTAAATGTAGAATTGGTGAATTCTTTGGAGAAGTACATGGCAAGCTGTCTTGGTAATGCGATCTCTCTTTTTCTTGTTTTTGAAAGCAGCTGCTCTTTTTTGATTCCAAAATAATCACAAACCACTTCCTGAATGTAAGGAATATTGATCACCTTTTTCTGGTTAGCCGCAATTCTGTTGATGGTTTCCTTAAGCAACTCAAGACTAAGATCTCTCTTGTATACAGTAGAGTAAGCGATCACAGAGTTAATAACCCCGATAAGCTCTCTTACATTGGTTTTCGTTTCAACAGCAAGGAAGTCAAGCATATCATCGGGAAGAACGATTCCATCCCTACTTAGCTTATCCTCGATAATTTGTCTTCTTGTGGATAAATCAGGAGATTTTATTTCTGCAGAAAGTCCCCATTTGAAACGGGAAACAATTCTGTCCTGAATATCCATAATATCTGCAGGCGCTTTATCTGAGGTAAGGATAATCTGTTTTCCATTCTGATGCAGGTGATCAAAAATATGGAAGAAACTATCCTGAGTAGCAGATTTTCCAGACAGGAACTGAATATCATCAATAATCAGCACATCTACCATTTGATAGAAGTTCGCAAATTCAGTCTGTTTATGAGCTTTAGCAGCAGAGATAAACTGCTGGATAAATTTTTCAGAAGACAGATAAAGAACTACTTTATCTGGAAACTGATTTTTTACTTCAAGTCCAACAGCCTGTCCAAGGTGGGTTTTTCCAACTCCGTAACCTCCATATAAGAATAATGGGTTAAAAGCTGTTGCTCCAGGTCTTTTTGCAATGGATCTGGCTACAGTGGCTGCAAATTTATTGCTTTCTCCTTCCACATAACTATCAAATGAATAGTCAGGCTTCAGGTTAGAATCTATATTTACTTTTCTAATTCCAGGAACTACAAACGGATTTACAATATTAGCAGAGAATCCTTGTGGCATAGTTTCCTGTGTTTTTGGAGTAGGAACGCTTTGTCCTTTGATGTTCATGGTAACAGGTTTTTCTTCACCTTTTGGTCTGTTTTCCATCACAGAATACCATAATTTCACTCCTTTTCCAATATTTTTCTTCAGGGCAGCAGAAAGTAAGGACAGGTAATTGTCCTCTATATATTCCTTGTAAAAATCGCTCGGCACGATCAACGTAAGGTTGTTGGCCACCAGTGAAAGCGGCTGAACCTTATCGAATAGCATATCGAAAGATTTTTCAAGTTTTTTAAGGTCAGAATTGTCTTCAGCAGCGTTCAGGTTATCGCGCATAAACTGAAGGCATTTCTGCCATATCATCATTAAATTGTCATCCATTTTTTAAGCCCCGATTATTCTTTGTTTGTACTGTGTTTAGAAGGAAGACAAAGGTCCAATATTTTCTTTTCAAAAAAAAATATTGCAGGTATTGATTATTTAAAAATATATTTGTATGTATAATTTAACATCTAAAATGATACACACAACACACTCAATACGAGTACGTTACGCAGAGACAGACCCGATGAAATATGTATACTATGGCAATTACGCAACGTACTTCGAAGTAGCGAGAGTTGAGCTCTTCAGAAGCATAGGAATTTCATACGATGAAATTGAAAACCAAGGAATTTGGCTGCCTGTTTCGGACTACAAAATTAAATATATCCGACCTGCTTTGTACGATCAAAAATTAGAAATTCATACTTATGTAAAAAAAATTCCTGGGGTGAAATTTGAATTTGAATATGAAATTTACAATGAAGAACATATTAAAATCACTGAAGCTTCCACTACTCTATTCTTCTTAGATGCAAAAACCAACAAAATCATCAAGTGTCCGGATTTTCTGATGGAACTGATTGAGAAGAACTGGAAAGAAAAGTAGCAGGCTTTAGAGATTCGAGGGTTTAAAGTTCTGGATAAGCCACATCGCGTATCCCAGTAAACTTTAGACATACTTTGAACCTTATTTATGAATTAATTCGCACCTTTGTACCTTTATTTTAACCTCCTTTATATAATATATTATGAAGATTGCATTTTTGGGACCTCATGCCAGTTTTACCCAGCTTGCTGCAGCACAGCTTTTCCCTGATGACGAAATATTACCACAGGCCAGCATTCTGGATTGTTTTAATGCTGTTGAAAACGGAGAAGCAGTAAAGGCCGTTGTACCTTTGGAAAACTCTATTGAAGGAACCGTCTCTATGACGCTGGATTATTTATATAAAACTCCGTCTATTAAGATAGAAGCAGAAGCCGTAATGCCTATTGCCCATCACCTGATGATTCATCCGGAAAATTCTGTTGAGCATATGGAAAGAATATATTCTCACCCACAGGCTCTCGCACAGAGTTTTCATTTTCTGGACACTCATTATAAAGAAATTCCAAAACAGGACTTTTCCTCCACGGCAGCGGCGGCAAAATTTGTTTCTGAGAATCCCGAAACTCCAATTGCGGCAGTAGCCAATCAGTTTGCAGCCAATTTATATGGTTTGAAAATCATAAACCGAAATATTCAGGATTTTGAACAGAACCATACCCGATTTATTATCATTTCTAAGGAGCAGAATAAATACCAAAATGAAAAATTGGAAACACTGGGTGAAAAATCAGGAATGCTGATTACTCTTCCGGAAGATCATCCCGGTGGATTACATCAGGTTTTATCAGTTTTTGCATGGAGAAAGATGAATCTCAGTAAGATTGAATCCAGAACATTAAAAACAGGACTGGGAAATTACTTCTTCTTCATCAATGTTCAAGGGCCATGGAAAAAAGTCTTACATGAAAACGCCTTAAAAGAACTTGAATCTATCAATGCCAATGTAGATTTCCTTGGAAACTATAAGGAATTTCTTCTTGAAAGCTAGAAAAAATCCATAAATCCATAAATCCATAAATCCATAAAAAGCACTGCCTTAACAGCAGTGTTTTTTCATTCATACTAAACAAAAGAAATAAAATTCAAAAAACTTTTATAATAAATTATTTCACAAACAGTACATTCTGTCTGACTAAAAAAAATAACCCACACAACAGAGAGAATTATATTTTGTTAAAACACTGACAAACAGTTAATTATTTAGAAAACAAATATAATAAGTCGTAATCAAATTATACAGAAATATTAATCAAAATATAAACATATGTTTAAAAATATTGCACTATATTAATGTAAAAATTACAAATATCACAACATTGAGTGTAATTTTTATTGTATATTTGCTTAGCAACTAATTTAAAAATCTTGATCATGAAAACTAACCTTTACAGCTTAATGTTAGCATGTGCAGCGTTACCATTATTCTCACAGGTGGGTATCAATACAGCCAACCCATCTGCAACTCTAGATGTTAATGGAACTATGAAAGTTCGTGATATCCCAGCCGCCACAGCACTACCCGGATATCAGATTTTAGCTGTTAACCAGGGAACCACTCAGGTATTCTCAATAGATCCACCCATGTTAATTGCAGCTGCAGGAATCAACACGTCCGTATATTCTGCAAAAAAAACAACAGGTATAACGCTTTTGAATCTAGGAGTTTTACCTTCTGATTTTCAACCTGTAAGCTTTGTACAAACTGATAGAACTATAGGAAGTGCTGCTTTGTTTACCAATGCTGACGGTTCTTATAATATTCCATCCACTGGAGTATATGCTGTCGGGTTCGCATTCAGATATGGAACAGGATTACAAGCTTCTTTATTATCAGGAGCTCCTGGTATCGCAATTGCAAGAACCAGATCTGGAATAACAACTCTTATAGACACACGTCCGTTCAGCGGTGTTAATCTTGCATTAGCAGTTAACTTAACACTTTCCGATTCCAGTATTAATTCTTTGTATTCATTTCAAGCAGGTGACAAAGTATCTTTTGGACTTGTAGATTCCGGTGTTATTACTGCAGGATTATTAGGATCCAGTATCGCATCCTTCTACATTTATAAAGTATCAAACTAGTAAAACATATTGTTAGTTATCTATACCATTTAGCCCATCGTTTATACCACGATGGGTTAATTTTTTAAATAGCATACAAAACATTTCTTTATATTTGATAAAACTAATGAAATGAATGAATTTGTTGCGGTCATCATCTTTATAATTATCTTCATTATTTTCAATAATCTGAATACCAAAATCAGAAAATTGGAGAAGGAGATTTCAGATCTTAATCATAAAATCAACAATATCCCTCCGGCTCAGACTGAAGCAATCGCTAAGAAAACTTCAACGGAAGAGACATTTATCCCACAACAAGGAAAGCCTCAACAGGTTCATTATGAAAACATAAAACACGGTGAAGAAAGTGAAAAACTTCCAACAACAGGTCAAAAAGACCGGCTCACTCCTGTTTTTGATTTTTTAAAACAAAATGCACTTACCATTATTGGTATTTTCACACTTGTTCTCGGAATCGGTTATTTTGTAAAATATGCTATTGATAAAAACTGGATTGGTGAAGCAGCAAGAGCAGGAATTGGTTTTTGTACCGGGGCAGGAATTATCATAACCGGCCATTTTCTCAGAAAAAATTACCAGGCCTTTTCTTCCATCATTACAGGAGGCGGTGTTGCTGTTCTGTATTTCACAGCCACCATTGCCTTCCGTGAATACCATCTGTTTACCCAGAATACGGCATTTATCATCACGGCACTGATTACCGCAGCCTCTATCATTCTATCCTATTATTATAAAAGTGAAGTACTGATTATCTTTTCGCTCATAGGAGGTTTTGCAGCTCCTCTCATGATAAGCACAGGACAAAGTAACTATCTTTTCCTTTTTATTTATATTACTCTTTTAAATACGGGAATGCTGGCAGCCTCTTTTCTGCAGCACCGGAAAAGCGTGGGATGGACAGCTTATATCTTTACCACAGGTTATCTTCTATCCTGGACTCATGAAAGCCCTGAACTTTTAAGCATTACTTTTTATCTGATCAGTTATGCGATTTTCTACATTTTTGCCCTGCATGACTATTTCAAAAGAAATATACTTTCCCCCTCAGATATTTTAATACTTGCTCTCGCCAATTTTTCAAGTATTCTGGGGCTGCTTTATATTTTTGATACATTAAAATACGAACCTCCTATTATTTTCCCTCTTATCTTTACTGCTGTCAACTCTGTTCTGCTGTTTAGAGAATATAAACGGAAAGATTCCGGAGTTGCCTATTCTGTATTCGCAGGGCTTGTTACCAGTCTTATTACAATTGCAGTTGCTATTCAGTTTAAAACCCACCTCATTACCAGCATTTGGGCAATAGAAACTACTCTGCTTCTTTTTATCTGGAAAAAAACTAGTCAGAAGATTTTCAAAATTTTCTTTTACATCCTGTTTCCATTAGTGATGATCGCCCAGCTTGTAACCTGGACTGATTATTTTGGAACAAAAGACCTCAATATCATATTTAATCCTCCGTTTATCACCAGTTCGTTTACCATTGTTTCCATAATAATTAATTTGTATTTATTAAGGAACTTCTCCAAAGAGTCCAATGGAAAAGACAGTAACTTTTTTGAAGATCTTATTACGGTAATTAGCTATGGGGTTATCTACATTACTTTTCTTCTTGAGATTACGTATCATGTTTCAGAAATGCCCTGGTCAGCCGTTACCAGCACAGGACTTTTATTCAGTATTTATTATATTTTTGTTTTATTGCTTTTCAGAAAACTACTGAACATCAGAAACGACATCCAAAATATACTGATGTATCTGTTTTTTTTCCTGATTGTAATAAACACCTCTGTTTCTACGCTTCCCGTTGTGACGGCTATCTTAACAAAGACACTCCATTTAAGTTTTTATTTTCTTCATCTGCTTCAATGGATTCCTTTTATATATGTATGGTACAGGATTATTCCTTCTTCAGCATTCCACAAACAACAGGTTTCTTACTGGATGCTATCTTTAGCACTCATTATCTCTGTAAGTTGCGAACTTCATCATGCTTATATTTTAATGACCTCCAATGACCTTCCTCATTCTTACAAAGCAAGTGAACATTTCAATATTCTTTATCTTCCTATTATATGGACAATTCTTGCCAGCATCTTTATTTATACCGGCTTGAAAAAGAATATTCAGGAATATAACAAGATTGGCTTTGCATTGGTAGGCCTGATGGTATTAAAACTTTATGGTTACGATGTGTGGCAGATGGATAATATTTCAAGAATCAGCGCCTTTATTGTTCTCGGAATTATTTTATTACTAAGCTCTTTCACTTTTCAGCGCCTGAAAAACATGATCAGAAATATGGTGGATAAAAAAGATAAAAAGGAAGAAAGCAAAGACTAACAATCAGGGTAAAAGTTTTTATTCCTAAATAATATTTAAAACAATTCAATATTTTATTCAAATTTTATAAAAAATAACTATATTTATCACGTTTTTAACAGTTACATATTCCGATTATGAAAAAATTACTCTATTCTTTTTTACTCCTGTCCTCTGCTACTCTATTGGCCCAGCAAAAAAATCCTGCTGTGAAATTCGCAGTGGCAGATAACGCCATTGGTACAGTAGAATTATTCAATACAAAAAAGAACGCATTACAGGTTTTAAAAGTATACAATACTCCCTCAAGCTTTCCCCAAAGTTTAAAAAAATATGGTTCTGTTTTTACAAAAGGAGTTACCGAATATAAGTTCAAAAACGGAGAAAATATACTGGACAGAATGCCATTATCGTCCATCAATGCACAATACAATATTCCGGCAGACAATCCGGTATTTATTGAAGGATATGAATTTACGGATACCAACACTATGATCTATCCTGAAATCAAAAAAAGGACAGAAACAAAAGATTACAACGGTAAGAAAACATTATTTATTTATACTACCGAATAATTGAATACTATAAAAAAGGATGCTAAAAACAGCATCCTTTTTATTTTAATATTTATTGTTCCATTTTTTCTTGAGTTCCTCATAGATTTTCTTCTCCGTAGCATTATTTCCCGGTTCGTACAGCTTGACATTTCTTATTTCTTCCGGAAGAAAATCCTGTTCTACAAAGTTTCCTTCGTAGGAATGGGCATATTTATATTCTTTTCCATAATCCAGATCTTTCATTAGTTTAGTAGGCGCATTTCTCAAATGAAGCGGCACTGGCAGATTTCCTGTCTGTTTTACCAAAGCTAAAGCTTCATTGATAGCCATATATGCAGAATTACTTTTAGGTGAAACCGCAAGATACACCGCTGTTTCACTTAATATAATCCTTGCTTCAGGATTCCCGATTACATTAATCGCCTGAAAACAGTTGTTGGCAACCACCAAAGCATTGGGATTAGCCAAACCCACATCTTCAGCTGCCAAAATAAGCATTCTCCTTGCAATAAACTTAATATCTTCTCCTCCGGCAATCATTCTGGCCAGCCAATACACCGCTCCGTTCGGATCACCTCCACGCATAGATTTGATAAAGGCTGAAATGATATCATAATGCTGCTCTCCGTTCTTATCATAAAGAGCCATTGTCTCCTGAAGAACTTCCAGTACATCAGAATTAATAATTTCCGTTGTACCCGAATTTTTATATTGATTCAAAACCAGTTCTACAGAATTGATCAGTTTTCTGGCGTCACCACCTGAATATTGAATAAAAGCTTCTTTTTCAAGGATTTTAAAATCCGTTCCTTCATCTTTATTGTATCTTTCCGAAGCGATATCAATTAATTCCTCCAGCTTTTCATAGCTCAAAGCCTTTAAAATATAAACCTGACTTCTTGATAGGAGTGCCGAGACCACCTCAAAACTTGGATTCTCGGTAGTTGCTCCAATCAAAACAATCCATCCTTTCTCTACTGCATGTAATAATGAATCCTGCTGCGACTTATTAAACCGGTGAATCTCATCAATAAATAAGATAGGTGACTTCCCAGAGAACAGATTCTGTTTTTTGGCATCTTCAATTACATCCCTTACGTCTTTTACCCCGGAAGAAACTGCCGAAAGTTTATAAAACTTTCTCCCCGACTGTTCTGAGATAATTTCAGCCAGCGTAGTTTTTCCTGTTCCCGGAGGTCCCCATAAAATCAACGAATTCAAGGCATTATTTTCAATCATTTTTCTGATTGTTCCTTTATCGCCGGTAAGGTGTTCCTGCCCCAACACATCATTCAGGGTTTTAGGTCTTAATTTTTCAGCTAATGGAATATTTTGATTCAAAGTAATTCTTTTTTTAAGATCAATGTCCGGATTTCTGATCTCCGAAACTTATAACAAATTTAAACTAATTTTCATTTTTTTACCCTATTTTTGCATTGTTTTGAAACTTACATTCAATAAAATCATTACATTTCCGCTGGTAATTTTGATCAAATTTTACCAATGGTTCATCTCGCCCTTACTTCCTAAAAACTGCCGTTACGAACCTACCTGTTCTCATTATATGATTGAGTCTCTTCAGGTACATGGTGTTTTTAAAGGTTTCTGGCTGGGATTTAAAAGAATTTTAAGATGCCATCCTTGGGGAGGAAGCGGTTATGATCCTGTTCCACCCAAACATAAATGTTAATAATCAAACTATTAAATCAATAGAAAAATGAATACTATCTTTTTCAGAATTTATCTTGTGCTGTTTGCGTTCACAACGCAGCTTCTTTTTGCACAGGAATACCCTGGGGGTTTATCTGACGGAACTTTAGATATCAACGGAAGCAATGTTCCTGTAAAAATCTATTCTACTACAGAGATGGGAGACCTTACGGCTTTTCCGGACAGAGAATCAGATAAGAACCAGTCTTTTGTTGTCATCCTTAATGAATCTAGTTTTGAACCTGCTTATTATAATTATGGAGCTTCCACTTTAGCAAAGTACAAGGATTCAAAATATCAGTTTTTCGATAAAAATTTTAAACTGATTGATACTGGTGTTACCAAAGAAAACATCACCACTTTTAAATATGCAGTAAAATCTGTAAAACCCATCACAGATTCTGATAAAGTAGAACTTAAAACTTCCTTTAAAATATGGGATCCTTCAAAAGGTATTCACATTGGATCATTTACGCTTCACTTTTATAGTTTGATGTTTGTTTTTGCATTTGGTTTCGGGTATGTTTTAATGATGAGAATCTTTAAGATTGATAATGTGAATCAAAAATATCTGGAGCCTCTGTTCACATGGACATTGATCGGGACTATTCTGGGAGCAAGATTAGGACATGTTATCTTTTATCAGCCGGAATTATTTAAAGAAGATTTCTGGAGTGTATTCCTACCGATAAGCACAAAAAACGGTTTTAAATTTACTGGATTTTCGGGACTAGCGAGCCATGGAGCTACCATTGCTTTGATTTTCACTACGCTGTATTATTCATTTAAAATTATTAAGAAAAATCCTTTCTGGGTATATGACAGATTGGGTATTGTAGTCGCTTTAGGAGGAGCATTTGTAAGAATGGGGAACTTTTTCAACTCTGAAATTGTTGGTAAACCAGCTGATCCCAACTCTCCGTTTGCTCTTCTTTTCCCGCAGCAAAGCAGTGAGTATGGTCTTACTGTACCCCGCTATCCAAGCCAGTTATTTGAAGCGGCAGGATATGTTCTTCTCTTCATTTTACTATGGATATTGTACAGAAAAACAGATAAAAAATACCAGCAGGGATGGTTATTCGGTCTGTTTTTCATCATTCTTTGGGCGATCAGGTTCTTTGTTGAGTTCCTTAAAGAGCCGCAGGGAGATGAGTTTATCCAGATTGGCGGTCTGAATACAGGTCAGGTTCTTTCCATTCCTTTTATGATTGCAGGTGTTGTCATCATGATCGTTTCCAAGAAATTTAAGATCACTCAGGCAGAAAACGAGAAACCGGAATAAATGGCTTAAGCTGAAAAAATAAAAGGCAAATTTGTAGAAATACAGATTTGCCTTTTTTATTAGCTGTTTACTTACAGATTTCTCTCTGCTTTCCTGTTCAGTTCTTCAAAAACAGATCCAAAGGCATCAATGACATCAGTGGGCAGCATCGATTCTTTTGAATGTTTTTCTGAAGCAATATCGGCAGCTCTGCCATGCAGCCATACTCCCAGAATACAGGTTTCCTCTTCAGAATATTTCTGAGCCAGAAGAGAAGTAAGAATTCCGGTAAGAATATCTCCGCTTCCTCCTTTCGCAAGACCTGCATTTCCGGTTATATTATAGAATACTTTTCCCTCCGGAGTAACAACCTGGGTATGGTGGTCTTTGAGAACAATATAAAGATCAAGCTCTTTTGTCTTTTTCCTTGCCAGTTCAAGTCTTTTAAAAGAATTGTCTGTATTTCCGAAAAGTCTCTCAAACTCTTTCGGATGAGGGGTTATGATTGATTTCTTGGGAATCAGTTTCAAATTCTTCTGATCTTTTGAAATAATATTCAACGCATCTGCATCCAGAATCAACGGCTGAGAATAGTTTTTCAGAAAACTCAAAAAGCTTTTCTCTGTACCGGAATGAGTTCCTAATCCAGGGCCTGCACCACAGGTAACATCTTTGTCCATCTCAAAATTTGTGATAAAATGCTCCCCTCCTTGTATAAACATGGCTTCAGGACATGAGGTCTGCAAAATATTGTATCCGCATTCCGGAGCGAGTGTAAAGGTAAGCCCTGCCCCTGTTTTCAACGCTGATCGTGTTGCCAGCACTGCTGCTCCTATTTTTCCGTAGCTGCCTCCTATGATGGCTGCCTTACCATAACTGCTTTTATGAGAAAATTCCTGTCTCGGAATGAATATCGAACCAATCAGCTGATCATCAATTACAGAGTAATCAGAAACGGTTGTTTCTGCGTATGTTTTACTTAAATCAATATCCAGCAGTACTACTTTTCCTGTATATTTTCCGGTTTCAGGATGAAGAAAGGTTCTTTTCCAACATTGGAAAGTCAGCGTATAATCAGCTTTCAGAATAACAGAACTATCATCAAATATTCCATCTGCAGACAATCCTGAAGGGATATCGATGGATATTTTACTATTTTTTTTATTATTCAATTGTTCAACAAGCTTTTTATAATCTCCTTCCAATGGTCTGGATAATCCTGTTCCAAAAAGAGCATCTACAATAATTGTTTTCTCATCGAAATTATTGTGTTCACCCGGACTCAATTTTCTGACCGAAATTCCCGACAAATCGCGAAGTCTTTTCAGATTTACAGAAGCATCTTCTGAAAATTTCCTTTTGGAATCACCTACAAATACATCCACATCAAAACCTTTCAGATAAAGTATTCTTGCGACAGCCAGGCCATCACCTCCGTTATTTCCGTTACCACAGAATACAGCCAGTCTCTTATGGTTTTTACAGTGCTCCGAAATCCAATGAGCTGCAGCCATTGAAGCTCTTTCCATTAATTGAATAGAAGAAACAGGCTCATGGGAGATGGTAAACTGATCCCAGCTGCGTATCTGTTCTGCGGTGAAAATTTTCATAGGTAAAACAAACTTTTAAGCAAATTACAAAAGATTTTTTATTATGATATCACGTCATTAATAAAAATAAAAAGTCATCATTAATGAAATAATGTATTGATATAATATTGACATATTCATTAAAAACAGATGATAGAAATTCTGCATAAAATTCAATGTTTTGGGAACAAAAAACTATAAAAACGTAGTGTTTTTTACATTTTTTAATTATATTTTTGTGTTTATGCTAATTAAAAAAATATAAATTATGGGATTTGTAAAAGAATTTAAAGAGTTTGCCTTTAAGGGTAATGTTCTCGATCTTGCTGTCGGTGTGATCATTGGGGCAGCATTTGGTAAAATTGTTTCCTCTTTAGTGGAAGATGTAATCACTCCTCTGATACTCAACCCGGCATTAAAAGCAGCCGGTGCAGAAAACATTTCAAAACTTTCATGGAATGGTGTTGCTTACGGAAATTTTATTTCCGCAGTAATCAGTTTCCTTTGTATTGCGATGGTTCTTTTCTGGATCATTAAATTCGCCAATAAAGTAAACAAAAAAGAGGCTGCAGCTCCTGCCGGACCTACAGAAGATCAAAAATTACTGATGGAGATCAGAGATTTGCTGAAAAGCAAAAATATCTAGTCTGCAAACAACAGTTTAAAATAAAAAAGCACCTCGGTTAGTAGACCGAGGTGCTTTTATTTATGATCCATTTCAAATTATTGAATCTGTAAGATACTTGAAATCTGCTCTGCAAGGGAAAGCCCTATTCTATCCTGTGCTTCAAGAGTAGAGGCTCCTGTGTGCGGGGTAAGAGAGATTTTAGAATGAGTAAGAATTTCTTTGGATGGTGTTGGCTCATTAATGAAAACATCTAATCCGGCAAATCTTACTTTACCTGAGTCCAAAGCCTCAATTAAAGCCGCTTCATCGATAACTCCACCTCTTGAACAGTTTACAATAGCCACTCCGTCTTTCATGATTTCAAATTCATTCTTTCCAATCATGTAACCGTCCTTCTGTGCAGGAACGTGTAAAGTAATGAAATCTGAATGTTTTAAAACATCCTGTAACGGCTCTGTTTCTATATCAACATTGATGAACTGATTGTTGTAAAATTTCACTTTGATACTTGCTCTTCCGACATTATTATCAGCGGCAACCACTCTCATCCCAAGTCCTAAAGCAATTCTTGCCACTTCCTGGCCAATCCTTCCCATTCCTACAATTCCAATGGTTTTTCCTCTCAATTCGATACCTGCAGCATATGCTTTTTTAAGACCTGCAAATTCAGTATCCCCTGCAACAGGCATTCTTCTGTTCGAATCCTGAAGAAATCTTGCCCCGGAAAACAAATGGGCGAAAACAAGCTCCGCCACAGATTCCGAAGAAGCTGAAGGGGTATTGATCACATGGATTCCTTTTTCTCTTGCATAATCTACGTCAATATTATCCATACCAACACCTCCTCTCCCAATAATGTCGATGGACGGACATCCGTCAATAATATCTTTTCTTACCTGTGTAGCACTTCTTACCAATAATGTGCGGATTTTGTGCTCATTAATATAATCTACTAAAAACTCCTGTGGAACTTTTGTAGTGATCACTTCAAAGCCTTTTTCTGTCAATGCATCTATTCCAGATTGATCCAGGCCGTCGTTTGCTAAAACTTTCATAAAATATCAAGTATATTAAAAAATGAAAGATTTAAAAATTAAAGGAACAGGTTCGCATTTAATCTTTAAATCTTTGAATTATATTTTTATTCTCCGTCTTCTTTGAATACTTCAATGGTTACTTGTTTTTCTACCAAATCCGTAAATCTTCCTTTGTATCGTGTAGCTCTTACCAGGTGGTTGTCTATCCAGTGATAATTTCCTCCTCTTGGTTTTCCGCAAAGCACGCTATGGTATTTGAAGCCATGCTTATCCAGCCAGTCGATTGTAATTTGTTTCAGATTTTCGGTTCTTGAAGTAAAAAAGCAAATTTGATGTCCTTCGTCATACCATCTGTTGATCGTTTCCAGAGCGTCAGGATATGGTTCGCAGGTAACCATTCTTTCCGGCTCTTCATTGGGAACGTCATCAGTAATGGTTCCGTCGATATCTATTAAGTAATTTTTTATTCCATCCTTTAGAATAGGACTAATGTGTTCAATGTATTCTAATTCCATTACTAAATATTAAGTAACAAAGTTAGCGTTTTTACAATTATCAGGCATGTTAATCTTAGTTTAAGTTAAAATTTTACTATAGAAAATAGTATCCAGAGAATAATATCAATAATTTATTCGTTATTTCACGCAAAATAGTTAAAATTTTTCGTTTTTAATTTTTCTTAAAACACTTGAGTTTACTTAAGTAAGTTTAAATTTAAAATGATACCGCAGAAAAGTTTACACAAGATGAAAATCAAAGATTTTCACAAAACTTAGGTGTACTTGTTACGCATAAGGCTTGGTTCTGAAAACTTTTGTGCCTTTTGTGATTAAAATAATGAACATAAAGTTTAAACAACCTCAAAGTAAATCAGGATTGCAGATAAAACAAATCGGAGAATGATAATTTTACCCTTTACTTTTTGTGTTTCCTTTTATCTTGTTATCATTATTATAAAAAGCATGATGTTTATCTAAAAATTTCCAAAATACATTTATTACTCTTACATTTGTAGGAATGGAAGAATTTGTCGTTTTAGTAAACCCTGAAGATGAAGTTTTAGGACTGATGGAAAAACAGCAGGCTCACATCAATGGCCTGTTACACCGTGCTTTTTCTGTATTTCTTTTCAACAGTAAAGGAGAAATGCTTCTTCAGAAACGGGCGTCAGGAAAGTATCATTCTCCCAACCAATGGACCAATGCGGTTTGCTCACACCCGCGAGAAGGGGAAACTTATCAGGAAGGAGCAGTACGCAGACTGAAGGAAGAACTGGGAATTGAAGCAGAACTTTCAGAAAAATTCAATTTTATTTATAAAGCAGATGTAGGCGGTGGTCTGTGGGAACACGAGCTGGATCATGTGTTTGTGGGAAGTCATGAAGCTGATTTCAATTTAAATAAAGAAGAAGTGGAAGAAGTAAGATTCATTTCCATGGAAGAGCTGGACAAGGAAATTTCCGAACATCCTGAAAATTTTACGGAATGGTTTAAAATCATCCTCGAAGAATATAAACACCATTTTTAATGATGAAAAAAATATTGTTCTTTTCTGCTCTTTTGACAGGAAGTCTGTTTTTTGCCCAAAAAGCAGGTGTATTTGACACTCCGAATTACTCTATCAATGTTCCTGAAGGCTGGAAATCCACTAATGACAGTGAGATTATCAACATTTTCCCTACCAGCCAGATTGGAGCTATTACCATTTCGGAATATCATGACCTTCCCCTGCCCAAGGAAGAAGTAAAAAAATTCATTCTGGCCCTTTATCAATCCCATGATGAAGAGAAAAAAGTAAAAGAAAAGAAGAGCCAGAAAGGGTATACAGAATATTTCTATGAACATTTCGATGAAAAAGAGAAGCTGTTCTGGATCACCAAAGCTTTTCAGAAAGACAAAAACTTATATTTAGTTTCCATCAATTGTGGCCAGAAGTTCTGGAACGGAAACTATATGACCTTATTCAATGAGACTTTTAACAGTTTTAAAATAAAGAAATAAAAATTAAATATGAAGAAAACAGCCTTGTACGACAAACATGTTTCTTTGGGAGCTAAGATCGTACCTTTCGCAGGTTTTGAAATGCCTGTTCAATACTCAGGGGTTACAGAAGAGCACTTTGCCGTAAGAGAAAAAGCAGGATTATTTGATGTTTCCCACATGGGACAGTTTTTCATCGAAGGACCAGGTTCAAAAGATCTTTTGCAGTATGTAACTACTAATAATGTAGATGCACTTGAAAACGGAAAAGCACAGTATTCTTGTCTTCCGAACGAAAACGGAGGAATTGTAGATGACCTTATCGTTTACAAAATGGAAGATGACAAATATTTTGTGGTAGTAAATGCATCCAACATCGACAAAGACTGGAATCATATTTCAAAATACAACACTTTCGGAGCTAAAATGACCAACGCTTCTGATGAGATGTCTTTATTGGCAGTTCAGGGGCCTAAAGCTACTGAAATCCTTCAAAAGCTTACAGATGTAAACCTTTCAGAAATTCCTTACTACCACTTTACAGTAGGAACTGTGGCCGGAGAAAATAATGTGATCATTTCAAATACAGGATACACAGGAAGCGGAGGCTTTGAGATTTATTTCAACAATGCCAGTGCTGAAAAACTTTGGGATGCTGTAATGGAAGCTGGTAAAGAAGAAGGGATCATTCCTTGCGGATTGGCTGCCAGAGATACTTTAAGATTAGAAAAAGGATTCTGCCTGTACGGAAATGATATCGATGATACTACCTCTCCTATTGAAGCTGGTTTAGGATGGATCACTAAGTTTGATAAAGACTTCGTTTCTAAAGATGTTTTCGCAAAACAGAAAGAAGAAGGTATTACAAGAAAATTAGTTGGTTTTGAGCTTACAGATAAAGGAGTTCCAAGACACGACTATCCTGTAGTGGATGCAGAAGGAAATGTAATCGGAAAAGTAACTTCCGGAACACAGTCTCCAATGAAAAAAGTAGGTTTGGGCCTTGCTTATGTGGACAAACCTCACTTCAAATTAGGGTCTGAAATCTTTATTCAGGTAAGAAACAAGAACATTCCTGCAAAAGTGGTGAAAGCACCTTTTGTATAATTGAAAAAAATAACCAAAAGAGGCTGTGAACAAATCACAGCCTCTTTTGGGTTTATACCCAAACCTTATAGGTTTTAAAAACCTGTAAGGTTTATTATTTGCAAAATCAGTTTCCAGTTAAATTTATTCATTTACACCAAAGAACTTTTGCAATTCTTCCACATTCTTTTTATCATTTCCAACAAAAATCTCTTTGTCTGTTATAAAGACAGGTCTTTTAAGGAATGTATAGTGATCCAGCAATAATTCTTTAAAATCTTTTTCTGTCAATGATTTCACATCCAGCCCTCTCAATTTGATCTGAGTAGATTTTTTGCTGAACAATGCTTCGTATGATTTTGTTTTCTTATGCATTTCTGCCAATTCCTCTTTCGTGACAGGCTCTTTTTTTATTTCGCGAAGTTCCCAGTCTGTAAGATCAAATTGGGCTAAAATTTTTCTGCAGGTATCACAGGTGTTGAGATAAAATACTTTCTTCATTACTGTTTCTAAATCTGTTATTGGTTAAAATTCTCTTTCATTAAAAGTTTCGTCTATCAAAAGTAGGATTTAATCTAAAACTTTGGAAATTATTAAATAACTTTATTCAAATTTTATAAAGATGCAGAACAAGCCTATTACCTTTCAGTTTATTTCGGAACCTTCAGATGTTAATTACGGAGGAAATGTACATGGAGGAAGTGTCATGAAATGGATTGACCAGGCCGGTTATGCATGCGCGACAACCTGGAGCGGTAATTATTCTGTCACAGTATATGTAGGTGGAATCCGTTTTTATGATCCCATTAAAATTGGTGAAGTTGTAAAAGTAGACGCACAGGTGATCTATACCGGAACTTCAAGCATGCATATCGCCATCAATGTTTTTTCAAGAAATTTAAAACAGCCCAACTTCGAGAAGAAAACGCATTGTATAATCGTATTTGTTGCCGTAGATGAAAATGGAAAAAAGCTGCCTGTACCGAAATGGATACCGGAAACAGAAGAAGAGAAACAACAAGAAATATATGCAAAACGCCTGATGGAGCTGAGAACACAGATTGAAGATGAGATGAAGCCTTTTTTGTAAGGCGTGAGATGCGGAGTTTGGGTTTAAGAGTTAAATGTTCAAAGTTTAAGATTTAAAGTTTGTGGGTAATCAGCAGCCCGAAAACAACCAGCAACCAAGAAATTCTTTTTGAAAAACAAATTCTTCTTTTTATATTTGCACTATCAAAGGAAATGGTGTTCTTCCTTACCCAACCGCTTTACAAAAGCTGATGACGCCTGATTAAAAGATTATTAACAAATAACTAATCAGGAGTATTATGTCAAAAAATCAACGAACACTTGTTAAAAAAGCAGTTTTTCATACTCATTTTTTCTTCAGAAAATTTCCGGCGCTTCCTTATATTTTAAAATGGCTGTGTATCAGTATCATTATTGGTGCTTTGGTAGGAACAGCTTCTGCAGGGTTTCTTCAATCTTTAGAATGGGCAACTAATTTCAGAGAAAATCACCTCTGGCTGATTGCTTTACTTCCTGTTGCAGGATTTCTGATAGGACTTCTTTATTATTACTTCGGGAAAGATGTTGAGGCCGGAAACAATTTGCTGATTGATACAATCCATGAGCCTAAGGGAATCATTCCTTTCAAAATGGCACCTTTTGTTTATCTGGGGACAATTGCAACTCATTTTTTCGGAGGTTCAGCAGGCCGTGAAGGAACCGCACTTCAAATGGCAGGGGCTATTGCCGATCAGCTTACCAGACCTTTTAAACTTGACAGAAACGAAAGAAAAATATTGATTATTGCAGCTATTGCAGCTGGATTTGGTTCTGTTTTTGGAACACCACTGGCCGGCGCTGTTTTTGGTCTTGAGGTTTTTCTGATGGGAAGAATTCGCTACAATGCGATCTTTCCGGCATTTGCTTCTGCAATTCTGGCGGACTGGGCTACCAAACTCTGGAATGTGCAACATACCCATTATCATATTGATTTTATTCCTAAACTTGAGTTTTTACCAATTTTATATAGTATTCTGGCGGGAATAGCTTTTGGAATCAGCGCTGCTTCTTTCAGTAAAATCATCCACTGGATGGGTTCACTTTTCAAATCAAAAATCAAATATCCTCCGTTTCGTCCTGTTGTGGGAGGAACTATTATTGCACTTGCCGTTTTTGCAATGGGTACAACCCGCTATATTGGATTAGGAATCCCTGTGATTGCAGAATCTTTTGAAAAGCAGCTTCCGTTGTATGATTTTGCTTTAAAAATGATCTTTACCATTGTGACGCTTTCAGCCGGATTCAAAGGTGGGGAAGTTACTCCTTTGTTCTTTATCGGAGCTACATTAGGCAGTGCTTTGTCTCTGTTTATTCCTCTGCCTTTCGGATTATTGGCAGGAATGGGATTTGTAGCTGTATTTGCCGGAGCAACCAATACTCCATTGGCCTGTATGCTGATGGGAATTGAATTGTTCGGAGCAGAATCTGGTGTGTATGTAGCCATCGCCTGTGTAGTTTCTTATCTTCTCTCAGGACATAACAGTATTTATACAAAACAGAAGATTGGAGAGGCAAAAAACAGGAGGTTTGAAAACCAGCAGGACAGATCTATTTCGGATTTTTTATAAAGGTTTCGGGATGCGAAATGTGAGGTATGGATTTCGTATCCCGAAACCCTAAAACTCTCGAATTCTCCAACTCTCAAACTTAAAATCCCGAAGCTCATAATCCGCATCTCATTACTCTCAAATTCCCCAACTCCCCAACTCCCTCACTCCATTTCCAACTTTAATTCGTAATTTTACCCCATGTTCGATTACAGATTAAAAGTTTTCCACACGGTGGCTACCCGATTAAGCTTCACGAAGGCTTCAGAAGAGCTACACATCTCACAACCCGCTGTTACTAAGCATATTAAAGAGATTGAAACTCAGATAGGCGCTAAATTATTTGACCGTAAAGGAACTTCTATCCAACTGACTCAAAGCGGAAGAATTTTGTTTGAGCATGCAGAGAAGATCAGAAATATCTACCGTGACATGGAATTTGAGATCAGCCAGATCAGTCAGCAGCATAAAGGAAAATTGATTATCGGGGCAAGTACAACTGTAGCACAGTATATTTTACCGGAAATTTTAGCCAAATTCAATTCTTATTATAAAGATATTAAGATTGAACTTATTACAGGAAATACAGAAACAATCTCAACGCTTTTAAAAGAAGAAAAAATTGATGTAGGAATTATTGAAGGTGAATCACAGTCTTCTTATTTCGAGTATAAAACTTTTAAGCCCGATGAAATTGTTCTTGTCGCAAAGTCAGATCATCCTCTTGCTCATAAGACATTGCATTTAAAAGATCTCTATCAAGTGGATCTTATCTTCAGAGAGCAAGGTTCCGGGACTTTAGAGTTTATACAAAACAGACTCAGAGAAAAAGAAATTAATATCCATGAGCTGAATACCGTCATGCAGCTGGGAAGCAGTGAAAGCATTAAAAATTACCTTCTTCACTCGGAATGTATGGCATTTCTTTCCATCAGCACCATCCTGAATGAGCTTAAAAACAATATATTGACCGTTATTGATATTAAAAATTTCAGTATTGAAAGAGATTTTCATTTTATCTTACCTAAAGGAGACCAGTCTGAATTGATCAAACTTTTCCTGAGATTTGCAGAATGACAGGTGATAAGTGATAAGTGATAAGTGATAAGCAAAGATATAACTTTTAGTTATCCGACATAACGAAATACAATTTACTTTGTAATACTATTTTCCGGAATTTTGGTGCAGATTTTAAAAGTTCGCATTATGAAAGATTTCATTCAAAATGAAACGACACGGAAAGTTTTTTTTATTGTATTGGCAGTTTTATGTCTTACACCATTTATATCTTCACCTATAGCCCTGACTTTAGGATTTGTGCTGGCTGTTCTCATAGGAAATCCTTTTGAAAAACATCTGCATCATTATATCCATTTGCTGTTGCAGATTTCAATTGTTGGGCTGGGATTCGGGCTGAAACTGGATGAAGCACTTCACGCAGGAAAAACAGGTTTACTATTAACGGTTGTAAGTATTTTTACAGTCATGATTCTGGGGTATTTTCTGGGAAAAGTATTTAAACTGGAAAGACCTTTATCCTATCTTCTCTCTGCTGGAACAGCTATTTGTGGAGGGAGCGCTATTGCAGCAGTATCTCCTATTATTAAACCAAGCACCAAGCAGATCTCTCTTGCCCTGGCGATCGTCTTTACCCTAAATTCTATTGCATTATTCATTTACCCTGCCGTAGGACATCTTCTGAATCTTTCCCAGGAGCAGTTTGGACTTTGGTGTGCAGTAGGAATTCATGATACAAGTTCTGTAGTAGGTGCCGCCAGTAAGTATGGAGATGAAGCTTTGAAAATTGCAACTACTGTAAAACTGGCCCGTGCTTTATGGATCATACCTATCTCGTTGATTACCATGTTTATTTTTAAAAGTAAAGATTCCAAAATAAAGATTCCGTGGTTTATTGGTTATTTTATTGTAGCGATTCTTTTGAATACTTACTTCCCGTTTCTTGACCGTTTCAGTGCCTCCATTACAGTTTTGGCAAAATCAGGATTGAATCTGACCTTATTTTTCATTGGTTCTACCCTTTCTATTCAAACGTTGAGATCAATAGGATTAAAACCTTTATTAGTCGCAGTAATTCTATGGGTTGTTATCAGTACAGGAAGTCTGGTCTATATTATAGGATAATTATCTCTGTCGTTTATATTTTTTTCTTGATCTAGTTGTTTCGCTTCATGTACATCATTATTCAAAAAAAGCACCTATTAATAAATCATAGATAAGTGATGTATATTTGATGTATGTTTTTATTATTACGTTTTCGAAGGTATTATATAAATTCGCAATCAGAATGATTTTTATTTCTAAAAAAACAACAAATGAAAAAAACAATTGTAAACCTGTCATTTATATTACTACCTGGACTTGCCTTTTCACAGATAGGTATAAAGACAGCACAGCCTACAGAATCTGTAGATGTAGCCAGTGGAAATATCAGAATAAGGGATATCAATTCAAACATCAGTACTGATTCTACAGACAAATTGGTCGTTACAGATCCCAACGGGGTATTAAAAGTAAACAGCAGTTTATTTATTCCCAGCACTTCGGTAATAGGAAGTAAAACAACAAAAAGCTCTAATATTGCTGCGAACTTACAAGCAACTGTTATTTTTAATACCAATCCGCTTCTTAATAATTTTACTTATGCCTCAGCTACCGGTGTATATACAGCTTTAAAACAGGGATATTATCAAATTACAGCAACCGTAAACAAAGATATCAGTATGAATAATCCAACTGACGGATCATCGGCTGTTAGCCTATTAGTCAACAACATTGTCGTAAATATTATATTCAACGGATATCTTCCTGGAACACAATCAACTAATCAGAATTTCACCTATGTAGTATATTTAAACCCTGGTGATACTTTCAAACTTACTACTGATTACACCAGAACTTCTTCCATTACCTCAGCTCAGATTTCTGTAGTGGCTTTGGGGGGATAAGGAAATAATAAGATCCAGCCTAAACCTTTGAATAACAAAAGCCTTTTGAAACTCCAAAAGGCTTTTGCATATTAAATGTGGAAATGTTTATTTCGTATTGAAAATAATTTCTTAGATCTCCCCACAAGTATAAACCTGTGGACAGCCTATGTATATTGAGCAATAATCAGGACCAGTTACAGCACCAGAGCAGCTGCATCCGCAAAGAGATAAATCCGGCTTACCGCTTACTCCTCCAGTAATATTTTTCAAGTCTTGTTTTCTCAGTTTTTTAGCATTTTTCATAATGTTCATGTAGTTTAGTTTTGATTAAAAATAAAGTTTTAGTTACTTCCCAAAGTTAAACAAATATTAATTACTCGCAACAAAAATCAATATAAAAATTAATAAATTATTGATTATAACTTAATTATTACATCCAAAACAAGGATTATCAATATATTATTTATTAAACAATTTAAATTATTCTGTAAATTCAAGATCTCTGTCGTGGGTTTCTGAAATGGTAAGTGAAGAATAAAATGCCAGCCCGAATACTACCACTCCTACTATGGCAGCACTTTCCACCACCGCGAAATGACCTTTAAGGGAATCAAAAGCAAATATCATTACCGGCACCAATCCTCTTACCATATTGGGAACAGTGGTGGTTGCTGTATTTCTGATATTCGTTCCGAACTGTTCTGCCGCCAGGGTCACAAACATGGCCCAATATCCTGTTCCAAATCCCAGCCATACACAAAACAGGTAATATTTTGTTTCCGTATTGGTATTTCCGAATAACATGAATACCACTCCAATCAGGGTAAAAATCAGCATATAAAAGATGGCCATTTTCCTTGATTTTAAAGCATGGGAAATAAAACCACTCAAGAGATCACCCACAGAAATACCTATATAAGCCCACATAATTGCTTTTCCGGGGTTAATATCCTTTATTCCTAATTCAGGACCAAACTGATTGGCTAACACAGCCAGAATCCCTATGCAGTACCATGTAGGTAATCCTACCGCAATACATTTTAAATATCTTACCAACCGGTCTTTATTGGTAAAAAAAGATAGAAAATTCCCCTTGGAAACATTTTTATGTACAATATTTTTATAAATTCCGGATTCGGATACGCTGATTCTTAACAGCAAAAGTAAGATTCCCATTATTCCGCCAATGATGTAAGAGATATTCCAACCTCCGGCCAGTTCTACGGTAAGCTGGGCTACCACAGCCCCCATTAATCCGAACCCTGCAACAACCGAGGTTCCGATTGCCCTTAAGTTCTTCGGCAGACTTTCAGAAACCAACGTAATTCCCGCTCCAAGCTCTCCGGCAAGCCCTATACCTGCAATGAATCTTAACCCGGCATATTGGTACACCAAATGCTCTTTTGGAAAATAAGGAAGAAAGCCACAGGCGATGTTGGCTAATGAATACACTAAAATAGATCCAAAAAGAACAGAAAGTCTCCCTTTTTTATCTCCGAAAATCCCCCAGAAAACACCTCCTATGAGCAGCCCAACCATCTGGCAGTTCAGAATAAAGGTTCCGTCTGCATCAGGATTAAGCCCCAATGCCTTTAAACTGGGAATCCTAACAATTCCGAACAAAAGGAGGTCATAAATATCTACAAAATAGCCTAAGGCGGAAATAATAACGGGAATAGAAAAAATGTACTTCAGTTTTGAAGACAGGGACAGTTCTTGCATTTTTAAGTTTTGATAAAAATAAAAAACCTTTCAATTTCTTGAAAGGTTTTTATCAAATATCTTTTTCTGATTATTATCTGGCAATATTCACAGCTCTCGTTTCTCTGATTACTGTTACTTTTACCTGTCCCGGATACGTCAGTTCATTCTGGATTTTCTCGGAGATGTCGTAAGAAAGCTGAGAAGCTACTTCATCATTTACTTTTCCGCTCTCAACCATTACTCTCAGTTCTCTACCTGCCTGGATTGCGTAAGCACTGGATACTCCATCAAAGCTTAACGCAGCAGATTCAAGGTCTTTTAATCTCTGAATATAAGATTCCAATACCTGTCTTCTTGCTCCCGGTCTTGCTCCTGAGATCGCATCGGCTACCTGGATAATCGGAGATAATAATGACTTCATTTCAATTTCGTCGTGGTGAGCTCCAATCGCATTTACTACTTCTGGGTTTTCACCGTATTTCTCAGCCCACTGCATTCCTAAAAGAGCGTGTGGTAATTCTGATTCCTGCTCAGGAACTTTACCTATATCGTGTAAAAGACCTGCTCTTTTTGCCAGTTTTACGTTTAATCCTAGCTCAGCAGCCATTGTTGCAGCGATGTTGGCTACTTCTCTTGAGTGCTGCAGTAAATTTTGTCCGTAAGAAGAACGGTATTTCATTCTACCAACGATTTTGATCAGTTCAGGGTGCAATCCGTGGATTCCTAAATCAATGATCGTTCTCTTACCCACTTCAATGATTTCCTCCTCGATCTGTTTTCTTGTTTTTTCTACTACTTCTTCAATTCTTGCCGGGTGAATTCTACCATCGGTAACCAATCTGTGAAGGGACAGTCTTGCAATTTCTCTTCTTACAGGGTCAAAACATGAAAGAAGAATAGCTTCCGGAGTATCATCAACAATAATTTCTACTCCTGTTACTGCTTCTAAAGCACGAATATTTCTACCTTCTCTACCGATAATTCTACCTTTTACCTCATCAGACTCAATGTTGAAAACTGACACTGAATTTTCGATAGCCTGCTCGGTTCCAATTCTCTGAATCGTTTGAATAACAATTTTTCTTGCTTCATTCTTGGCATTCAGCTGAGCTTCTTCCATGATACTCTGAACATGTGCCTGCGCTCTTGTTTTCGCTTCTGCTCTCATGGTTTCCACTAATTCAGCTTTAGCTTCTTCAGCAGTATAATTAGAGATTTTTTCAAGTATTTCTACTTTCTTCGCAGTTGCGATATCCAATTCCTGCTGTTTTCTTTCCAGAATTTCGTTTTTCTTAGCGTAATCTGCAATCTGCTTATCTAAATCTTTTTCAAGTTTGCCCGTCTTGCTAAGTTCGTCATTCAGCTTGTGTTCCTTGTCTTTCGTTCTCTTTTCAACTTCCTGCATTTTCTTTTCGCGGGCTTGAATATCAGCATCATGCTGTGATTTCAGTTCCAGGAATTTTTCTTTAGCCTGAAGGTTCTTTTCTTTCTTTATGGATTCAGCTTGTACGTTAGCTTTTTCTATAAGGTTTTCGGCATTTTTCTTTGCATCATCTATGATGAATTTTGCTTTAGTATTCAGAGAACTTTTGGAAAAAAATATTCCCACTACAGCTCCAATTACTAAACAAACAACACCGACTATAACTTCTATCATAATTTATATTGAGTTTTAATTGTATTCATATCCTTTGTTAAATAAAAAAGCCCACAATAATCCAGAGATTGAGAGTAAACTCCTAATCAACACGATTTGAACTGATTTCCACTGTCTGTAATCCGGAAATCCGGCACGCCATTCGATGGACATTTGTTCGGTATTTGTTTAGCGTTGAGTTTACCTTTAATGTGTTAGAATTATTGTAGGCAGTAACTTTTCAGGAAAAAAATCTATTTCCCGATTTCATTCAACGACTGATTAATCTGCGTTAATCTTTCGTTGGTTGAATTAATATTTTTTTCGTAATTCAGAGAAACTACTTCTGCATTGGTTCCCAGTTTAAGGGCGCACATTGCCAAAGCATCCTGTTTATCTCTTACATCGAAATTTTGTTCAAAATCTTTAATCATATTCTCGATCTGCTTCCCTACTTTACGCAAAGTTTCTTCCTCTGCTGCCGGTACGTTCAGCGGATACACTCTTCCTGCAATGTTGACGGTTATTCTCCTTACCTCCATTATAATCCACTGTTTTGAAGCTGAGCAATACAGAAATCAATTTCTTTCACCAATCGGTTGATATGGTTTTTCATTAACCTATTGTGTTCAGGATTTCCTGATATTGCTGAATAAAGTTTTATATTTTTTTGTTCTTCTGCTAATACCTGATTCTTTCTTCTTTCCTCATCATACTTCTTCTTCAACTCTTGATGCTCAATATTTAATTCTTTTAAATTTTCCGTAAGATTTTTATAGTTCTTTTGCAGAGTCGAAATCTTTCTCTCTAATTCTGAAAAATTGTTTTCTAAATCTTGAAGCATTTCAGGTTTGTATATTCTAACTAAAAGCAAAAATAAAAAAATAATAACACTAACAAAAATAAAACACTCTATATTTTGATATAACAATAAAAAAGGAGGCGCCAGCGCACCTCCAGTGTATTTTTCTATACATAATTTTTTATTCAAATTTCAGAACGAACATTACCGCTCTTGTCTGCAGTGTAGAAATTGCAGATGACCAGTAAGGAGGTGTAGTAGCATTATCTGCCACTTTCTCATTGTTCATGAAGAATGTTCCTCTTACAGCAGGAGTCAGTTTAAATTTGTTGAAATAAAACTGAATTCCCATTTCTGCAGACCATGCAAAATTATGTGTTGTAGATCTGTAGATTCCCTGCATATTGTCATCTGTAGAACTTGAATTAGACTGAAGGTTTACAACATAGTTCACCCCTGCAGCAACGTAAGGTCTTGAATTGTACCATCTTTGACCATGAAGTTCCAGAAGTACCGGAATATCAATCAAGGTAGATTTAATTTCTCTTACTTTATCCTTTTCCTGTAAAGGGAATGGCATAAAAGGAGGATTGGTTAAAGATCCACCCGCATAAATGTCATTGGATTGAGTATTAAAAGTCAACTGTCTTTGTGCAAACTGTAACCCCGGCTCTACTCTTACATCAAGATAGTCATTCAGTCTCCATTTTGCAATAAGCCCGGCACCGAAACTATAACTTTCCTTAGAGGTAACAAGGTTTTCATTATCATTCATCCCATATTTCGGATGCAAAACAATGCGGTAATCCAGTCTGTTCCCGTTCAAATAAAAACCCCAACTGAATTTCTGTTCGTCGAAATCTTCCAACTTGTCCATTCTGTTTCGGGTTCTGAATTGCGCGTTCGCAAAAACGGCAACATTTACTGAGGTTAAAACCAGTGCTTTTAATAGAAATTTATTCATAGGTTACTTTGTTGCTTTATAAATTGTGGCTATACCTAAACTTAATTTTTTATATTCAACTTTCTTAAATCCCGTATCTAAAAGAATTTGCTTCATCTTCTCCCCGAAAGGAAAAGCATTTACAGAATCCGGAAGGTATGTATACGCCCTATTATCCTTAGAAACCAATCTGCCGATGGCAGGCAATATATTTTTGAAATAAAACATATACAATGGTCCCATGAAACCCTCAACCTTTGAAAACTCCAGTATATAAACACTCTTGTTATCTTTAACTACTCTTCTTAACTCTGCCAAACCTTTGGTAAGGTTTTCAAAATTCCTTACTCCAAATGCAACGGAAACAGCATCAAATCTATTGTCCTCGAAAGGTAAATTTTCTGCATCTCCTTTTTGCATGGAAATTTTGCCGTCTAATTTAAGTTTTTTTATTTTAATAACGCCAACATTCAGCATTTGTTGTGATAAATCTAATCCAACTACTTTAGAACCGGTTCCTTTTTCAATGGTAATTGCCAGATCTCCTGTTCCTGTAGCCACATCCAGCACTTCCTGCGGATTATCATTTTTCATCCATCTTACCAGTTTATTCCTCCACAAAACATCAATTTTCATGGATAAAACATGGTTCAGAAGGTCATACTTCGGTGCAATATTGTCGAACATATCCTCTACCTGGCTCTTTTTTGTAGCCTCTGAATTGTAGGGAGTTACTTTGGTGATATCTTTTGTCAAAACTTAAAACTTGTAATATTCTTTGTAATAATTTAGGTAATCCTGCTTTCTGAAGATTTTAGATCGTGATTCCACTTTCTGGATATTTTTGATCACTTTGTCATAATCTTCATCTACATTGTAATAAAAATCTTCTGTGTAAAGCTTATTGAAGCGTCTTGCTCCTCCGTAATAATCCTTTCCGTCAATAACAGTTTTATCAAGATGAGCCAGTAATGAATCCTTTTTAAGGTTATATCCATAATACTGATCATTTACATAGTAATCCTGATGAGTAATATTAATCAGACCACGAAGTTTATTCACTTCAAATGCCGAATCGTAAAGCATTTTTTTGTTCTGATCAAAAACCTGAATAGAGTTTTTCCCTTTATTCAGATCCACATGCACATACTGCCCCGCGGAAATAATTCCTTCAGATCCGTTATTGATCTTAAAGTAATACGTATTCGGGGTAGGATTATCTACCACATAATAATTCTTCTTGGCTAAAAAAAGGAAGTAGATCCCAAAGGCAACGATAAATGCCACAGCTGCAATAAGTAAGCCTTTTAAGGACGAGTTGTTTTTCATAGATTGTAAAGTACAATTTTTGCAAATTTAATAATATTTTTAATTCTCCGTTATTAATATTAATTATTAACTTTGCATCTTTAAAAAAATCATATAAACGAATGCCGAATACGATCATTATTGGCTCTGGATCTTATATTCCGAACAGAGTTATTGGTAGAGATTACTTCATGAATTCCGAGTTTTATACTGAAGACGGGGTAAAGATTGAAAAGCCTGTGGAAGAGACCATTGCGAAATTTGTAGAGATTACAGAAATCGAAAACAGGAGATTCATTGAGGATGATCTTTCCAACTCACAAATCGGTTATGAAGCTGCAAAAATCGCCCTTGAGGATGCAAAAGTAGACGGCGAAGAACTGGATTATATCATCTATGCAAGCAATTTCGGGGAAGTTACAGAACACGGATATGCTGATTTTATGCCTACAATGGCAGCCAGAGTGAAGAATAAACTGGGAATCAAAAACAGAAAATGCGTAACGTACGATATGCTTTTCGGATGTCCGGGATGGGTAGAAGCAATGATTTTGGCGGATAACCTTATTAAAGCTAAAGTAGCCAAAACAATTCTTGTTATCGGAGGAGAAACTTTAAGCAGAGTAACAGATCCACATGACAGAAACAGAATGATCTTTGCAGACGGCGCAGGAGCTGTAGTAGTAAAAGCAACGGATGAAGAGAATGTAGGGATTATTGCTCACAACACTATTTGTGACAACGGACCGGAATTAAACTATCTTGAAAACCAGCCTTCCATCAATAAAGAAGTAGATCAGAGACGTCTTTATGTAAGAATGTTAGGAAGAAAAATCTATGAGTACGCGCTTAAAAATGTACCGGTTGCGATTAAAGATACCATTACAGATGCAGACCTTTCTATTGAAGATATAGATAAAATCTTAATTCACCAGGCGAATGCCAAAATGGATTATGCAATGATTGAGAGACTTCACAGGCTTTATGATGTGAAAGAATATGATCATGCCATCTCTCCTATGACGATCCAGGATCTTGGAAACACGTCTGTAGCAACAATTCCTACCATGTATGATTTAATAATTAAAGGAAAAATGGAGGGTCAATCGTTTAAAGATAATGGTAACATTGTGATGACTTCGGTAGGTGCCGGAATGAACATCAATGCTATTGTTTATAGATTTCCTAAAAAGTAATATTTAAAACATTAAAAATATAAAGCACAGGGAAGTTTATTCTTTGTGCTTTTTTTATCAGAACATGCAAAAGAATTTTTTAATCATCGCCGGAATCTTCCTCTTTCTGGAAGTGTATATTTATCAGGCTATCAGAACACTTACCGATAATTCCTGGATCAGAATCGGATATTGGATCATATCTTTAATTGTGTATGGAATTTTCGCATATGAAGTTACCCACTACCAAAGATCAGACAAAAGCATGGTAAGGGCTCAGATCATGATTTCATTATTTTTGATTTTCATTCTTCCGAAAATTTTTGTGGTTCTGTTTTTATTAATTGATGATATTATCAGAACCGGAGGCTACCTGATAGGCTTTGCCAAACCATCGGAAAATTTCTTCCCGGAAAGACGAAAGTTCCTGAGCCTGGTTGGATTGGGAATGAGCGGTGTTCTGTCAGCTCTTTTTATCGATGGAATTACATTTGGAAAGTACAGACATAAAGTGAGAAGAGTAAGAGTTAATTTTGCTAACCTTCCGAAAAGCTTCAAAGGCTACAAAATCATTCAGATCTCTGATGTTCACAGCGGAAGTTTCTCTGATCCCGGCAAATTAGAGCATGCCATTGAGCTGATCAACGAACAAAATCCCGACCTTGTACTCTTTACCGGAGACATGGTAAATAACGTTGCGGACGAGTTTAAACCTTTTATCCCTTTGTTTTCAAAAATAAAGGCTAAAGATGGCAAATTTGCAGTATTGGGAAACCATGATTACGGAGATTACGTAACCTGGGAATCACCAGCTGCCAAAAAAGAAAATCTTGACACCTTAATTGGTTATGAAAAACAAGCAGGTTTTGATCTGCTGAGAAACGAACACAGAATCATCGAAAGAAACGGAGAAAAGTTATACATTCTAGGCGTTGAGAACTGGGGATTAAAACCCTTTCCTCAGTTTGGAAAAATTGATGATGCTTTAAAAAGCATACCTGAATCTGCCACTAAGATTTTAATGAGCCACGACCCTACCCACTTTGATTATGTGGTAAAAAAACATCCTGCCAATATCCACCTGACTCTTTCGGGACACACCCATGGAATGCAGTTTGGTCTGGATCTTAAAAACGTAAAATGGTCACCGGTACAATACAAATATCCAAAATGGGCAGATTTATACGAAAGTGAAGGAAAGCTGCTGTATGTCAACAGAGGATTCGGGGTATTGGGTTATCCGGGAAGAGTGGGTGTATTACCAGAGATTACACTTTTTGAGTTGAGTTAATAAGGGATGCCGGTTGTTTTGGTTCCTGGTTATCTACCATGTTAAACTCTCAAACACAAAATCCCTAATTCCGGCAACCTAATATCTGCCTACTAACACCTAAAAAATATAATCTTTCATACGGGAAGTAGCCATTTCCCTATTATTGAGAAAAGTGAGGAGGGCATCTAATTTGTCCTCCATTTTTTTGCCCGAAAATATGCTTCGGTAAAAAGGAATATCAAAACGGTATTTCCTGAAATCTGTAAACTGCCATGTGTTCAGATAGATCAGTACAAATTCTTCATTCTGCAAAGTTTCCAGCACCATATTCTGATAATACTTCATCGGCAGAATCTGAAATACAAAATCATTATAAGGCAGCTGACTGTATGGAGAGATACTTTCCGGAACAATACTCAATCCGTCCTCTTCTGTAATTTCGGTATCTCTTTTGAGTCTTTTGAAGGGGAAAAGAATATTGGCATTGTCGATATTGGAAACATAATTAAATTCCATAAGCTTCAAAATTTCCTGAGAAACTTTTACATCTTTCTGACGGATTCCCCTGATCTGTTTTTCCAAAAGATCCTGAATATTCTTCTTGGCATTTTCTATTTCTTTCGGATTTGACCCTTTATTGTAAAAAGCAATTTCATGCCCTTTGGATGAAATTGCTTTTATTAAATTCTGAAGTTTTTCGGTAAGAGAAACCTCTATAAAAAAACTTGATTTGACATCATGAATATCTAAAATTCTAAGAATCGCTTTGGTATTATCTTCTGTAATTTTCAGTCTCTCATCAGCAGTAATCTGGAAGCCGTTTTTCACTTCAGCTTCGATACATGTGATGTTAAAAGTCAATAATATCATTTAAATTAAAATTTATATAAATTCTATAAAATATTAAAAATCAGATGTTAAAACAATTATTAATTAAAGCGTTACTTTACATTATTAATCCTTACCTAATTTCACTCTCAGATTCTTGATCATATCTTTTGTCATTTCAGAAATCCCGAAATCATAAGTAAGATCCCAGTCTTTTTTAGCGACTGAATCATCAATAGAAGCCGGCCATGAATCTGCAATTGCCTGTCTGAAATCCGGCTTATAATCGATCGTAAAATCCGGAATTTCTTTTGTGATTTCTTCTGCCAGTTCTTTTGGAGTAAATGACATTCCACCCAAATTATAGGAAGAACGAACTGTTACACTTTCTTTGGGAGCATCCATTAATTTCAAAGTTGCGTTGATGGCATCATCCATATACAACATCGGCATTCCTGTATTCTCTGAAATGAAACTGGTATACTTTCCGTCTTCAATTGCTTTATAGAAAATCTCAACGGCATAGTCGGTAGTTCCACCTCCTGCCGGAGTTTTCCAGGAGATCAATCCAGGATATCTGATACTTCTTACATCTACACCATATTTGTCGAAATAGTATTCACACCACTTCTCCCCTGCCATTTTAGAGATCCCGTAAACAGTTGTTGGATTCAACACTACATCCTGTCCTACATCATGCTTTGGAATTCCTTTCCCAAATACAGCAATTGAACTTGGCCAGAAGATCTTTTTAAGAAGCCCTTCTTTTGCCATTTCACAAAAATGAAGCAATGGTTCAAGATTCAGTTTCCACGCAAAAATCGGCTGCTTTTCCGAAGTTCCGGATAAAAGCGATGCCAGATGGTACACTGTAGTAATATCGTAATCTTTGATCACCTGTCTTACCAATTGGGTGTTGGTAACATCCATTCTTTCATAGTGTCCGGCAGAAGTAATTCCTTCCTGCCATCTGTCCAATCCTGAAGCAACAACATTTTCCGCTCCGTGGATTTCAACAAGTCTGTTCGTCAATTCGGTACCAATTTGTCCCAAGGCACCTGTAATCAGTATTCTTTCCGTATAGGATTCCATTTTTCAGATTTTTTAGAATTCTACAAAAGTAAAAAAAACATGTCAACCATAATAAAAAAGGTGCATTTAAAAACATTTCTCTGCTAAAAAATACTGATAGCCAGTGAAAATTTTCCTGAACAATAGAAATAATCAAATGCAATCATCACAAGCTGACATTAACTTAAAATTCAATAATTTTGCTGTAAGAAAAAAACAATCATATGAAGAAGATTTTAATTGCTTCGATGCTTTTGGCGGCACAGCTCAGCTGGGCTCAATTTACTGACATCAATATCATCAAAGAAGTACAGGTAAAGAACAAAGGTGTTGTGGTCTCCGCACATCCATTAGCCAGTGAAGCCGGAGCCAAAATCTTAAAAATGGGCGGAAATGCATATGACGCTGTTACCGCAACACAATACGCCCTTGCTGTTGTGTATCCGCAAGCTGGAAATATCGGAGGAGGAGGATTTTTGGTAGGTGTGAAAAATAACGGTGAAAAATTTACACTGGATTACAGGGAAACGGCTCCGAAAAAAGCTTCCAGGGACATGTACATTGATAAAAAAGGAAAAGCAGATACAGATCTTTCCCAAAACGGAAGGCTGGCAGTAGGAATCCCGGGAAGCGTAGCAGGATTTTTTGCGACACTGAAATACTGCAAACTTCCTATGGAAAAAATTATCCAGCCTGCGATTGATCTTGCTGAAAAAGGATTTGCCATCACCGACAAGGAAGCAGACATGCTGAACAGCCAAAGGGAAAAATTCCAGAAACATAATAAATCTTCTATTCTCTTTGTAAAAGATACTCCATGGAAAGCAGGGGATCTTCTGGTTCAAAAAGATTTAGCAGAAACACTAAAGCTGATCCAAAAACTAGGTGCTAAAGGTTTCTACGAAGGAAAAACAGCTGATCTTCTGGTTGCTGAAATGAAAAGAGGCAACGGAATTATCACCCTGGAAGATCTTAAAAATTATAAAGTTGCTGAGAGAAAAGCACTGGAATTTGATTATAAAGGAAATAATGTTGTTACCATGCCTTTACCTTCAAGCGGTGGAGTTCTTCTTGCGCAAATGCTCAAAATGGCTGGTTTTGAAAATCTTGAAAAGTACCAGCAAAACTCTGCAAAAGCCGTTCAGATTATGACGGAAGCAGAACGAAGAGCATACGCAGACAGAGCAGAATATATGGGTGATCCGGATTTTATTCAGGATAAAACCTCTTATCTGATCTCGGATGAATATCTGAAAGGAAGATGGAAAAGCTTCAGTTTTGATAAGGCAACTCCAAGCGCAGAAGTCGGTAAGATTATAGAACAACCTAAAGAATCTATGCAGACTACTCATATTTCCGTATTGGATAAAGATGGAAATGCCGCTTCTGTAACCACCACACTTAATGGATACTATGGAAGTAAAGTTCTTGTTTCGGGAGCCGGATTCTTTTTAAATAATGAAATGGATGATTTCTCTATCAAACCAGGTGTACCGAATATGTTTGGAGCAGTAGGCGGTGAAGCCAATTCAATACAACCTAACAAGAGAATGCTTTCTTCTATGACTCCCACCATTATTCTTAAGAAAGGAAAGCCTTATATGGTAGTGGGAACACCGGGAGGAACTACAATCCCGACTTCAGTGTATCAATCCATTGTGAATGTGGTAGATTTTAAACTGAATGCGAATATGTCTGTCAATGCACCAAAATTCCACCACCAGTGGCTTCCGGAAACCATAACGGTTGAAAACAACTTTCCGGAAAGTACTATTTCTGAACTGAAAAGTAAAAATTACATCATCGAAAAGACAAAGTATATTGGAAAAACGGAAATGATTGTTCTTGATGAAAACGGAAATATCCATGCTGTTGCAGACGGCCGTGGAGATGATTCTGTTGCAGTGGAATAATTTATACAAACTAATAAAAACTGTGACTTGGGCTTCATTCTTTGAATGAAGCCCAAGCTTTTTTAAGCATTTTAGAAAACAAGCTCTACAGATTCTTTTCAGTGACTTTTGTCATGTTTCTAGATAAATTTTCTTAATTTTCCCTCTTAAAAAAACAAAACGACTGTTCTTTGAAAGCAAAAAAAATATACAATCAGCTTTATTTCCAGGTGATTATAGCCATTATTGCGGGTATTCTTCTTGGAAAATTTCATCCTGAACTAGGTGAAAAAATGAAACCGTTGGGAGACGGATTTATCAAATTGGTAAAAATGATTATCGCTCCGGTCATTTTCATTACGCTTACTTTGGGAATCGCCCACATGACCGATTTGAAAAAAGTGGGCAGAATTGCAATCAAAGCAATGATCTACTTTTTCACCTTTTCAACTCTGGCTCTTATCATCGGATTATTAGTAGGAAATATTCTACAGCCGGGTCATGGTTTACATATTGATCCTTCTACTCTTTCGGGTGATGTTTCACAGTATCAGGCAAAAGCGCATGAATCTACTCTTACGGGTTTCATTATGAATATTATTCCGGAGACATTATTCAGTCCGTTGGTGGGCGAAAATATCCTTCAGGTTCTTTTGGTGGCTATTTTAATGGGAGTTGCTTTGGTTTTAACAAAAGAAAAGAGCCAGAAAGTAACTGATTTTCTACAGGACCTGTCAACTCCGGTATTTAAAATTGTTCATATGCTGATGAAACTGGCCCCAATCGGAGCTTTTGGCGCAATGGCATTTACCATCGGAAAATATGGCCTTCATTCTGTTCTGAATCTTATATTCCTGGTAGGTACATTTTATATTACGTCTATCCTTTTTGTCGTTCTGGTATTGGGAGCAGTTTCATGGTATAACGGATTTAATATTTTTAAACTCCTTTTCTATCTTAAAGAAGAGCTTCTTCTGGTTTTGGGTACAAGCTCATCAGAGTCTGCTCTTCCCGGAATTATGGAAAAACTTGAAAAAGCTGGCTGTTCAAGGGCTATTGTAGGTCTTGTAGTTCCTACCGGATATTCTTTCAATCTTGACGGAACGAATATCTATATGACGCTGGCTTCTCTCTTTATTGCGCAGGCATTAAATATTCATCTTCCTATTGAAAAGCAACTGATGCTTCTTTTGGTGGCTATGTTAAGTTCAAAAGGGGCAGCTGGCGTTACAGGTGCAGGATTTGTTACCCTTGCAGCAACACTGGCCGTAGTTCCTGAAATTCCGATTGCAGGAATGACCTTAATTCTTGGAATTGATAAGTTCATGAGCGAATGCAGAGCTTTGACCAACGTAATTGGAAATTCCGTAGCTACTGTAGTAGTGGCCAACTGGGAAAAACAGCTTGATAAAAAACAGCTTCAATACTGCCTGGATCATCCTGCTGAAGTAGAGAAAAAGCTCGAAGTTTAGATAGGCTGCAGATAACAGGTTTTAGGTTGCAGGAATTGAATAAATAATGTCAATAGTCAATTTAGAAAATCAGAATATTCCTCAATCATTAACCAACCCAAAACTTTAAACCTTGAACTTTAAATCAAAATATTCAAACTCGCCGGCTGTACTTTAACATGAATTGGTGATTTGATCTTATTGAACTCACCATCAAGATGCCAGTTTTTGGTATTGACTTTAAAAGATATTTCAGAAACTGGAAGATAGGTAACATATTCATCATCTTTCAGTCTTTTGGTAAACATACGGAAAGCAAAAAGTGCAGAATAAGTTAACGGAAACTTTTTTACCAGAACCATATCGACCAAACCATCACTTTTACTGGCCTTCGGAGCAATATAGGCGTTGTTACCAAACTGGCGGGTATTGGCGATATTCATCATCAGATACCTTCCATTATACTGCTGATATTCATCATCAAAAAATTTCACCTTGATGGGTTTGTAATTGAAAAAGGTTTTCAGGGAAACTTTGATATAGTTTTTGAATCCACGGCTTGTTTTCTCAAACTCTTTAACCACTTTACCATCAAATCCCGTTCCCGATACATTAATGGAAAGCCTTTCGTTCACAGTAAATGTGTCAATCTTTCGGGAGTTTTTGGCTTTTATTTTTTCTAAAAGTTCATCCAGATTTTTACTGAATTGTGTTTCATTGGAAAATCCGTTTCCAGAACCTGCGGGAAAAATTGCCAGAATTTTATCTGTATAAATAAGATTTTTAGCCACCGTAGAAATAGTACCATCCCCTCCTATTGCCACAAAAATATCTACCTCTTCAAAATGAGACTTAATAAATTCCTCTGTTCCGGGAATAGATTCTGACACATAATACAATGGGTTATTAACCTTTGTTTTAAGTTCGTTTAAAAACGGCTGATAGTTTTTTTTGGCCGAAAAAGGATTGATAATAAAAGCAACGTTGTCCATTACCACAAAATTAAAAAATGCTTCCAAAACTGGAAGCATTAATTTATTTAATTTTCATTCTTTCTTTAAATTCTGTATTTAATGTACCTTTCAGGTCTTCCCATGAAACCGGAATTGTAATGTCTCCGGCGGCAAAAGCAGCAATTTCATAGGGGCTGTAGTGAAAATACAGGTTTTTATCATCAAAGTAAAAGTTATCAGATGCCGGAATTTTATCCACTAAAAGCATTTCAGAGTTCTTCACTTCTCCCTCTCCATCCATCGTACCGCTATTCATTTTATCAATATTTTTCATCAGAATGGCTTCAATTTTATTTTTAGGCATTGAAGTAATATCTTTCAATTCTAATTTTTTATTGTTTTTAAGGTCAAAAACCCTTTCGGAAAATCCGTAGTTATCATGTGCTCCTCCTTCATACCCGCTCCCCAAATACTGAATATGCATATAACCATTGGTATTAGAAACAAGATTCATATGTGAGCTTGAATACCAGTTTTGAGCATAAGTAACATCTGATGCCCAATCTTTATTATCATTTTTTACAGAATTGAAATAATTATTTTTTTCATTATCCAGATAAGCCTGAAGACCGGCTTTGGAAAAATCTTTAATCTTTTCATTCTGGAAATAGATGCTGTCTAACAGTTTTTTATCTTTTAAAGTAGGGAAAACAAGGAGTTTTGAAGTAAAGCTCACTTTTAAAGAGTCTGTAATTTTTGTAGAATCGTTGACTTTTACGGAGTCTACCACAAATTCTTCAGTGGCTTTGTTTTCTGTTTTTTCTGCTGATCCCGCTGTTTCATTTTTTTTACAGGCCGTAACTGCCAGGAAAGAAGATAATACTATAACAGCAATCGTATTTTTCATAATTCTATTTTTTTGGTATTAAATGCAAAAACCATTCAAAAGATGAATGGTTTTTGAAAAAGTTTTATTTTTTTTTAAAATCACGTTAAACATTACTTTTTTACAAGACTGATTACCTGATTTTCAAATTTCGAAGCAACACTCCAGATTTGCTTAAATGCAGGGTAATATTCTTTCGGATAATCTGAACTGCCAATTTTTGTAGTCGTAGTCACCTCCAGCATATTTCCTTTTTGTTCTACAGAATAGGTATATGCTATTTCTTTATCTTCAGTAACAATTCTTTTTTCTTTAGGCATTTCCTCTATCACGTATCCTTCAGGAATTTCAAGAGAGACTTTTTTTATCCTGGTTATAGGGGATCCGAAATCAATAGGATATTTTCTTACTTCAGTTTGATCAAATTCATTAGAATTTTTACTTAAAAACAACATCGGATTGATAATCATTTTCTTCCCAACTCTGTCAATAAGGTTAGATGAAGAGAATTTCATACTGCTTTCAAAATCTCCATTTTCCAGCACTTTTGAATTGATATCCGTGAAATCTATTGAGAAATTTTCCTTATACTGTTTTTTATATTTTTCTGCGTTATCATCGTAGTTATCTTTAGCATGCATTGCGTATGCGCCAGTATCTTTATCCGAATAGGTACCGGAAATACTTCCGTCATCATTGATCCTGGCATTCGCGGTAAGATAAGTATTACTGGATTTCAAATTGGACATTTGAATCTGCAGCGCTTTATCTTTCGTCACAAGAATTCCATATTGATTCCAGTTTTTAAGAGGTATTTCATCTAATGAAGACTGTTTAGAGGTAGCATCATAAATATGCAGCTGCTTATCTATATTAATTGCACACAAAACAAAGTTCATATTGGAAATATTAGGTGATACCAGATTGATCAATCCGTTCTCTACTGTAGAAATAACCAACGGATCTGCTTTAAGACCAGCTTCGCGAAGCATCATAACCAGAAAAAGATTGATTTCTGCAGCGTTCCCCGTTTTAGTTTCCAACAGCTTTTTAATTCCATCTTCGGTATAAATACCTTTATCTTTGTTCCAGGTAAAAGTCTTTTGAACATATGAAAAGATAGCATTTGCTTTTTCAAGGTCAGTTTTCATTTCCAAAACTCCTGCCGGCATATTTTCTTTTGCCAGTTTTGTTCTTTTTATTTCACCTCCAAAATCCTCACTATCGTACAATCTCTTTGCAATCTGATCCCATGAAGATGAATACAGTTTAAGCTCGCCGAAATTAGTAGAATTTAACTCAGCGCTGATTTTTGTTCTGAAATTTCTATCGTTTCTTACAAATTTTTCAGTTTTAAAACCATTCAGATTTTCATAAGCAAACCTAAAGGTTTTGTATTGAGCTCCGTACAGATATCTTTCTTCCATTTCTCTATACTTGGGGCTGATTCCTCCCGTATAGTTTACATTATAAGACATATTGATGGGCGTATCAAAAACATATTCCGTATTCAGTGAAGGAGTATCAGATTCTATCAATACTTCTGGAATCATAAATCGAAACGGAGATATTATTTCATATTGATATTCTATGACTGATCCGTTTTTCACGCTTGGAAAAGCAAATTTTGTTAAAGTAACATATTTATTCTCTTTACTTTTATATTGAGAACTTTTTTCCACTTTTACAGGAATCGTAGTTCCATTTTCAAGATTATAGGTAAAAGCTTTGAATTTCCCTAGTGATTCTCTGTTGGTTCCAACATTATAAATAGGAATTTCAAGATTCAACCAGTCTTCAGCTTTATCTTTATTATAAATCTTAACTCTGTAAAAATATCTTTTGTGCAGATTGCCTGTATTGGCATCCACCATAAAATAAGCAGATTTGTATAAAATTTCGGCCGGAGCATTTTCATCTAATAAAGATTTTGCTTTAGATAAATCTGCATCATTAAATTTAGGAGGATTCAGAAATTCATATTTCTTCTGAGCATTGATCAATATTGTATTAGCAGAGCAAAGAAGCAATACTATAATTTTTTTCATGGTTATATTTTTGTTATTAAAATTTTTGAGTTGTCCATATTCAGAATTTTCTTTCTGAAACTGATGTAATCATTGTACTTTTCTTTTGGATATAATCCCTTATTAATCTGCATCTTCCTGGTTACTTTTACCTGTCCCTCACTTGTAGCAAAACTTAGTTTATAAGATCCGAATTCAGAAGTGATGGTTGAGTTATCCGGAGTTTCATCCACTTTATAACCTAAAGGAAGGACAAACGCAATTTCGTATTCGTCCTCATAAGACATACCGACTTCAAAAGGAAGCTCGCGGCTTTCATCAGTTTTAAAGACAGCATCAGTAAAAATAGGCACAGATCTGAAAAGAAGGCTGTTTCCCGCTTTTTTGGAAAAATTATTGGTTTTAAAATCAATGTCATAGGTAATAACAGCATTATCTCTGTCATTATTAAAGTTTTTCATTTCAACTTTTTCAAAGTTTAAAACATCAAATATTCCTTTCAGTGCATCATTTTTTTCCTTAGGACTAAGATTGACAAATCTTAAATTATAATCATATTGGTTGCCTGTATAAGAAAAATTTCCTGTTCCAATTATGCTGTTATCTTCATTAAGGTTAACTCTCAATATTTGTTTTTCTTTGTTCTGTTCGGCTTTATAAACAGGGGTATTAATAAGCTCAATTCCTTTTGGAGTTACCGCAAGCACATTCCTGTCCGTAGTGCCGTAACTTAAATGATTAAAAGCAATTTGCTGAGAAGTATTTTCAAGCCAGATATTTCCCTTTTCCGTCGGAACCATCAGAATAATATGATTCCCGCCCATGGACGGAAATTCCGGATCAAAGGAAACCTGTGAACGACTGGAATTGATAATACAATAATGGGAAGGAATTCCTGCTTCGTTCAAAAGGATTTTCATATAGTTTGTGAGTCCTTTACAATCTCCGTATCCTTTTTTCTGAACTTCATCCGGCAACATGGGCTGCCAGCCTCCTATTCCTAATGAAACGGCTATATATCGGGTCTTGTTCTGCATGTACTGATAAATTTTCTTTACTTTATCTTCTACAGACCCTTGTAATTGTAAAGAAGCTACTTCAGCTTTAATGGCAGGAGTAGATGCTGAAACAGGTACCAAAAGATCATTGTAAATCCATGTCCCGAAATCTGTCCAGTTATTTAAAGTTCCCTGCTTTCCTGCCAGGCTGAATTTTGCTAAAGCAAAATTAACTGCAGGTAAAATTTTAACAGGCTGTGGAATCATAAAAGCATCATCTATAGCAGGTACATTTTTATACGAATAGGTTTTATCATTTGCACTACCGCTTTCTGTTACAGATGCATAATTATATTTTGAAGGATAAATCTTAGATCGAAGTTCGATTCCCGAAGTGTTAATGATTTTGAACTGTGCTTCTTCCAGAGATATCTTAGTAGAAGTAAACGGTACAAAATCCGGGATGAAAACAGTATCTTCATCTTCCGCTTCATACGAAAAATCAACAGTATAAGGGTATTGAACCGGCGTATATGAATAAACCAGTATCCTGTTATCAGAATAAAAAACACCCTGAGGATTGTTGGCTACATCTTTAAAATCAGATTTTGAAATACTTTTAATTTTTTTTCCGGCTTCATCATAAATCGTAACTTTTATGTTCGAAATACTTTTTGACTTATCATAAGAAATATAAGCTACTGCTTCACTATCACCATCTTTATTTAAAACTGTAGTTACCTTATTTTTCTGATATTTTATTTCATCAATTTTATGGATCTGGACTGTTGTAAAATCCTTTCGAATAACAACATCAGCATTTTTCTTTAAATTCTCCGGAATAGCAGAGGCAGGATAGCTCTGTGCGAAATATAATGAGGCAGTAGATAAAGCCCCAAAGACTAATATTTTCATCATAGTTATTAAGATTGTACAAAAATAATAAAATCCTAATAACTGTTAAAAAAATATAAAAGACTTCAACATATAAAGCCTCAACCTCATACTTAAAAAAGCATTATTATAAATATAACTATAATAAAATGAAAACGTTACATCTTTCCATTATTAAATTTTGAAAAGTTAAAAACAGGATATTTATACGCATTCTATATTGGGTGAAGGTTGTATCTATTCTGTCCTATGAAGGGATAAACTTCATCTTGTCTGCATTTCAAATTTAAAATAAATCACAATTCGTGCAATTTAAATAATGTAGAATTAATAATAAGAAGAAATACCATAAATTCTACAATTGAAAAATTATTTATAAAAAAGACTTCATTTCTGAAGTCTTTAAGCTTTTTGTGTTACTTTTTAATCATTTGGAACCAGTTTACTATCGTACTGATCGTTTCCAAGTCCTAATACAGGAATAAAAATAAATCCGAAAAGGAGAATCAGAATTGTGTATAGAGGAGTCTCTTTGGCAAAACCTTTGGCAAGCCTGTCATATACAACCCAGCATGCATAGATATTCACCAATGGAATAAAGAAAAGAATAATCCACCAAATTGGTTTTTTAACAATTTCCAGTAATACGATGGTATTATAAATAGGAATAAAGGCAGCCCAGGCATCTTGTCTTCCTGCTTTCTGGAAGATTTTGTACATGCAGTATCCATAGAATATATAGCAAAGTAAGCCGAAGAACATGGTTCCGATTCCTAATCCTGCAGCCACTGCTCCAGAAGCTGCATCCATCCCGTTGTAAGGATCTGTTTGTAAAAGAGTTAACATATTATTATTTTTTTGGTTTATCCAAATATAAAAAAAGCCTCTAAATAATTAGAAGCTTTTTTATTATATTTTTAAAAACGTTTATGCATCAATTTTTGCATATTTCGCATTTTTCTCGATGAACTCTCTTCTTGGCGGAACCTCATCTCCCATCAACATGGAGAAAATACTGTCTGCTTCCACTGCATTATCAATGGTTACCTGTTTCAGGATTCTATGCTCCGGATTAAGGGTAGTTTCCCAAAGCTGTTCAGGGTTCATTTCTCCAAGACCTTTGTAACGCTGTACTTCTACGCCTTTACCGTCCGGAGCCATTTCTAAAGTAAACTCTTCACGTTCTTTTTCATTATATGCATATACTTTTTTGTTTCCTTTCTTTAATAGGTATAAAGGAGGTTGGGCAATATAAATATATCCGTTCTCAATAAGTTCTTTCATATACCTGAAGAAGAAAGTAAGGATCAATGTAGAAATGTGAGATCCGTCAATATCGGCATCGGTCATGATAACGATCTTATGGTATCTTAGCTTAGCCATGTTCAATGCTTTACTATCTTCTTCTGTACCTACAGAAACTCCAAGAGCAGTGTAGATATTTCTGATTTCTTCATTGTCATAAACTTTATGAAGCATAGATTTTTCTACATTCAAAATTTTACCTCTCAATGGAAGGATAGCCTGGAAGTGTCTGTCTCTTCCCTGCTTAGCTGTTCCACCTGCGGAATCTCCCTCTACAAGGAAAATTTCAGATTCTGCCGGGTCTTTTGATGAACAGTCAGATAGTTTTCCAGGAAGACCAGAACCTCCCATCGGAGATTTTCTCTGAACCATCTCACGGGCTTTTTTAGCAGCCTGTCTTGCTTTTGCGGCCAAAACAACTTTCTGAACAATCAGCTTAGCTTCAGAAGGGTTTTCTTCAAGGAAATTGGTAAGCATTTCCCCAACAATTTTATCTACCGCTCCGGAAACTTCAGAGTTTCCTAGTTTTGTTTTAGTCTGTCCTTCAAACTGAGGTTCCATTACTTTTACAGAAATCACAGCTGTTAATCCTTCACGGAAATCATCTCCTGTAACTTCTACTTTCTCTTTCTGTGGAATCCCCAGATCATCAGCATATTTTTTAAGGGTTCTCGTCAAAGCACGTCTGAAACCTGCTAAGTGAGTTCCTCCCTCATGAGTGTTGATGTTGTTTACGTAAGAGTGAAGATTTTCGTTGAAAGAAGTATTGTAACGCATTGCTACTTCTACAGGAATATCATCTCTTTCTCCTTCCATGAAGATTACATGTTCCATGATAGACTCACGGTTTCCGTCAATGTAAGCAACGAATTCTTTTAATCCCCCTTCAGAATGAAAAACTTCTGAACGGAAAGATCCGTCTTCCAATTTTTCTCTTTCATCCGTTAATGTAATGGTAATTCCTTTATTAAGGTAAGAAAGCTCTCTTAAACGGCTTGCTAATGTATCGTAATTATAAATTAATTCTGTGAAGATGGAATCATCCGGCTGGAAAAACTGCTTGGTTCCTCTTTTTTCACTGTGACCAATCTCCTCAACACCTGTTTGAGCTTTTCCTCTTGAATAAATCTGCTGGTAAACGTTTCCGTCTCTGTAAACCGTAGTGATCATCTCGTTGGAAAGTGCATTCACACAAGAAACCCCAACTCCGTGCAGACCTCCTGAAACCTTATAAGAGTCTTTGTCAAACTTACCTCCGGCTCCAATTTTTGTCATTACAACTTCAAGGGCAGATTTCTGTTCTTTTTCGTGGAAATCAACCGGAATACCTCTACCGTTATCACTTACTTCAATTCCGTTTCCTTCCTTGATGCTAACGAAGATCGTGTCGCAGTATCCTGCCAATGCCTCGTCAATAGAGTTATCTACTACTTCATAAACCAAGTGGTGAAGTCCTCTGACTCCTACATCACCAATGTACATTGAAGGACGCATACGAACGTGCTCCATTCCTTCCAATGCCTGAATACTACTAGCTGTATATTGTTTTTGACTCATATTAAAAATTAAAAATCCTGCTATATGCAAAGACTTACAAATATCGTGATTTTTTTCGAGGTATGAAAGTTAAAAAGTGTCAAAAAAATGTAGAGTTTTCTTTAGAAAAACATAAGGATTGGTGAGCCGGTAAAAGAATCAAAATTAAAATGTATTGTTGAGATAGCAACTGTTGTAAATCATATTCAACATCAATAATTTATGCGTAAATTTATTTACTGAAAAGTTGATATTATGGATGATTTTATAGCAGCACGCGCTCAGATGGCACTTTCTCTGGGCTTTCATATCATATTCTCCTGTGTGGGTATGGTGATGCCTTTTCTGATGGCTTTTGCCCATTGGAAATATCTTAAAACCAATAATGAAGTATATAAAGGATTAACAAAAGCATGGAGCAAAGGGGTTGCCATCCTTTTTGCTACAGGAGCAGTTTCGGGAACGATGCTTTCCTTTGAACTGGGGCTTTTATGGCCTGGATTTATGAAACATGCCGGTCCTATTTTCGGAATGCCTTTCTCTCTGGAAGGAACAGCCTTTTTCATTGAAGCAATTGCTATCGGTTTCTTTTTATATGGCTGGGAAAGATTCAATAAATGGTTTCACTGGTTCTGCGGATTCCTTGTAGGAGTAAGCGGACTTGCTTCCGGAATTCTTGTGGTAGCAGCCAACTCGTGGATGAACTCTCCCACCGGTTTCGATTATATTAATGGACAGTATCTTAATATAGATCCTATCAAAGCGATGTTCAATGATGCGTGGTTTCCGCAGGCTCTTCACATGACGGTTGCGGCATTTTGTGCAACAGGATTTGCTGTAGCTGGAGTACATGCTTTTATGATTATGAGAAAAAGAAATGTTGAATTTCACACCAAAGCTTTTAGAATTGCCGTAGGTTTTGCTTTGATCGGTGCATTCGGAGCACCTTTAAGTGGCGATGTTGCTGCAAAATCGGTAGCAGAAAGACAACCTATCAAACTGGCGGCTATGGAAGCTCACTTTGAAACTGAAAAAGGGGCCTCATTTGTAATCGGGGGAATTCCTGATGAGGAAAAAGAAGAAGTGAAATATGCGGTAAAAATTCCAAAAGTGTTAAGTTTTCTGGTGAGCAATGATTTCAATGCTGAAGTAAAAGGTCTTAAAGATTTTCCGAGAGATGAATGGCCTCCGGTTGCAGTTGTTCATTATGCTTTTCAGATCATGATCTTCTTTGGAGTGGTGATGATTGGTATTGGCGCTATTTATTTGTATGCCTTCTTCTTCAAAAAAGAATGGCTGAGTAAAAACTGGTTATTAAAAACCTTTTTAATTGCAACACCTTTCGGATATATTGCTTTAGAAGCGGGATGGACAGTAACAGAAGTCGGAAGACAGCCTTGGATTATTTATGGAATCATGAGGACAGCAGACGCTGTAACTCCTATGCCGGGAATACAGTATTCATTCTATTTCTTTACTGTTATTTTCGTATCATTATCATTGATCCTTGTTTTCCTTTTAAAGAGACAGATTCAAATGGTACCGAAGCTTTACGATCCTACCGATGCTCAGTTTAACGATAAAAACAAAAAATCATGATTTACATTGTAATAGGTTTTCTCTGGCTATCCATCTGTCTTTATATTATTCTGGGCGGAGCTGATTTCGGAGCTGGAATTGTGGAGCTTTTCACCCATAAAAAAGCCCGCCATAAGACCCAGGAAATCATGTATGAATCTATTGCCCCTGTTTGGGAAGCCAATCATATGTGGCTTATCATTGCGATTGTAATTCTCTTCGTTGGTTTTCCTGAGATTTATACCACCATGTCTACCTACCTTCATATTCCTTTAGTACTGATGCTTTTGGGAATTATTGCAAGGGGAACAGCCTTTACCTTCAGACATTATGATGCTGTAAAGGATAACTGGCAGGTTTTATATACCCAGATTTTCTATTATGCGAGTCTTTTAACTCCTTTCTTTTTGGGATTAATTGCTGCTGCTACGGTTTCACATTCTATCAATCCTGATGCTGTAGGTTTTCTGGATTTGTATGTGTTCAGCTGGCTGAACTGGTTTGGAGTTTCCGTAGGTTTATTTACGGTAGCCCTTTGTGCTTATCTTGCTTCTATCTTTTCATTAAGAGAAACCCGTGATAAGGCCGATCTTTTGTTAATGATCAGAAAATCCAAGCAGACGATGATCTTTGTTGTGATAACCGGAATACTGGTATTCGTAACCGCTTATATTTCCGATATTCCACTTTTAATGTGGGTATTTTCAAAGCCTTTGGGTATTATGGCGATTGCTTTTGCCACCATTGCCTTGTTGCTTATTCTAAGAGCGATGAACCGTCAGAAACTGCTTCCGGTGCGTGCTTTGGCAGGATTCCAGATGGTGATGATTTTAGTAGCGGCAACGTATCAGCATAATCCGGATATTATTTTATTAGGAAACGGACAGCATCTTTCATTACTGGAACATATGGCTCCTGAGAAAACCATTGCGGCATTGGGATGGGCACTGATGCTGGGTTCATTATTTATTCTTCCGTTTTTATTTTATCTGATGGCTTCTTTCAGTAAGTTGAGAAAATAGTGAGTATGCAGGGTTATAAGCATAAGGCAGAACTTATTGAAGAGCTTAGGAAAAGATTCCGGCTTTACGATCAGGAATTTGATGATATTACAGAAAACGATAAAGATCTTGTTCAACCGGGAGTTGACAAAACGCCATCGCAAAATATCTCCTATCAGCTGGGCTGGACTCACCTACTCTTACAATGGGAATCTGACGAAAGCAAAGGATTAGAAGTAAAAACTCCCACTCCTGAATACAAATGGAATAATTTAAAAGGTCTCTACCAATCTTTTTATGATCAATATAGCTCTCATACCTTACAACAGCAAAGAGGACTTCTGCGAAATCAGGTTGATGAAATTATCAACTGGATAGAAAGCCTCAATGATGACACATTATTTACTCCCGGACAGAGAAAATGGGCAACTACACCCGCACTATGGCCGGTCTGGAAATGGATTCATATCAATACCATAGCTCCGTTTAAAAATTTCAGGGTACAGCTTCGGAAATGGAAAAAAGAAAAAGGTACAGAATAGTTCTGTACCTTTTTTATATAATTATTCCTTTATTAGCTTAGTTTGGTAATTTTTTTTATTTGTTTTAGTTTTTAAAAAGTAGATTCCTTTTTCAAGATTTGAAATATTACTTTTCTCAGAAGAAATCTTTTTTAATAATCTACCACTTGTATCAAAAAGCTCAGCATATTCTAATTTCTCATTAGGATTTAAAGTAATACTAAGAATATCTTTTACAGGATTTGGGTAAACCAGATAGTTATCACCTTTATTCTGTTCACTAGTTCCTAAAACACCTAATGTTCTAATATATTGAGTTGTTCCCAAAGAAATATTGTTCATATGTCCTATGTGCCATGTATTAAAGCACAAATAGGTACTATCGTTTAGGAGCTTCATACTAATAATCTCGGGACCCTGTCGGTAATAAAGGTTCTCACCATTGTTAAAGCTGAGATCTGCTGTTCCATTTGAAGTAAATCTTACTATAAAAGCAGTCTTATAGAAACCATCAACTCCAGCATCACTTCCTCCATATATATAAATGTTATTATTAGAATCAAATTCCATTCCCATAACAGTCCCTCCTTGATAAAATAACGGAGTGGACGGATAACTATAAGTTACTACACCTGCATTACCAAAAGATGTTACTAAAGTCCCATTGAACGAATATTTAGTAACCTTTATAGGATAATTAGTAGAATATGTAAAAATTTCTCCGGTATTTTTATTAACACTTATATCATCCCCCGTAAAATTAGCTATACCTCCAGTACCAAATGTTATGTCCTGTACACCTGTAGCAAGATTATATTTTTTATATTCTGTAACTGTAGACGAACTTTTTACAATGATATCTGAATTGGTACATTTATATGAATAAACAGGAATTTCCGGGAAACTAGTAACTATTTGACCCGCAAAAGTAATTTTCTTCAATACATTATTTACTTGCACCAATAAAGTAGAGTCATCATTTATAGAAACCTTCTGAACATGATAATATAAATCCAAATAACCCCCAATCCCAAATGAAGAATCCAAATTTCCATTAGTATCATATTTAGCAATTCTATCACCATTAACTAAAAAAATTGCCTGATCATTTGCTTGTATATATGGAGATCCACCAGATAACACAGAATCAAGCGTTCCATTATTGCCAAAACTCGTATCAAGAAAGCCAGTAGGTAAATACTTTCTTAAATAAATATATGTACTTACTGTATTATATCCATAGAAATATGCATATCCTTGTGGAGTTGCCGAGCTACTTACACGCCTAAACTGAAGACTTTCACCTAAACCAGCTTGATAAGAAGGATCTATGCCTACGGTATATTGTGAATGAACATTAATGAACAATAGTATAAAAAATGTAATTATTATTTTCATGATATTAATTTTAACAAATGTAAAAAAAATTAATACCAAAATGATGATAAATTGACACCTAAATCAAAAAAATAGGCTGTCTATTTTTAGACAGCCTCCCAATATTTTTAATTTTGGTAATCTTAAGCCAATTTCATCAAAAGATTTTCGTCAATTTTCTCTACTTTCACAATATTATTCTTTGTTAAAGTTTTGGAAGCTTTATCCCATTTTTTACCGGATAACTGGCTTCTTTCTTTTACTTCCGCTAAAGACATTGCTTCTTCCTGAGAATTAAGGATTTCAAGGATTACTTTTTCATCCTCCCCTAATTCAATTTGTGGAACTGCTTTTTCAGGTCTCATCTGAGGGAAGAATAACACTTCCTGGATAGACGCATTGTTCGTTAAGAACATGATTAATCTGTCCATACCGATTCCTAATCCTGAAGTTGGAGGCATACCATATTCCAGCGCTCTTAAGAAGTCCTGATCGATGAACATGGCTTCATCATCTCCTCTTTCGGATAAAGCCATCTGTGCTTCAAAACGTTCTCTCTGATCAATAGGATCATTAAGCTCCGAATAGGCATTCGCGATTTCTTTACCGCATACCATTAATTCAAAACGTTCTGTTAAGCCTTCTTTACTTCTGTGTTTCTTTGTTAATGGAGACATTTCGATCGGATAATCTGTAATGAAAGTCGGCTGAATGAAGTTTCCTTCACATTTCTCACCGAAGATCTCATCAATTAATTTTCCTTTACCCATCGTCTCATTCACTTCAATACCGATAGACTTGGCAAAATCGTATAATTCCTTCTCAGTTTTTCCAGTAATATCGAATCCTGTAAATTTAAGGATCGCTTCTGTCATGGAAACTCTTGGATAAGGAGCTTTGAAGTCTACATTGTGTTCTCCAAACGTCGCCGTTGTAGTTCCGTTTACCTGGATAGCACAGAATTCCAGTAATTTTTCCGTGAAATCCATCATCCAGTTGTAATCTTTGTAGGCTACATAGATTTCCATGGCGGTAAACTCAGGGTTGTGTGTTCTGTCCATCCCTTCATTTCTGAAGTTTTTAGAGAACTCATATACACCATCAAAACCACCTACGATCAGTCTTTTCAGATACAATTCATTGGCAATTCTTAAATATAATGGAATATCCAATGCATTGTGGTGCGTGATAAACGGTTTTGCTGCTGCTCCACCAGGAATTGACTGTAAAATAGGTGTTTCCACTTCAAAATATCCAGCGTCATTAAAGAATGTTCTCATGGCATTGAACAGTTTTGTTCTCTTCACGAAAATTTCTTTTACCTGTGGATTTACCGTTAAATCTACATAACGCTGTCTGTATCTTAATTCAGGATCTGTAAAACCATCGTGTACTACTCCGTTCTCATCAGTTTTAGCCTGAGGCAGCGGACGTAAAGCCTTTGTAAGAAGGGTAAAGTTTTTTACTAAAACGGTCTTCTCTCCTACCTGAGTGGTAAACAATTCTCCCTCGATACCGATAATATCACCAATATCCAATAGGTGTTTGTATACTTCATTATATAGTTCTTTATCTTCACCCGGACAGATCTCGTCTCTGTTGAAGTAAACCTGGATTTTTCCTTTAGAATCCTGCAATTCTGCGAAAGAAGCCTTCCCCTGAATTCTGCGGGACATTAATCTACCAGCAACCTTTACCTGTTTACTTTCAGAAAAGTCCTGTTTTATAGATTCTGTAGTATCTGTGATTGTATACTCATCCGCAGGGAACGCATTAATCCCCATTTCAGTAAGCTTATTCAGCTTTTCTCTTCTAATGATTTCTTGTTCTGATAATTGCATTTCTTATTTTTCTAAAAGCGTACAAATTTAGGCATTTTTGACCTGACCATCAATGCCTTTTTTCAGAAATTTTAAAAAGTGAACAGGGAATCGATTTGAGATAAGGGCTATAAAGTATTGAAATCAACAATTGAGGTATTTAAACGCTGGGGGTCGCAAAGATTATTATTATAATGGTAAAAAAACGGTCGCAAAGCAGTTTCATTTAGCAAGGCACCCTATTATTAGTTAATTTAGTTTCATAATTTGAGCTATCATGCTAGAAACTTTAAACTTTGAACTTTAAACAAACCAGGGTTTTCTGTCCTTTTGAGGAATAAACGTCCAGGCTAGCATTCTGCTTACCTTTTGTCCCTGAGCCATATCAATCGTTTTGACTTCTACAGCTTTGACTTTTTTCAAAAGGTTAGTAAGCTTATTGAGATTGTCTTTTTTAGAAACCAGACACGTGAACCAAAGAACCTGCGATGAAAATAATGAACTTTCATTGATCATTTTGGTGATAAAAGCCAGTTCACCGCCCTCACACCATAATTCCGACTGCTGACCGCCAAAATTCAGTAAAGGCTGTTTGGATTTTGAGATTTTAAGGTTCTTTGTTTTTCGGATATTTCCTTTTACAAAGGACTCTTCAGAATCATGAAAAGGAGGATTGCACATTGTAAAAATGAATCTGTCTTCAGGTTTGATGATATTGACAAAGATATGATCTGCATCAGGCTGGCTTTTCAGTTGAATAACGGAAGACAGATCCGGATTTTGATCTAAAATATTCTGAGCATTTTTCAAAGAATCCTGATTGATATCTGTTCCCGTCATCATCCATTCATAAGATCTGTGGCTGATTAAAGGGTACACAAGATTGGCTCCTGTTCCTATGTCAAGTCCTTTTACAGAGTTTCCTGCCGGAATTGTATCAAGCTGTTCTCCTAAAAGATCCGCAATATAATGTACATAATCTGCTCTTCCAGGGATCGGTGGACAAAGATTAGTGTCGGGAATATCCCAGCCTTTAATATTATAGAAATGTAAGAGTAAGGCTTTATTGAGCAGTTTGACTGCTTTTGGAATGCTGAAATTAATGGTTACCGTCTGATAAGCATTTGTAAAAACATAGTGTTTCAGTTCCGGCACACAAGAAATAAGCTGATCAAAATCATAAGGATTACGATGCAGATTTCTTGTGTGCAGACTGGATTTTTCAGCGGACATATTTTATTTCTTCTGACTTAAAATATATTCCACCATTTTTTTGGCATCTTCTTTAGATACCTGTGGATGGGCAGCCATAGGCACACTTCCCCATACTCCACTTCCGCCTTCTATAATTTTGGAAGCCAGCAGCTCCGTATCCTTTTCAGAGTACTTTCCTGCAATTTCCTTATAAGAAGGTCCTATCATTCTCTCATTAACAGAATGGCATCCTGAGCAATCCAATGTTTCCATGATCTGCTCACCTGAAAGATTAGATTGAGCAGGTTCTGAAACAGCAACTGCTTCAGAAGAAGACGCCAATTCTGCTGTATTTTCTTTTTTAGAACAGGAAATGATCATAAGACCCAAAGTTCCTGCTAAAAGTATTTTTTTCATTATTTCTTTGCTGTAGAATCTGTTTTAGCAGCTTCTGGTGCTGGAGCAGCCGGAGTTGCAGCAGCTGGAGCAGCAGTTTTAGCAGTAGAATCCACAACAGTAGTTGCTGCTGGCTCTTCAAGCATTGTGTTGCTGTCCTGTAAAGAGTGATCTACTTTTTTTGAACAGCTTGCTAATAATAAACCTCCGATAAATGCGATTGCTAATACTTTTTTCATTTTTTTCTAATTTGGAAGCAAAAATATAAAAAATAAACTTTTAAACTTATGACAAATGTTTTCTTTGAGAAATATTTTTTACAGACTGAGTTTTAATCCAATCAATAAAAAAAAATAATTCAAACATTAGAGAAATTAAATAAGCTTAGTTATTTTTGTATAACGGATTATCCAAACCAAAATATAAATATGAAGCTTATGACTAAAAAAAATTTGTTTGCTGCAACTTTCTTTGTTGTTTCCTCTTGCCTCTTTATTTCATGTGACAATTCCTCCAACGAACCACAGTCAGAATATTCTGATAAAATAGAATCGGTGACACTTTTAAAAACAACCCAATCATGGGATGGAACCGTATATCCTGCCTATCCTACTACACAGCCGGAAATTTCGGTTCTTAAAATTGCCGTACCTCCCAACAAAGCTTTAGACTGGCATAAGCATCCTGTTATTAACGCTGCTTATGTAGAAAAAGGAGAAATTCAGGTGGAGAGAAAAGAAGACGGCAAAACACAATGGATTCGTAAAGGTGAGGTGCTGCCCGAGATGGTGAATGTGGGCCACAGAGGAAAAACGGGAGATAAAGGAGTGACTTTAATTGTTTTCTACAGCGGAACTCCTGCTACACCTTTGTCTGAACCAGCACAATAAATAGTTTAAACGCCGGGCTCGCAAAGGATTAATGATACTACTCTATTTTTCTTTCGCAAGGCCACTTCGTTCAGCGAATGACAGCGTATTTTGCTGAGTGAAACGCCCTTGCGATCGTTTTAAATTTTTGTAGTCATTATATCTTTGCGAACCCAGCGTTTAATATTCACAAATCAATCTATCTTAATGATTATTGCGTAATAAAGACTTCGGATAGTTTTAAACGCTGGGGTCGCAAAGTAATTATGATAAAAATCTATTTTTTTGTTCGCAAAGCCACTTCGTTTAGCGAATGATAGTACTTTATATACTCACTGTTTCATTTATACATGGATAAATTAGTTCACTAATAATATAATCTCGCTGAGTGAAACGCCCTTGCGATCGTTTTAAATTTTCGTAGTCATTATATCTTTGCGAACCCAGCGTTTAATATTCACAAATCAATCTATCTTAATGATTATTGCGTAATAAAGACTTCGGATAGTTTTAAACGTTAGGTTCGCAAAGTAATTATGATAAAAATCTATTTTTTTGTTCGCAAAGCCACTTCGTTT